>JAAZFE010000150.1 GCA_012511885.1 Lentisphaerota bacterium | reverse complement strand
CGATGGAGCGGCGCAGCAGGTCAAAGCCCGCCGGGGTCCGGGGCGGATAGAACTCGAGCGACAGCGTGGGCTGCCTTCGCTCGGCCAGAAGTTCCCGGATGGTTGGCGTGGTCATGGGCTAACATTAGCGGAAGTGGAGGGGTCGGGGCAATCGTCTTCCTGCAAAGATTCATGTGCCTAGTGCTTTGTGCTTCGTGCTTTGGCTCGTTGCTTCCAGTCCGACTGCCTTGCATCCGGGGCGGTCTTGTCGCGGGAATGATTCAGGCTAATGGGGCATGTGCGGCGGATACCCGAGGCGCCAGCGGTTAGAAAATGGTTAGATCGTCTCTCACATCCTCGAATAGCTCGATGCTGCGCTTAAGCGGGTCTGTTTTGGGCCCAAAATGGTGATGGTAGATTTCCGACGGGACATATTGGTTCAACAGGTGCATAACGCGCCGGATTTCCTTGTCCGAGAGTTGCATTGCGTCGCGAAGATACCGACGGACTTCGTTATTTTTCGAGAAGGTCCATTCAGTTTCGGATTCCCGGTTTCGCAGATTCTCAATGCCTTCCTGTTCCAGCAGTGTCCCCACCAGAGCGTGAAGAGTGTCTTCTTCTTCTTTTGAGATGATTTCCTCCATCTCTCTGGTTTTTCGGTACATGGCTTCGCGTTCCGCATCCACGGCTTTGCGCCGGTCTTCGAACGGCTGAGTAGCAATCATAAGCTGCCGACCCAGTGCCGCCAACGCCTCCGTTTCTTCCGGCGTGATGTCCGCTTTTTGGCAAGCTTGTCCATCGGTGAGTTGTCTCACCCAAAATCCGTCCACGCGGGACGGAGCGGGCTTTTGGCCCAGCATGGCCAGCGGAGGCGCGATAGCGGTGTTCCATGTGCAGGCCACGGCCGGGAAGAGAACGGCATCGGCTGCCAAATGCCAGGTTCCCTTGGTGGCAGAATTGAGCGCATAGTATCCCGGCACTCCGGCAACCCCCCAAGCCGTGCCGATGGCGGCACCCGCCAAACCGACCGGTACGCGCACGGCGGTGTCCACCGTGCTTTCCAACAGAGCCCACGGATAGGCAAACCACCAGCCAAACACTCGCTGCCGCGAGCGCTCGTTCGCGGTCGTCCAGTACTTCCCCCATGCCCACGGAACCCCTTTGATCATGAAATCGGTGAGACATACATCGTAGGCCCATATCAACCCGGCCTTGCTGTTAAGGGTAAGGTCGCGATATTTGTCGGCACGAAAATACTCGCCGAAATCTTCGCCAGCCATCCGCATGTAGGTTGTTGTCCGCCGGGCCGGTTCGACATAGCCTGGGACGATCAAAACATCATACCAATCCCCTTGGTCATCCTGAATGCGGCCCGTTCCAATCAACTGTCCTTTCTGTTTCATTGAAAGGAAATAACCCGAATCGGCTGCCATCGTCTCCGGTTGCCCCTGCGGAACGGTTGCGCATCCAGAAAACCCGCCGATGATGGCAACCGCCACCAGATAGATTCCGTGCTTTATTTTCATCTTGCTCGCCTCCTGCGCGAGCGCCAAGGTTTTCGGGCGGCGCTTTGGCAATCTCCTCAATTTTGCGGGATTGAGGGCGGCTGTGTCAAGAAACTGCGACTTGTTGGAAGGAGCGGATGGAGAGGGTAGAACGGACGGGGAGGTGCCTGGGGATTGCGGGAGTTGTTGATTGTTGGATTGTTTGATTGGAGAGCCGCGAGGAGTGTAAAGAACAAGGAAGGTTCCTGCGAAGGCGCGGAGGAGGGGGGATTGGTTTTATTAATTTATAGGACCGGCCCCTTATTTTTGAACTGGGTAGTGATGCTACCCAGTTGGTGGTGGGACGCCATGACGCCGTGAGGCCGTGACGCCGGTTTTTTGGGGGGGGCGGAGGGAAGGGGGTGTTATTGGTATTGTCGGCAGCTGCCGATTGTATGGTGAAAGGGGACACAGGGGACATATGGGACATAGGGGGCGCTGCCGCGCCGTGGAGGCGGCGGGGGGATAACGGACGGCTGCCGGATTGGGCGGGGGGGCTAGCTGGTGAGAAGCTGGAGGACTTCTTCGCGGCTGGTGGCGGCGAGGATTTTGGTGCGGATGGTGGCGTCGTTGAGCGGCCGGCTGATGGCGGCGAGGAACTGGATGTAGGGGCCGGTGCGGCTGTCGGGCGAAACGGTCATGACGAAGATGGTGGAGGGCAGGCCGTCGAGGGCGCCGAAGTCCACGCCGGTGCGCTTGATGCCGAGCGCGGCCACGAGGCAGTCCACACTGTCGGTTTTGCCGTGGGGGATGGCGATGCCGTTCTGCATGCCGGTGCTCATGCGTTTTTCGCGTTCGACGATGGCGCGCAGGACGGCGTCGCGGTCACGGATGTGGCCGGAAGCCATCAACAGATCCACCATTTCCACCAGGATTTCATCCTTGGCGGCGCCTTTGAGGTCGAGGCTGATGGTCTCGATGGTTAGTGACTTTTTCAAATTCATGGGTTCACTCCATACGGAGTAGAAAATGCGAGACTACTGTCCTTCTTTTGCCGGGTTTCTACAAGTCCAAAATTGCGATTTGGGTTTTGGTTTGCGGGGGGGGGGTGGTAGGGTGTGCGGGGTTGAAAGGAAGACGGATGATGAAGAGGATGATTTGGCTGACGGGTTTGGCGCTGGCTTTGGGGATGACGCCGATGATGGGGATGGCGGAGGAAGCTTCCGCGGATGATTTGACAACGAACCGAGAGGAGACGGACATGGTACTGATCAAGACGAGCATGGGAGACATCAAGGTGAAGCTGGCGGCGGACAAGGCGCCGGTGACGGTGGCGAATTTTCTGGCGTATGTGGACGCGGGGTTTTACAACGGGACGATTTTTCATCGGGTGATTGCGGGCTTTATGATCCAGGGGGGCGGGTTTGACGCGAATATGCGCCAGAAGCCAACCCGGGCGCCGATCAAGAATGAGGCGGCGAATGGCCTGGCGAACCGGCGCGGCACGATCGCGATGGCGCGGACGGCGGTGGTGGATAGCGCGACATCGCAGTTTTTCATTAACACGGTGGACAACGCGTTTTTGAATTTCAAGGCGCCGAATCCGCAGGGGTTTGGGTATTGCGTGTTTGGCGAGGTGGTCGAGGGCATGGAGGTGGTGGAGCAGATCCAGCAGGCGCGTACTGGCACGAAGGCGGGGATGGGGGATGTGCCGTTGCAGGCGGTGGAGATTGTGTCGGTTGTGCGGGTGGAGTAGGTGGTGTGGTGGGGGGTGGGTGGTGGGGGGAGGAGAGGCGGCAAAGGCTTTGGAAAAACGAGGCGGCAAAACCAAGGTGCGCCTTTTCCGCGCTGACGCGTCGAGGACGACCCTCGCGTACTAAAGTACTGCGAGGGATCGCCCGCGACGCGCCATCATCGTAAAATTCGCGCCTTATT
>JAAZFE010000149.1 GCA_012511885.1 Lentisphaerota bacterium | reverse complement strand
GAATCAAGGCGTTGCCCCGCCTCCGGAATGACCGGTTTGTAGTCCCGCCTTCAGGCGGAACGATCGGGACATGCCGCCTGAAGGCGGGACTACAAACTCGCGGGGATGTCAGCCCTTGCCAGGGCAGACTTCCCGACCTCAACGGCGGAATCGTGCCAACGCAATTTCCTCCGAGATCAGGAAGTCTGAGTCTATTTGCCCGCTTCGTGTTCTGCCGCGCTCGCGGCTTCCTTCCGGGCCAGGGCGCGCTCGAGCGACCGCACGCTTGCATGGCTGATGGATGTCGCCAAACCCTTGTCAATGTTGGCACGGAACACCTCCAGCGCCTCGCGCTGGCGGCCCATCAACCGCAACTGTATGCCAAGCTGCTCCTGATAAAACACATGCCGCGGCTGATAGTCCGCCGCGCGCCGGCAATGACGCAAAGCCTCTGCGGCTTCCCCGAGCGAGTTGTAGGCGCGGGTCAAGCCAAGCTCCGCTTCCATCTCGCCGGGATTCCGCGCCACCGACGCCTCGAAATGGGCGATGGACGCCTCCGCGAGCCGGCGACGCCCTTCCTTCTCGGCCACCTCGTCGGGATCGCGATACCACATCGCCTGGGTGGATGTGATGTTCCCGAGCCCCAGGTGCGGACGCCAGTCCAGGCGGTCCCAGGCCATGGCCCGCCGATAGCAGGCTTCCACCCGCTCCCAGTCGAACGATGTCCGCAAGGCCTCCGCCCGCAGATTCCAATAGTAGGCCATGCCGGCGGATAGCGACACCCAGGCCCCATACACGCAACCCGCCAGAAGAACGCCCGCCGCCACCCGGCGCACGACGCCCCCCCACTTCGAGACGCGCTCGATCCGCCCCTCCAGCGAAGCCCAGGCGCCCACCGACACTCCAAGAATCCAAATCAAGGCGTGCGGATTGGGGAAAATGAAAAAGTTAAAATCAAACACCGCCTGCAGCAGGCAGGCTGTCAGAGCGCCGACCGCCCCGGCCAGCAGAAAGCCGGCCTCGTTGGTCTGCGCGAGCAGGCTGCGGCGGATCAGCATCCAGAGACTCACCGCCAGCGCCAGCGCGGCCAGTCCCAGCCCCGCCGCGCCATGCTCCACCAGCAGTTGCAGGTAGTCGTTGTGCAAATAGTCATAGCGCAGGTGCAGCCGGGTGTGCTGGCGGTAGGGCGGATAGGCCCACAGATAGGCGCCGCCGCCATGGCCCCACAGCGGTTTGGCGCGCACCATGGCCGGCACATCGCGCCACATGTCCTCGCGGATGCCGCTGGCTTTGAGCGGATCCTCGATCACCGCGCCGAGCCGCTGGCGCACCACGGGCAGGGTTTTCCATGCCAGCGCCCCCGCGCCCGCACCCAGCAGCGGCAGCGCCACCAGCGCGATCAGCAACCACGCCCGGCTCTTGCGCCAGGCCAGCAGCAGCAGCGTCACCGCCACCCCGCCAATCATGCCGCCCCAGCCGCTGCGCGACTCGGTCCAATAGAGCACCGGCGTGGTCACCGCCAGATAATAGCCCGCCAGAATACGCAACGGAAACCCCGCGCCTGGCAGCAGCAGCAGAGCCAGAGCCACCGGGACCAGCATGGCAATCATGTTGGCCAGATGATTCGGACAGAGATAGGTGCCCCCCACCCGCAGGCCGTATTGTTCCACCCGGGGCGTCCACAACACCAGCTCCGGCTGGTGCAGATATTGATACCACCCATACAGGCAGTTCACCGCCACCCCGGCCATCAGCACGCCCAGCAGCCAGTGCCAGCGGTGCCGCCGCAGCCCGAACTGGGTCCAGGCCAGACCGGCCGCCAGCAGATTGGCCCAGCGCAGCGCGGCCCACCGGGCCGTATAAGGCACCAACGCCCAGCTCATCCCTGCCGCCACATAGATCACCACCAGCGCCCACGGCAAAAACCCCGGCGGCAAAATCCAGCGCGGTGTCCGCGCGAACAGCAGCGGGCGCGCCAGCACCAATCCGGCGCCCAGAAAAGAAACCATCAGCCCCGGGGCATAACCCCATACCCGGGTTGAGCCCAGCAGGAACATCCCCCCGATGGCCGGCCACATCAGCAGCAAAAAGCAAAAGGCGTCATAGATCCGCTCCAGCGGAGTGGGCCGGCTTTCCAGCAATCCCCAATCCCCGCGGTGATCCATGACGCCCGCCAACTTGGTCGGCCTACCAGAAACTGCGATGGACTTCGATGATGTCGTCCGGCTCGATCAAGATGTCGTCGGCCGGTCTCCGATCCAAACGCTTGGCGTTTTTGATGGTTCGGAAGACCTCCCCCCCGCGCTTCACCACCACCTTCCCGCTGGCGAATTCCGTGTAGGCCCCCGCCCCGGCAATCGCCTGGGACAGCCGCGTGGCCACCACCAGTTGATAGCGGCCCGGCGCGCGGATCTCGCCCTGAATGAAATAATAGCGCGCGGGAACCACCACGCTGACCGACAAGTTCTGGTAGATGCCCTGGTCAATGTAGGTTTGGCGGATGTGACGCGCCAGCTCCGACGAAGTCCACCCGGCGGCCTGAACCTCGTTGATGAACGGCAGGTTCACCAAGCCGTATTCATCAATGATCTGCTCCACCGCCTCGGCATTGGGAATGCCCCGCAAATAAATCTGCACCACGTCGCTCGGCTTGAGCACATAGCCCATGCCCTCGGCGGGCTCCTCGCTGGGCGTCTCCGCCGGCGCGGGGGTGGCCGACTTCTTCTGCGGAGGTGGAATCACCGCCACGGGAGGCGCGGCCGCTTCGGGCTTGGCCGCGGGTTTGGCCACAGGGGGCTGAACGGGCTTCTGCGCGGGAGCCGGGGCCGGTTTTTTGGCCACAGGAGCCTGAGCAGGTTTCTTCGCGGGAGCCGGAGCCGACCTGGCCGCGGGCTTCTGTTGGGCCTGCGGTTGCGGCGCGGGGCGGGTTTCCGGCACCCTGCGCGGCGCGGCAGTCTCGGGCTTGGCCGGCTCGACGACCGGTTCGGAAGCCACCGGCGCGCGGCTGCGCTCGGCCACCAGTTCCAGATAACGGTCATAGACGCGCTGGTTGCGGCGGGGCCCCAGCGTGCAACCCGCGGCCAGCATCCCGACCAAAAGAACACTCAGGACCAGCAAACGACTCGATACGGAGAATTTCACGGCTCAAACTTCCACTGCGTCTTCATCGGTTTCGTGCTTGGTGCTACCATAATACTTCCTCGTTGTATAGTGGTAGTAATAGTAGTAGTCGTCGCGCATGATGTTGATGTTGTTGAGAACCGAGCCCATCAACTGGCCGCCGGCATTCTCAATCATCCGCTTGGCCCGCAGCGAAATGATCTTGGGATATTTCCGGTACTGCACCACCAGCAGCACACCGTCCACCTCGCCCGCCAGAATCGCGGCATCGGTCACCCCCAGAATCGGCGGCGAGTCCATCAGAACATAGTCGAATTTGTCCCGCACCTGGTCCAGCAGCGCCTTCAAGCGCGGGCTGTTCATGATCCCGAGCGATCCGCGGCGCAGGCGTCCGCTGGGCATCATCCACAGGTTGGGCACGCCCGTCTCGAGAATCACCTCGTCCGCCGTCATTTCGCCGGTCAGCACGTTGACCACCCCGATCCGGTTGGGCAGCCCCACCATCTTGTGCTGCACCGAACGGCGCAAGTCGGTGTCAATAATCAGCACCCGGCTGCCCTGCTCGGCGCAGACATAGGCCAGGTTGAACAGCGTGGTGGACTTGCCTTCGCCCACCCCGCCGCTGAGCATCGCGAACACCTTCTGGCCGCCCTCGCGGGCCAGCAGCGCCAGACTCGTCCGCAGCGAGCGGTAGGCTTCGCCCTGGCCGCTGGACTGCCCGGCCTCGGTCAGCGGGCGCGACTGCTGCGGAATCACCGCCAGCACCGGCAGACCCAGATACTTCTCGACCTCATCCACCGTCTTGATGGACACGTCCAGATACTCCACAAAGAACGCCAGCCCCACCCCGGCCATCAGCCCCAGCACCACGCTCAGGAAAATGTTCAAAGCCACCAACGGACTCGAGGGCTTGTTGGGCGCTTCGGCCTCCTCGATAATATCCACCGTGGTGCGCGGCACCTCGAGTTCGATGCCCGTCTGGGTCACCCGCGCGCGCATCACCGTCAGGATGTCGCGCTGCAGCTGCACGTTCAATTCCGCCCGGTTGAAGGGCAGATAGTCCTCCCCCTCTGCCTCGATGTCCGAGCGTTTGATTTCCTGCAATTCCTCGTCGAGCGCGTTGAATTTCTGCAGCGCCACCTCATAGTCGGTGCGCAGCCCCGCCTTGAGCCCGGCCAGCGCCGAATCCAGTTGCCGGCGCAGCTCGTCCACGGCGCCCTTCAGGCGCAGCACGTCGGGGTGGTTCTCGCCCATCACGCCGGTGCTCAGCATCAGCTTGAGCTGCACTTCGCTGTCCATCAGGTGCTGGCGCACCGTGGCCAACGTGGCATCCGGCACCAGGTAGGCGGCGGCCTCCATCAACTCGCGGCCCTCGAGGTTTTCGAGTTCTTCCAGCCGCGTCTTGCGCACCAGCATGTCCACCCGGGCGGCATTGCGCTCGGTCTCCAGCATGTTGAGCCGGGTGGCCTCCACCCGGATGGCCGCGCCCATTCGCCCGATGAGCGAAATGCCCCGCTCCTGGCGGATGCGCTGCAGCTCGGCCTCGGCCTCCTCGACCCGCTCCTGCTGCTTGCGCAGCTCGTTGCCGATCGCGTCAATGGCCCGCTGAATCTCGCGCCGCTTGAGGTTCAGCCGCCGCTCCTGATACACGTTGGCCACTTCGTTGGCGATCTCCGCCGAACGCTTCGGATCGGCCGACGTCACCTTGATGTTCATCAACACCGTGTCGCGGTCCTGCTCCACCCGCAGACTGCGGCCCAGAATCTCGAGCGCCAGATCCGCTGAAATGGGCGACTTGTCCTCATTGAGGTCCGCGCCCCACACCCGTTGCAGGTTCAACCGCCGGATCACCTCCAGCAGCACCGAACGCGAACGCATGATCTTCTCCTGGGTCATCAGGAAAAACGGGTTGTAGCCCGAGCGCGCCGACTGCCGGTCCATGAAAGGATCCACATCCAGCGCGTCTTCGCGCACCTCGATGAGGGCCGTCGCCGTATATTTCTTCGGCGCCATCAGGGTATAGGCGGTGCCCGTCACAATGGTCAGCAGCGCCACGGCCAGGATGACCTCCTTGCGGTCGCGGATGACCCGCCAATAGTCTAGAAAGTGGAGGGTTGTGCTCTGGTTGTCTTCTGGCATGTGATCGGATTCCTGTCGCTGCACAACAAACCGGGCCACAAGGTCCCGGCAGTTGTCATGGGGCTGGGTGTATGGGAAAAGACGACCGTTGCCGATCGTCTTTCCCCCCGGGCCGGAGTTAGAACAACTGAATCTTCCAGCCCACGTCCACGCGGTTGCGCTTGTAACTCTCGCGGCCGGCCAGATCGCTGTCCAGCATCACGAACTGATAACCCACCTCGAACCAGTTGATCCGGTTCAGGCGATAGCTCAGCCGCGTCGAAATCAGGAACGTGTCCTCATCGCCACTCCGGCGGGACTGGTCAAACGAGTAGTCCTGCTCGTAGTTGTTCAAGGCGTAGGCGCCGCTGATGTAGAAATTGAGTTTGGCGGTGAAGTCGTGCGCCAGGCTCAGCGCGCCATAGAAGCGCTCTTGGCTCAGATAACCCGAGATGTCCGACTCATACAGCGAATAAGACGCCGACCCGGTGATGCGCGTGGCCGGGGTGGGCAGATAGGTCACCGACGCCTCGCCATAGGGGCAGGTATTGTCGCTCACGCCGCTGTAGTCATAGGTGCGGTGCTCCACGCCCGCGCGCAACCGCCCGATCAGTTGCGGACTGAAGGTCTGCTCGATACCCACGCCGGCAAACAGGCTGTCCGCGTCGCGGTTGTAAGTGTCACGCGCGTCCGGATAACGCAGCGCCTGATAGCGGCCATCCACCATCAGCGCGGTCTGGCTGGCCAGCTGTTGGTGCAGGGTCAACCCGCCGACCACGCTGTAATAGTTGTCGTCGTCATGCGACACCAGCGCGCCGGACTTGTCCACATAGTCGCTCTCCGTGTATTTCAACAGAATATAGCGGCCCGACAGGTCAATGCGTGTGGCCGGACGCAGCGTATAGGCCAGCGTGGCCACCGCCGAGTTGTAGATATTGTCGTCATCCTGGCGCACCACGAAGTTCTCATCCTGCAGCTCAGGAAGCTGGCTCGCCCGCAGCGTATCGCTCAACGACAGCACCAGCGATGGACTGAAGTTGTGGATGAAGTTGAAGTCCAGGTCGTGCAGCACATCGGTCGATTTGTTGTCGCGATCCTCATACCAGATCAGCGACGGCCGGTAGCGCAGCCCCAGATAGGTTCGCTCGAAGTTCAGGTTGGCCAGCACTTCGATTTCCTCGATGATCCGGAAGCTCTCCTTGCGCTTCAGGCCCGAAGCCGACGGGTCATCCACCTGGTACACGTTGTCGTCCCAGCCCAGACGCAGACGGTTGTTCACGTGGATCGGGGAGGTGTCGGCTTGCACCAGGGCCGACGATGCCGCCAGCGCCAACAACAAGCCCGCTACAGTCAGAATATGGAATCGTTTCATGGTTGTGAATCCTCGCTTATGGTGTGACATTGTGGTCTTGGGGTTCATGCTTTAGTGAGGCGTCGGCGAAATCGGACGCAACTCCCCGCGGATCGTTTCCATCTCGGTCAGGATGCGAACCACCAGGTTCAGGTCCACCGAATATTGGACCGTGCTGGGCGCGAACGCCAGCCCCTCGACCAGCGGGTCGGTCGAGGCCATCGTCCAGTCCTGGCCCATCCCTTCCGGCAGAACTTCCACGGCCTGGATGCTCTCGCTGAGCCGGTCAACCGAAATCCCCAACTCGCGCAGCAGGTTGATCCACGACTGCGGATCGTTGGGATTCTCGACCATGTCCTCCTTGCGCAGGGCCTGCACCAGCACCCGCGACAAGTCCGCCTTGGTCACCACCGCGTCAGCCTTCCACCCGTCCTGCGGTGAAATCGCGTTCTGCATCAAAATATCAAAAAGCTGCTGGGCCGTCGGCGACGGCGGCAAAAACCGCACCAGCCCCAGCGCCTTCACCAGCAGCTCCGCCAACTGGGCGTGCGTCACCGGCTGCGCTGCTTCGGCCGACTTCTTTTCGGCCTTTTGCCTGCCTTGCGCCCAGGCAGCCGGCGCTGCCAACATGCAACCAATCATCAAGAATACCAGCAGTTTTTTCATCTTATGTTCTCCTTAGACCGGGGAAGCAGGCCCGCCCCAGCCAAAATTCATAACGAATCACCTTTCACCTTGCAGCCAAGGATGCCCCATTGCCCCTGCCGAGTCAATTCCAAAACCCACTTTTTTACGCTTTCTTTTCGCCCCCCCCCCGCCAGCCGCCCCCCCCCGCGCGCCGGAATGCGGACTCCGCCAACCTTTGGGATTGCCAACCGCGCCGCTTCCCGCCATGATACCCGCAAACATGAGCACTCAACGCAGAGCATAAGGGAGACGCTTCCATGGCAAAACTCAGCGGAATGTCCGGCGACTTCAAGGGACGCGAGTTCCCCATCGAACAGGGTGAAAACACCATCGGGCGCAAATCCGACAACCGGATCCTGCTCGACCACCCCACCATTTCCAGCCACCACTGCCGCATCCTCTACAGCGGCGACTCCTGCGTCCTGCAAGACCTCGACTCGACCAACGGCACCCGCGTCAATTCCCGCGACGTCAAAGAAACCTCCCTTCATCATAAGGATCTAATTCAACTGGGCTCCATCGAATTCCTCTTCGACGCCCCCGAACTGGCCGCCGATGGCGCGCGCTATACCGACGCCGACATCGAGCTGGCCAATGGCACCATGCACGCGCCCGAAGACTTTGCCAGCATTTCGCCCTTCGGCGCCCGGCCCCGCGCGCGCCGCCAAACCTGGTTCATTGTCCTGGCCATCACCGGCCTCGTCGCCATCTTTGCGGTCGTCTTCTTTACCGTCATGCTCCTGAGCGTGGGCGGCGGCGCCTAGCCTCGGCGCCGGCATCATGACCCCGATGCCCCCCCCTCGTTCGCGGCGGAGCGGCTTCACTCTGGTCGAGCTCCTGCTCGCCCTGACCCTCGGCGCCCTGGCCGCCATCGTCCTGACCATGCTCCTGCGCGCGGTACTGACGGCCGACCACGCCCAGGCCGAACGCCTGCAGGGCCCCCGGCGCGCCCGCGCCGTCCTCCGCTCACTCGGCCGCGAGCTCTCCTGCGCCTACGCCCCCGCCCTGCCCGACGACGCCCCCCCCTTCACCCTCGCCACCTCCACCGAACTGGGCAAGCCCCGCCTCGTTCTCCACTGCTACGCCCCCGTCGTCCTCGCCCCCGCCCCCTACCCCGACGCCTACGACATCCATCAGGTCACCTATCTCCTCCACGACCGCGGCAAGGGCCGGGCCGAACTCCAGCGCGTCGCCGCCCCCTGCTCCGGCCCCGGCGCCGACGCCCCCGTCACCAACACCCTCCTGGCCGGCCCCTTCACCCTCGAAATTGCCGCCCTCACCAACCAACAGGCCCACGCCGAGTGGCCCCCCCCCGCCGCCACCAACGCCCTCCTGCCCCAGGCCCTGCACCTCACCCTCCGGTGGCAAAACCAGCCCGAGCCCTATCAACTCGAAACCCTCATCCACGCCGCCCATTCCGTGCCATCGCCCCGCCACCGCGAAACCCCAACGCCGTAACACCGGCAACTCCCCGGCAACTTCCCTCCGGCAAAAACACTTGCCGTCCGGACGCCGAACCCGTATCTTTCCCCCCAACTGACCACGATCGTCATTCCCTTTCCGGTGCTCGGGTGGTGGAATTGGCAGACACGCATGCTTGAGGTGCATGTGGGGCAACCCGTGGGGGTTCGAGTCCCCCCTCGAGCACCATTTTTTGATCTCCCCGCCCCCCCCCTCCCCGACGGCGACGAATGGATCTACTTCGCTGACCCCGCGGGATATTTCCACCCAATCCGCCACGACGGCGCGGTGGCGCTTTCCACCGCGAACTCCCGTGCCACCCGCCAGCCCGCCAGCGCCGCGATCTTGCCGCCGCACTCCACCACCATCCAGCGGCCGCGCTCCGCCCGCGGCACCTTCAAATCCGTAAAAATGTCCGACAACTTCTTACTCCCCCTCATCCCCAGCGGCTCCATCCGATCCCCCGCCCGCCAGCTGCGGAAAATCAGATCCCGCTCCCCCACCGCCACCGCCGAAAGACAAACCTCCGTCGCCCTCCGCGAAAAACCCCGCCCCCGCCGCACCCGCACCTCGGGCGCCGCCGCCGGATTCTCCACCTCTTGCCCCCTCCGCCCCGGCCGCTTGCGAATGCTCCACTTCGGCGCCATGCCCCGCGCCGGTTTTCCACGCCATGGAAACTTTTTTTCGGATTTTTCCACGCTATGGAAAATAGTTTTCCACAGCGTGGAAAACTGCTCGATCGCCGCAAAGGTCACCTCCCCCGGCGGCAGGCCGCGCCGGTGCAGCGCGTCGTGCGCCAGCCGCCGCAGAATGGCGGCGGGCGCCTCCACCGCATCCTCGCGCTCGCTCCACATCCGCGCAAGGACTTCCATCACCTCGTTTTCCGCGGTGGCAATATCCCCCAGACGCAGTAGCGCCTGGCGCACCCCCGGATTGAGCCGCGACTCGATCAGCGGCAGAATCTCGTTGCGCACCCGGTTGCGCAGGGCGAAATCGTCCACGTTGGTTTCGTCCTCACGCCAAGCCTGGCTCCGCTCGCGCAGCCAGGCCAGCAAATCGCACCGCGACAGCTCGCGCAGCGGCCGTACAAACCGCACCCCGCCGTGCTCGGTCACATAGGGAATCCCGCCCAGCCCCGCCACGCTCGTGCCGCGAATGATCCGCATGAGAACGGTCTCCGCCTGGTCGTCGGCCGTATGCCCCACTGCAATCCAACCGATCCCCAGCTCCCGCGCGGTCGCCACCAGAAAATCGCGCCGCACCCGCCGCGCCGCCATCTCGAGCGACTCCCCCGTCGCGCGCGCCTCGGCCGGCACATCGAAGCGCCCCAACACAAACCGCGCGCCAAGCTGCTTGGCCAGTTTTTCCGTAAAGCGCGCGTCCGCATCCGCCGTTTTACCCCGGATGCCGTGGTGCACATGCGCCAGAGTCAGCTCGTGCCCGCGCTCGTGCAGCAGCAGCGCCAGCGCCGTCGAGTCCGCGCCCCCGCTCGCCGCCACCAGAACGGGCCGGGTCTCGAGTTCCGGAAAGCGGGCGGCAATGGTTCGGTTGACCGCGGCAAGCATGGCCGCACTCAAGCCGGCGGCGTCAACCGCTCGAGCCCCCCCAGATAGGGCCGCAGCGCCTCCGGCAGGATCACGCTGCCGTCCTCCTGCTGGCCGTTTTCCAGCAGGGCCACCACCAGCCGCGGCAGCGCCACGCCCGAACCGTTCAGCGTATGCACAAACTCGTTGCGCCCCTCGCGGTTCTTCCAGCGGATGTTCGCCCGCCGCGCTTGGAACGCCTCGAAGTTGCTGCACGACGACACCTCGAGCCAGCCGCCGTAGCCCGGCGCCCACAATTCGAGGTCATAGCACTTGGCCGCCGCGAAACTCATATCGCCCGAGCACAGCAGCAAAACGCGGTACGGCAGCCCCAGCGCCTGCAACACCGCCTCGGCGTGGCCGGTCAATTCCTCGTGCGCCGCCCGCGAAGCCTCTGGCTCGACAAACTGAACCAGCTCGACCTTGTTGAACTGGTGCACGCGGATCAGCCCGCGGGTGTCCTTGCCCGCCGCGCCCGCCTCCCGGCGGAAACAGGGCGTGTGCGCCACCAGCCGGATCGGCAGCGGCCGGCGGATGATCTCCTCGCGGTAGATGTTGGTCACCGGCACCTCGGCGGTGGGAATCAGCCAGAGGTCGTCGGTGGACAGGTGGTACATGTCGTCCGCCAGCTTGGGCAGTTGCCCCGTGCCGGTCATGGCGGCCGAGCTGACCAGATGCGGCGGCGCCACCTCGACATAGCCGTGCTGCGTGGTGTGCAAATCGAGCATGAACTGGATCAGCGCCCGCTCCAGACGCGCGCCCGCCCCGGTCAGCAGCGGAAAGCCCGAGCCCGCCAGCCGCGCGGCCCGCTCGAAATCGAACAGCCCCAGCGCCTCGCCCAGCGCCACATGATCCTTCGGCTCGAAAGCGAACTCGCGCGGCTCGCCCCACGAACGTACAACCACATTGGCCGTCGAGTCCGCGCCCTCGGGCACGCCCTCCTGCGGCAGGTTGGGAATGGCCAGCAGCAGGCGTCGCTGGGCTTCCCCGGCCTCGCGCAGCTCGGCATCCAGCGCGGAAATCCGCTCGCCGATCTCCCGGGTTTCCTGCTGAATCGCGCCAGTGTCCTCGCCCGCCTTTTTCAGCGCGCCGATCTCCCTGGACACCTCGTTGCGCCGCGCGCGCAGCCGATCAACCTCGGTAATGATCGCCCGCCGCCGCTCGTCCAGCGCCAGCACCTCGTCCAGCTTCACCTCCGAGCGCCGGGTCTTGAGTCCCGCCTCGACCGTCTCGCGCGATTCGCGAATAAGTTTGATGTCCAGCATGGGCGCCGCTCCGTGGCTATTCGACCGCCGGGAGCTCGCCGGCCCCGGCCTCGTCCGCCGGCGCCGTCGGCGTCAGCTCCAGCCCGGCCTCGCGCGCCAGCCGCGCGAAGCGATCCTGGCAGGGCGGGCAATAGTTGCCGCTCATCCGGTCCAAATCCTCGGTCTTCTCAAATCCCGCCAGCACGCACAGCGGAAACGGACACGGCGACATCCCCACCAGCAGCGCCATCACCCGCAGGCTGTCCTGCCCCGCGCGCCGCGCCAAGCGGTCCATCTCCACCTCCCCCGCCGCGTGGCGCGACAGGTTCAAAATGCCGAAGCGTTCCGGCGGCAGGCAGATGCCCTGCGGCTGGTCCTCGCCAAACTGGCCCAGCACCAGCACCCCCAGCTCGTCCTCCTTCAGCGCGCCCGCCGCGCGCCGTCCGATCACGTTCAAATCCTCGCCGGCTTCCGCCGCCACCGGGTCGGTCGGCCGCAGCGTCACCTGGGCGTGCGTGCGCACATACTCCGCCACCCGCGCCACCAGCTCGCCGTCCACATCGCCCGAGGTGGCCAGCGCCACCACGCGCGCCTCGGCGCCCGTCGCCATCTGACCCGCCACAACCAGGCCAACCAGCATCAAAATCACTTTTTTCATCTCACGAATCCCTTCATTTAGCGTGGAATCTGCTTATAGCCCACCCCGGCCCGCTCCGCAACCAGATTCCCGGCCGCCCCCCCCGCCCGCCCCGGCCAAAACCGGTTTTATATGGCGTAAACCGTATTCGCCGGCAGCACGGAGATGTCGGCCGCCTTGAGCGCGGCCAGCGCGGCATCAACGTCCTCGAACCGGAACACCACCACCGCCTTCTCTGTCACCCGGCAGACAAACGCGTACATATATTCCACGTTCAAGTCCGCCGCCGACAGCGCCTCGAGCGTCTCCGCCAGCCCCCCGGGCCGGTCCGAAATCTCGACCGCCAGCACCTCCGTCAGCGACACCGTGTGCCCGCTGTCCTTCAGCGCCTTCACCCCCGCGTCCACGTTGTCCACAATCAGCCGCAAAATGCCAAAGTCGCTCGTGTCCGCCAGCGATAGCGCCCGGATGTTCACCCCCGCCTTGGCCACCTCCGACAGCACCCCCGCCAGACGCCCCGAACGATTCTCCAGAAAGATTGAAACCTGACGCACCTTCATGATCTGCTCCTTTCGCTCATATTCGCTGACGGCGATCCAGCACGCGCTTGGCCTTGCCCAGCCCGCGCTCAATGGTCTTCGGCTCCACCAGCGTGATCTTCGCGCTCACATTCAGCATGGCCTTGATCTGATAATGAATCTTGTCGCGCAGGGCTTCAAGCTTTTTCACCTCGTCGCTGAACAGATCCTCGGTCACTTCCACCTGAATCTCGATCGTGTCGAGGTTGCCCTTGCGGTCCACAATAATGAGATATTGCGGATGCACCCCCTCGATGCGCACCAGTACGTTCTCCACCTGCGAGGGGAACACGTTGATCCCGCGGATGATCAGCATGTCGTCCGTCCGGCCCATCAGGCGGGCCATCTTGCGGCTGGTCCGTCCACAGGCACAGGGCCCCGAGTTCATCAGCAGTGTGATGTCGCGCGTGCGGTAACGGATCAGCGGCACCCCCTCCTTGGTCAGGCAGGTGAACACCAGCTCGCCCTTCTCCCCGTCCGGCAGCGATGCGCCCGTCTCGGGATCAATGATCTCCGGATAAAAATGATCCTCAAAAACGTGCAACCCGTCCTGCTCGAGACACTCGTTGGCCACCCCCGGTCCCGCCACCTCCGAAAGACCGTAGATGTCCAGCGCCTTCAGCGGCAGGCGCTCCTCGATATGCTCGCGCATGCCCTGGGTCCAGGGCTCCGCGCCAAAAAAGCCCGCCTTCAGCGGAAAGCTCCTCACATCCTCGCCCATCTGCTCCGCCACCTCCGCAATCTGCAGCGCGTAGCTCGGCGTGCAGCAGAGCACCGTCACCCCAAAATCCTTCATCAGCATCACCTGCTTCTCGGTATTGCCCGCCGACATCGGCAACGCGGCCGCCCCCAGTTTCTCCGCGCCATAGTGCATCCCCAGCCCGCCGGTAAACAGCCCGTAGCCGTACGCCACCTGCACCGTATCCTCCGCCGTCGCCCCTCCGCAACCCAGCGACCGCGCCGCGCACTCCGCCCAGTTGTCAATGTCCGCCCGCGTGTACCCCACCACCGTCGGCTTGCCCGTCGTCCCCGAACTCGCGTGAATCCGCACAATCTCCGACATCGGCACCGCGAACATCCCGAACGGATACTGATCACGAAACTCGCTCTTCTCCGTAAACGGCAGCTTCACAATGTCCTCGATGCCGCGGATATCCTCCGGCCGCACGCCCTGCGCGTCCATCTTCGCGCGATAAAACGCCACGCGCTCATACGCCCGCGCGACCAGGCTCCGCAACCGTTCTCCCTGCAACTTCCGCAGCTCCTCGCGCGGCATCGCTTCGGCTTGGGGATTAAACATGCTAGCTCTCCTTCCTGCCTCTATTCAGAAAAACCGGAATGCTGGCTTCCTCCACCCGCCCTGTCCAGAACAAACACCGCCCCCGCCCATTTTTTCCTGCCTGCCCCCCTTGAATATTGAATATTGGATGTTGGATCTTGGAAATTGTGTCTTTCCAAAAAAGTCTGTGCCCCCCCGTCTCGCCCCCCCCGGCGCCTTCGCGGTTCAATCTTTGCGGTCTGGTCGGCTTGGCGAGAGAACCCCACTCTCCGCCTCCATAATCTCCCGAATCATCCGCGCCGTCACCCGCCCCACGATGTCCAAACTCTCCGCCGACAGCTTGTCCATGCTGTCCTCCGCCGTATGCCACCAGTCATTGCGCCCCGGCAAACTGCCAAAACGAAAATCAATCAGATCAATCGCCGGCACCCCCCGCTCCAGGAACGGCACGTGATCATCCAGCACCTGTCCATCGTGCAGCTCAAAATGACGCCGCACCCCCTCCTCGCGGGCCGCCGCAAACGCCATCGCCACCAGCTCCGGCGTGCTGTTGCGCGGAATCGTCACCGTCAAATCCCGGTCGCCAATCATATCCAGCAAAATCATCGCGGCCACATCCTCGATCCGCCCCTCCGCCTCGAGCTTCCGCGCCAGATACCGGCTGCCATGCAGGCCGTCCCTCGGACCGTACTCCACCATGCACTCCTCGCCGTCAAAATGCGCCAACCAAATCTCCAGCGGCATCGGCGACGCTTCCGCCAGCACCCGCCCCAGCTCCAGCAAAAGCCCCGTGCTCGACCCCGAATCATTCGCCCCCTCAAAGCCCTCAATCCCCGACTTCGTGTCATAATGCGAGCCCAGCAAGAGAATCCGCCCGCTTTTCCCCGGAATTTTCCCAATCACATTGCGAAAAACCACCCGTCCCTGTGGCGTATCATCCTCAAATGCCTGAACCTCCGCCATCACCCCCAGTTCCTCAAAGCGCGTACGCAAATACTCCGCCGCCCGCGCCGCCCCCTCCGTGCCCGAATCCCGCGGCCCCAGCGACACAAACTTGGCCACCTCCTCCAGCGCCCGCTCGCCCGACACCGGCACCAATTCCACCCGCGCCGGCCCGCTCTCCGGCACCCCCGCCCCCCTCTCGCCGCACCCGCCACCACCCAAACAAGCCATAACCGCCACCAATCTCCCGCAAAAACGCAATATCTTCATCCTCTTATCATAACCCGCCACCCCCTCCCCAAACAAGCCCCGCCTTCTCCGCAAACAACTCGTCAAATTCCCCCCTTGTTAGCCAGTAGCTATTGCAACACCAGGGTTTTGTTCTAGCGTTTCCTCGCCTTGGGTTGCTACTCGGGGTCAAAGTGGCAGGATTTGGGCTGTCTGACAAGCCTAAGCGGTGGTTTTGCCACGTAGTTTTCAAAACTGGAATTTTTTGTAGTTAACAAAACTGGAATTTTTCATGTTGGTCGGTTGGAGAACAAGACGACGGGCAAACAGGAAGGGTCGGGCATCTGCTTGAGAATGGAT
>JAAZFE010000148.1 GCA_012511885.1 Lentisphaerota bacterium | reverse complement strand
TAGCCGATCTGCGCGGTATTGACTTGTGCCAACGCCTCATCCAAATCATCCAAGACGGGAGTTGACGCAGCGTCCAACGGGTTGCTCCCCATCGCGACTTCAACCCCGTCGCTCACGCCATCGCCATCGGTGTCCGGGTTGTGGGGATCGGTTTTGTGGACAAGGCGTTCAGCCGCATCGCTCAGTCCGTCGCCATCGGAATCCAACGGATTCGCCACGGCATAAAAGCGCAACCGGGCATGAGGGGGGATCGCCGTGTCTTCGAACACTCCGACCCCGTCAACAAGGGCAAGGTTGGTCGTCAGGCATTCCCATTCACTTTCGGTGCCGTCGAAAGCCGGTGCCGTTGGGTGCCAGACGGTGTGGCTGTTGGTCAAAACCTCGTCGTATTCGTTGGTCCAGACCACAACGGAAACACTGGAGGTGTGCCAGACCGTATATGCAAACACTTCGGCGGTGCCCATCCCGTTCGACACCGTGATTTGCATATTGCCATTGCTCATGCGTTGAATTCCGGCAATGCCGAACTCGTTGGATCCGAGACCGCGCAACGCCGTACCGCCCGCTTTTGTTGCCTCGGCGGTTTGTGCCTCGTTGTATTCCGCGATGCGGCGTTCCGTGTACAAGTAGGGCTCGACATTTTCCATCGGGAGCAAATCGAGTTGCAGGGTCACGCGGGCGGGGTCGGCATCCTCCCGCCATTCGCGCACAACGGGGTCTGCGGGAACAACGGCAATCAGCAGCCCATCGGCATTATACACGAGGGTTTCGCGAGTTTGCGGGTCCAACGCCAGCGATAGCGGGAAAACAGCCACGCTGTTCTTGTCTTCGCCCAACAGTTCGCTCAAAAACAAATCGTCGAAAAATTCGGCATCGAACGGCGCTACCGGCGGAACCATCGGCTGCACCCAGGAGACCCCCGGCGGCGTCATGCGATTAAATCGCCGACGCTGAATCTCCGCGCCCTCCGCCAAATCGTCAAGGTCCAGCACCTCATGTTCGATAAAATCGGCGAATTGACCGGCATCCACGGCAGCATACTCTTCAACCCAGCCCGACCCCGAAGCGGTGACGATCGGGCAACCTATTGTCAGGAGTGCAGCAATCCCAATCCCAAGAAATAGCCGGTAAATTGGTTTTGCTTTTTTCACATAATCTCGCTTGCTCGCCCTGAAGTTCCAACCTTTGAGAAACTTATCAGAAAAACCTGGCATTTGGGAAGAAGAAAATTTCTTTTGCCGGTTTTGGGGCGGGAATGTGGGGAAATGAGGCTTTTGGGTTGGTTTTGGGCGGTTTTTGCGCGGTTTTGGGTGGTTTGGGCGGGGTTTCAAGCGGTTAGGGTGATTTCGAGTGGAGGAAGGGGTGGAATAGGTTGATTTGTGATCGGACAGCTCGGCGATCTGTCCCTACCTTTGGAGGTGCGAAGGTGGGGGGATTTTGGGCGAGTTTTTGGTGAGATTTGGGGTGAAAGTGGTGGGAAATGGGTGTTTTGGGGCGTTTTGGGGGTTTTCTCTGTGGTTTTTGTTGGATTTAAGTGTTCGGAGGGGAGGGGGGTGGGGAAAGAATATTAAAATATAGGACCCCTTTAGTCAAATCGGCTATCGACTAACATGCCATAATTCGGCGCATCGCTTTGCGCCTGTGCTGCCCATCGTGACCGCAGTCCACAGCCATTCGTCCCTTTGTTTCGCATCGTTCCGTGAGTAGCCAAAGAACAAGGCAAGTCTAAAGGCTGCCTTGGCATCGTGAGCTTGCTGTACGCTTTTCTTCAACTGCTCGACATCGCTGTCGGAGAGTTCAAAAGCCCGAACGACGGCTTCAGGATGCCTGCCAATCTGCTGTAGCGCTTCCATGGAGGAAGCCGCTTCCCCGATTCCACCGAGATCAACCGCTATCGCGCACCACCGGAGATAGAGAGACCAATCATGAAGGGCGAATCCGTAGTGATTTGCGAGACGAAATGCGGCCTGTGCATCCCCACCAAACGCTGCAGATTCATCAGCGGCAACATTTTCCTCTGAAAGGCGAAACACCTCTGGTGTTGTGGGTAGCCGTGACCAATGTAGCCCAGCACGATTGCTCTGAACATCAGCCGCCCAGAAGACATGTTCAAGATCGATTGGAATATTCGACGACACCGGAATCGGCGGTTCCGTATATTCTGACCATAAAGATAGGCGCGGTTCCGTATATTCTGACCGCAAAGATAGGCAAGGAAGCATGAGTATAGGCGTTTCCTGTGCGACGGAATGACAACCCCACACAGCAAGAGAGATCAGAATAGAACCCACCACTAGAAAATGATTCCGAAACATAGGGAAATCTCCTCACTTGCTAGGGGTGACCAGTTTTCCGCCCTGATACGTAACCCATGCACTTGTCTTGTCGTTCGGGTCAGGAATCGTTGGAGTACTTCCTACAATTCGTCCTGACGGGTCCACTTCAATGTCATTCACAGTCTTTCCTGTCGCGGCTTTGATGGGGTTTGGAAGCAGTTTTGAGAGTTGCTCCGCTGTCGAGTTGTCGCCCTTGGCGCCTTCGCAGGTGCCGACTTGAACCGTCTTGTTAGGACCGTAGTTCGGAAGGGTCTTGATCTCAGCCGCCAATGCTGAAGGCGTAATCACTTGCGCCCGGCCTGTACGCAGGTCAATCACATCCCCACAGACACCGTGGCCACCCACAGTAATCTCATTGGCACCGGACTTCCGAAGGTCGGAGGCAGCACGGGCAATGGTCACAGGACCATAGAGGTTGATGTCCTCCAGCCCAAAGGGATCGACGAAGTTGACGGGGTTATTGGCGCAATACACAACCCGATTCGCCCCATCCACGAACCCCAGCGGGTCTTCGGAGGTGAAGCGGCCGGTGGTGGGGTCGTAGATGCGGTGTCGGTAGTAGAAGAAGCCGTGGGAGTCGCCCATGGCTTCGCGGGCGGTGTAGGTGACGCGGTTGAGGTCGGTGCCGATTCGGGTGCGAATGCTGCCGAAGGCGGCGTAGGTGTAGGTTTGGACGGTTGCGCCGCTCTCGTCCGTCAGCGCGGCGATGGAACCGAGGCCGTCGGCATGGAAGACTTGCCGCTGGCGTGGTATACCGTTGATGAAGGCAATCCGCTCGACGGGCTGGTCCAGCCCCGACGCATTCACCCACGCCCAAATCACTTGATTGCTCGCATTTCCTCCATAGGCGGATCTGCCTGCGGCTGACAACTCCATCACCACATCAGCACTATCATAGACAAATCGGGTGGAAAGGCAATCGTTTAGTGTTTGGAAAGACATGCATTTTTGAAATGGCTCAAATGCTTTTTTGGTGTGTGGTTCATCCGCATCGAGAGGGGCTGAGACCTATAATACACGCTCACTTTATTAATTTATAGCATCGGCCCCTTTCTTTTTCGGCAACATCATATATATACTGAACGCTAACTATATTAGTTATGTCGGGATTGAGCTCAAGGGCAATCCGGAGTTCGTTCTCCCACTTATCCCATTCCCCCAATTTAATATATAGTAGAGCACGAGTTGCTCTGGCGATAGCATAGTCTGGAGCCAACTCTATGGATCGATCAACGTATTCCATAGCCTGGCTATATTCTCCTCGCACAGCCAATTCAGTTGCTAGTGATTCATATACTACTGCTCTCTTAGGATTGTTCGGTTCTCTCTGAATAACGAGTATTCTATCGTGATAGGCTTTGTCACATTCTCCGACTGAGTCGAAACAAATGGCACGTAAGGCATAGGAGTCAGTACGCACACGATCTGGCGCAAGATCGATTGCGCGGTTCAGATTGCTTAGTATAACAGTCGGGAGCAACTCTTCTCTATCCTCCCTGTACGCTTGTTCCCATGCTCGTTTTTCATATTGTGCATAGTCGTTGCTTTGCCGACCACACCCCGTAGAGGCCACGGCAAGAAAAAGAACACCCCACAAAATGCGTCGGGATAATGATTGCTTACATTTAATGAGAGAATTCATAGCTATATCTATGACTACCCTTAGGACCCAGGGGTCTAAAATCTTCGTAGATGGGAATTGTATATTCAAATCCGCATAGCTCATACGTTAATGAGAGCACAAAAAAAATAGCTTGTGAACCATCGAATCCCCACGGGTCATAATGAAGCGTCAAGGGCGGCATTGATATATCAACGATTGGGTGGTGGCCAGGCAGATTGGGGACCAGGGACGCAAGTTCGCCAGATTGTGCCGTTGCCTTGAACGCCCTAAAAAGCTGACGCAGCTCATCTGCCTCTCTCCCAAAGGGGTCAACAAACAACATGGGATTATTGGCACAATACACATATCGGTTTGGCCCATCCACAAACCCCAGCGGGTCTTCGGAGGTGAAGCGGCCGGTGTGGGGGTCGTAGATGCGATGGCGGTAGTAGAAGAAGCCGAGGGAGTCGCCTATGGCTTCGCGGGCGGTGGTGGTGATGCGGTTGAGGTCGGTGCCAGTTTGGGTGCGGATGCCGCCGAAGGCGGCGTAGGTGTAGGTTTGGACGGGCTCGCCGCTTTCATCCGTCAGCACGGACACCGATCCCAAGCCATCGGCATGGAAGACCTGCCGCTGGCGGGGCGTGCCGTTGATGAACGCAATCCGCTCGACGGGCTGATCCAGCCCCGGTGCATTCACCCACGCCCAAACCACCTGATTGCTCGCATTTCCTCCATAGGCGGATCTGCCTGCGGCTGACAACTCCATCACCACATCAGCACCATCATAGACGAATCGGGTGGAAAGGCAATCGTTTAGCCTGAATAATTCATCAACACATGGATGAAAACATCTTTACTTATTGTTGCACTGCATGATGTGGATATTGGATAAAAATTTATTTTTCATTCATGTTGACCAAGGGCGCGACGATTCCAACCCGTCTGCGGCGTTATTCGGGTCTCGCAGTATGTCCATACAGCTTCGCCCCGCCTGCCTTGCATCCGGGCCGGACTTGTCGTGTGAATTATCCAGGAATAGGCGCGAATGGACACGAATGTTGCCGGGAATAGGCCAAAAATGAGCAAAAATGGGCGAAAACGTGTGAAAATGGACAGATTTGGGCCAAAATGGGTGAAAACAGGCGGTTTTTGGCGATTTGGGGCGGTGTTGGGGCGGTGTTGGGACAGCGGGAACAGCCACACGGACGAACATCCCGTCCCGCGCGTGCGGGACGGGACAGGCGGACCTGATACGGACTTTTGGGATGCCGCTGTCGCGGTAGAAACAAGGGGGAAGGAAATTGCGGGAATGCGTGAATGCGGGAATGGGCGATTGTTTTGGGACACTTTTTTCTACGCCATGGCGAGGGCGCGTGGCGACAACCGGCGACTGCCGAATTGCGCGGGAAAGGGGCGGGGAAGGGGGGGAGATGTGGCGGGGGGCGGGGGTTCGCCGGTTCAGAGGTTTTCTTCGGGAGCGGGTTCGCCATCAGGTTCTGCCGGAGCGGGGGGCGTCTGGGTGGCGTAGCGTTTGCCGGAGCCCATCATGACGGCGAGGGGGGCGAAATGAGGGATGTGGGCGAGGGTGATCTGGATGGCGGCGGCGAACGGTACGGCCAGGATCATGCCGATGATGCCCCAGAGCCAGCCCCAGAACAGGAGGAATAGCAGAATGACAACGGGGGACAAATTGAGGCGATCGCCATAGATTTTGGGAGCGATGAAATTGCCGAGGGTCATTTGAATGGCCGTGAGGACCAGGGCCACCCCGATGGCGGGCCAGAAGTTGGGGACGTGATCAATTAGCGCCATGAGCACGGGCGGGATGGTGGCCATGATGGAGCCGAGGCTGGGAATGAAGTTGAGTACGAAGGCGAGGAGTCCCCAGGTGAAGGCGAATTCGACGTTCATGAGCACCAACGCGCCCCAGACGAGCAGTCCGGTGGCCAGGGAGATGACGAAGAGGGCGCCGAGATAGGTGCCGATCTGGCGCGAGATGGTGTTGGTGAGCATGATGAAGTGGTCGGCGCGCACAGGGAAGGCGGCGCGCAGCTTGTCGTGGGAATAGGGTTTGGCCAGGAGCATGAAGACGAGGAAGATGAGTACGAGGATGACGTTGGTGATGAAGGTGATGAAGAACTTGGACGTGCGGACGACCAGGGGGGCGAGCTGGGCCGGCCAGTTGGGCTCTTTGATGGCGAAAGCGGGCAGGTTGAATTCGTGTCCGTAATGGTCGAGGATTTCGGACAGGCGCACTTGATATTCCGGATAGCTGCGGGCGAAGGCGAGAAGGCGTTGCTGGATTACGATGCCCGCGCCCCAGGAGATGAGGAGCAGCAACAGGACCACGCTGGCGACGGCCAGGGGGGCGGGGAAGCGCAGGCGTCGCACCAGAAAGTTGACCGGGCCGCCCAGCAGATGGCTGATCAGCCAGGCGATGAGCAGGGGCACCACGACGCTCTGGGCGACCTTGAGCACAAATCCGACGGCGATCAAGGTCAGGAATCCGAGCAACAAGACGGAGGGGCTGAGATGTTTGGCGGGGGCGAGTTGGTTGGAGGGTTTGCTCATGGGGTCACCTGGGGGAAGATGCCGGACAGCAGAGGCGGAGTTATGGGATGGGCCGGGGGCGGATATGTTGCGGGTGGGGTTGGGGCGGGAGCGGGCGCGGCCCAGTTGAGGTAGGCGGCGATGATGGCGGGGCCGCAGAGCAGCCAAAGCACCGCGGCCAGGGCCAGATGGGGGCCGTAGGGGATTTGGCTGCGCAACTGTTTTTTGCCGGCGCCAATCAGGGTGAGCCCCAGTATGGTGCCGGTGAGGGAGGAGACGAATATGGAAAACAGGACGGCCTGCCAGCCGAGGCAGGCTCCGATGGCGCCAAGCAACTTGAGGTCGCCCTGACCCATGGCGTCGCGTCGGAGAGCCAGCCGGCCGAGGGTGGCTACGAGCCAGAGCAGGCCGTAGCCGAGGGCCAGACCGCCCAGCGAGTGCAGCAGGGCTGGCAGGCGCTGGGTTTGCCCGTGCAAAACCGGAAAGACCAGCGAAAGGATCGGGCCGAGGATCATGCCGCCGATGGTCACGCGGTCGGGCAGGATGAGGTGGGCGAGATCAATGAACGTGGCCAGAATCAGGGCGGCCGTAAACAGCATGTAGAGCGGGGCGAGCACGGTCCAGCCATGCCGGAGCCAAACCGTGACGAAGAGGGCGGCGGTGAGCAGCTCCACCACGAAGTAGCGTGGCGAGATGGCCGCCTGGCAATGGCGGCAGCGGCCCTTGAGCAGCAGCCAGGACAGGAGTGGCAGGTTGTCCCACGGCGCGAGGGGATGCTTGCAGGCGGGGCAGTAGGACGCGGGCAGCACAACGGATTGCTCGCGGGGGATGCGCCAGATGCAGACGTTGAGGAAACTGCCGATGCACAGCCCGCCCAGGAAGATGAAGGCGGTGAGCGTCCAATAGGTTTGGGGCGCGAGGATCATCGGGGCGGCCGATCTTGGAGGCCCTGTTCGAGGGCGGCACGCATGACGTTGACGGGGGGCTTCTGGCCGGTCCAGAGCCGGAAGGCGCGCACACCCTGATGCAGGAGCATGCCCAGCCCATTGGCCACGCGCGCGCCGGCGGCTTTCGCGATGGCCAGCAAAGGCGTGCGGGCCGGGTTGTAGATGAGGTCAACCACAAGCTGGCCTTTGCGGAAGGCTTCCGGCGGCAGCAGGGAGGGATCGCCGGGTTTCATGCCAACGGGGGTGGCCTGGATGATGACGTTGCACTGCGCGGCGACGCGCGCCGCGCGGGCCGGGGCCATGCCGGCCACGGGCAGGTCTGGCGCGCGGCGGCGGATGGCGCGTCGCAGGCGGCAGCGCACATCGGGGTTTACGTCCACGAGTCGGAGGGAGGCCGCCCCCTGTTCGACGCAGGTGAGGGCGAGAGCGCGTCCCGCGCCGCCGCAGCCGAGCAGCATGACATGCTTGCCGCGTGGGGTGGCGCGAAAGGCCTCGCGAAAGGCATCCAGAAACCCGGGGGCATCCGTGTTATGCCCTTCCATGCGGCCATCGCGATGGAACACCACGGTATTGACCGAGCCCAGCCGGCGGGCGGTATCCGACAATGAGTGATAGCGGTTCAGAAAGCGGCAGGCTGCTTCTTTGTGCGGGATGGTGATGTTCAGGCCGCCGAAGCTCTGTCCGTGAAGCTCATCCAGCGTGGTTTCGAGGTCGGCGGGCGCGACATCCAGCAGGATATAGCGACCGGGCAGACCGAGGTGCTGGAAGGCCGCATTGTGCATGGCTGGCGAAAGCGAATGGCCGACCGGATGCCCGAGCAAGGCGTAGGGGATGGGCGACACGGTTTTCATGTGGGCCTAGAGTGTAGGATTTCCGGGGAGAGGAAAAGCGCAAAAGGAAACGTGAGGGTGGGGTCAGCCGAAATACGCTGCGCAGACTAAAGACGTTAGACTACAGACTGTAGACCTTGAAATGGAATTTAGGAGACAAACTGGGACTTAGAGGACAACCGGCAGCTGCCGAATTGGGCGGAAACGGGTCAAATTGGTCAAAAACGGACAAAAACGGGCCAAAATGAGTGAAAACAGGCGAAAGTGAGCGGGGAAACGGCGATTTTTGGTGAAAAGCGGGCAGGTATGGACGCAGAAAAGGGGAATCAGGTTGCTGGGTGGGGCGGGGGTATGGTTCACTTTGAGCACCATGAAGATCTCGCTGATTCAGTTGAATCCGACCGTGGGGGCTGTGGAGGAAAATGCGGCACTGATAACACGGCTCGCGCGCGAAGCGGCGGCGGCGGGAGCCGAGGTGGTTGTCTTTCCCGAACTGGCGCTGTGCGGCTATCCGCCGGATGATTTGGTGCTCTATCCGCGCTTCATGGATGCCGTGATGGCGGCCGTGGAGGAGTTGGAGCGGGAACTGCCCCCGGAAGCGCTGGTGATTCTGGGCGCCCCCTGGCACGACAACGAAACCGTTTTCAACTCGGCGCTGCTGTTTTCCGGCGGGCGGCGGGTGGGCAGCGCTCACAAAATGCGTCTGGCGCATTACGGCATTTTTGACGAACGCCGGCTTTTCAAGCCCGGGCGGCAGCCCTGCGTCCATACTCACAAGGGCGTACGTCTGGCCATTCACATTGGCGAGGACACCTGGGACATCCGAGGCACAACTTTCTTCGGTTTGCCGGGGCACTGCGATGTCCTGATCAATCTGGCGGCAGCGCCCTTCCGCCGCGGGGGAGCGGAGCGACGGCTTGAGATGGTGCGCGAGGCCGCAACGAGTCTGCATGTGCCCGTCCTGCTGGCGGATCAGGTGGGCGGGCAGGACGAGCTGGTGTTTGATGGGATCGGCCTGGCGGTGAATGCCGACGGCACGCTGGCCGCGCGCTCGACGCCTTTTCAGGAGGGCATCCTGACGATCGAGCTGACGGAAGGCAAGGGGGGCTGGCAAGCCGCTCTCGGAGAGGTGGCCGATCCGGCCGGCGAGCTCGAGGAGGTTTATGAGGCGCTCAAGGTCGGTCTGCGCGACTATGTGAACAAGAACGGTTTTCCCGGAGTGCTGGTGGCGCTGTCCGGCGGCATTGATTCGGCGCTGGTCGCGGCCATCGCGGTGGACGCGCTGGGCAGGGAACGGGTGCGGGGCATTACCTTGCCCTCAGCCATCACGTCGGAGGAAACGCTTGCCGACGCGCTCGAGCTGGCGCGCAGGCTGGAGATTCCCTGCGTCAAGGTGCCCATTGCTCCCGCGGTGGACGCCCTGGCGGCGATGGTTCGCTTGGCCGATGGCCAGACCCGGTGGGGCGAGCCGGTGCCGGGCAACATGATGGAGGAGAACCTGGCGGCTCGCGTCCGGGGAGTCATGGTCATGGCGCTGTCCAACCGCTACGGCCACATGGTGGTCACCACCGGCAACAAGAGCGAAATGGCCACGGGCTACGTCACCCTCTACGGCGACATGGCCGGCGGTTTTGCCCTGCTCAAGGATGTGCCCAAAACGCTCGTGTTCGCCCTGTCCCGCTGGCGCAACGAGCGCGGCGAGGTGATCCCGCCGTCAACCATCGCCCGCCCGCCCAGCGCGGAATTGAAACCGGGGCAGCTCGACACGGACTCCCTGCCGCCCTACGACATTTTGGATCCGATCATCGAGCAGTATATCGAGCAGCAGGCCCGGGTGCAGGACATCCTGTCCGGCGACGCCGAGGCCGATGTGGTGCGGCGGGTCATCCGCATGGTGGACCGCAGCGAATACAAGCGCCAGCAGAGCGCCCCGGGAGTGCGCATCACTCCGAAGGCCTTTGGCCGCGACCGGCGCATGCCGATTACCAACGGCTTCGGGGGATAGAGCATTTTCATCAATTCTGTAGCCGTCTTATCTACTGCATTGGGCTTGGCTGTCGTCAGGCTGCATCGTAATAGCGATGCTATTCCTGCTTCGCCTTCCTTGGCCCAGTCCAATTCGCTACGATCTCCCGGCCACATTATTTCTTCAAACGCTCTAAACCCGCATTTGCGCTTGGTTATGGCCCGCGATTGGGCGCGCATGCTCGCAATGTTGGACAGGGCGGCCAAACATGGCCGGAAATGCTTTTTGCTTTTTCTGTCCACAATAGCACAATCATTGATGGATCAATTAATAATCACTATATTATATCTATAATAAAGTTCTATTAGGTATTATCATCATAGTTAGACCAATATATTTCATGTTATTCACAATCGTTATAATGATTACGACCATTCTCATATATTATAATATATGAGAATGGGATGTAGAAATTATTTCATGATGTTATTTGACTTGATATTTGTGCAATTGAGATAAATTCAGACGAGGCATATAAAAAATATACCAAGTTGGATGCAACATACTTTTGTTGGATGGGGCATGATCAGACCGAGGCGCAAGGCGTTTGGGTCATCCATGCGGGGGGGGGCGCCGGAGGGGGAAGCTGTCAAGTGCCGGGTTTGACGGACCGGGGGATTTCAAGGATGAAGTTGCAGCCGGCGCCGGGTTCGGTTTCGACGCGGGCGCGGCCGTGATGGGCTTCGGCGATTTGCTGGACGATGGGCAGGCCGAGGCCGCTGCCGCCGGTCGCGCGGGAGCGGCCTTTGTCCACGCGGTAGAACCGCTCGAAGATGCGCGAGACGTCTTCCGGGTGTAGCCCGGCACCGCGGTCGGCCACCGAGATTTCGAGGATTTGGTTGGGCAGTTCGCGGGCCCGGATGGCGACGGGTCCTTCGAGGGCATAGAAGATTGCGTTTTTGACGAGATTGACGATGGCGGTTTCCATCAGACCGTCGTGCAGGGGCCAGATGAGGTCGTCCGGGGCGCTGACCTCCAAGACCACCCCGGCAGGTTCGGCCCATTGGCGGCAGGTGATGACGACCTGCTCCAACAGCTTTGGGATTTCGATAAGCGTCCGTGAAATGCTGAAGGAGGTGGACTCGATTCTGAGCCAGGTCAGGCGGAGGAGGTCGTCAACGATGCGGCCGATGCGCCGGGCATGGTGCAGGATGGTTTGCAGGGATTCCGTCCTGAATTCATCATCCATGCCGTCGGGTTCGAGCAGGGTTTCGGCATAGCCCTGGATGAGGGTGAGGGGCGTCTTGAGTTCGTGCGAGACGTTGTTGATGTATTCCTCGCAGGCGCCTTCGAGCTGGCGCAGCCGGCTGGTGTCGCGCAGGATGAAGAGGAGGTCGGGGGCGGCGCCGGGGGGGGCGGGCAGGGGCGTGCCGGAGGCCTGACAAAACGACGCCACCCCCGGCATGAAAATTTCGTCCATTTTGGGCAAACGGGTCTCATGGATGTACTGGACGAGGATCATCAGGGAGGCGGTCCCGGGAAGATCATCCAGGCGGCTGCCCATCAGCGGTGTTTCGGCGGGCGGGTCGAAAATGGCTTCGGCGGCGGCATTGACGCGCAGGATGATGTTATCGGAGGACAGGACCAGGACGCCGTCGTTGAGGAGGTCCAGGAGACCCTCGAGCAACCGGCGGTCGGCACTGTCGGCGGCCGGAGCCTCGGACGGCGGGGGGGCGGGGGGCCTCGGGGGATCGGCCATGCGGGCGCTACCTTACACTTCCCGGAAGCGATAGCCCACTTTGCGCACGGTTTCGATCCAATCGCCCAAGAGGCCCAGTTTTTTGCGCAGTCCGACCATTTGGACGTCCACGATCCGTTCGGTGACCACATAGGATTCGTTATGGATCTGGTCAATGATCTGCTGCCGGGTGAAGGCGCGACCGGGATGCTCGACCAGAAATTGCAGGATGCGGAATTCGGTATAGGTGAGGGCGACGGGCTTGCCCTTGATTTCGACCTTATGACGGTCGGGATCAATGACGAGAGGCCCGGCGGTCAGGACGGGCTGGGCGGGATGGTCGTCGGAGACTGAGGCCAGATGCCTCAAGACGGCCTGGATGCGGGCGATGAGCACCTGGGGGCTGAAGGGTTTGGTGATGTAGTCCGCCGCGCCCATTTCCAGCCCGGCCACGACGTCGTTGTCTTTGTTCTTGGCGGTCAGCATGATGATAGGGATTTTGGCGGTGTCCGGGTTTTCTTTGATTTTGCGGCAGGCTTCGGTGCCGCTCATGCCGGGGAGCATGAGGTCCAGGAGCAGCAAATCAGGTTTGTTGGTCTTGAGGAGTTTGAGTGTTTCCTCGGCGGTCTTGGCCGTGGTGACCGCGTAGCCGGCTTTTTCCAGGTGGAATTTCAACAGTCGGCGGATGTCCTGTTCGTCATCCACCAGCATCACGTGAAGTTTCGCGGTCATGGCTGTCCTCGCCTTTTGTAAGAGGTCTATGATCATTGTAGGAAGTCCGGGGGGAGAGTCAAGGGTGTGTAATCTGAATAATTCATCAACTGGAAGGTGCAGGGTGAAAGGATCAGCCTGGATTATTCATCAACATGGATGAAAGTATTGTAATTTGCTGCAGAGCAGTATGATGCGGAAATAATCATGAAAATTCGGTTTTTATCCATGTTGACCCAAGGCGCGACGATTCCAACCCGTCTGCTTTGTTCTGCGGGGTTCGCAGTATGTCCATACAGCTTCGCCCCGCACGCCTCGCATCCGGGCCGGACTTGTCGCGTGCATAATCCAGGATAGGTCGCGGCGGTGCCGCCCACGCCAAGAATCCCCAGTTTCTGAAGCAAAGCGATCAAATCCATGCCAACCTCCAGATTTTTTGTCTTTGTGCTTCTTTCACCGCAATTTTACCCGGACGGCCATCGCACTGTCAACGAATGCTCGAAGAAATCACAAAAAAATGCTGCCGTTTCGCCCTCATGCCGCCGGACAAAAAAGAGACAAAAATCGTTGGAAAACGGTCGAAAAATGGTCAAAAACGAGAAAAAACGACCCAAAATGACCCAAAATGGGGCAAAAACAGTCCAAAACGGCCTAAAATAGAGCAAAAATGCGGGTTGAGCTGAGTTCCGAAATAGGACACTCGAAAATGAAATCCTCGACTTGATGATCCATGAGCTACAACTCCAATATCAGCAGCTCAGAACTCAGGAAAAAGAATGGAAAATTATCATAATATAGGGCTGACCCCTTTTAGGGGTCAGCCCTATATTATATTGGTTGAGGGTGGGGTTGAAGGGGGGAGGATGCGAGGTTTCCACGGTGTGGAAAACACTGTCTTCCAGAGTTCTGCATGGGGACACCCAACAAATTCAGACTTCCTGGTCTCGGAGGAAATGGTGTTGCATGATGTTGCCGTTGAGTTCAGGAGGTCTGACATGGCAAGGGCTGACGTCTTCGTGAGTTTGTAGTTCCGCCTTCAGGCGGCCTTCCGATCTTTCCGCCTGAAGGCGGGACAACGAACGGGTTATTCCTTCTGGAGGCGATCCATCCGCATCAAAACAGTACGATAACTGAAAAGATTCGTTTTTTTGGGGGGGGCGGGACATCCCAAAACGAAATCGTCCTGTTGCAATGCAACGAGTTGCAACGAGGTTTTCGGGGTGCGCGGAATTCAGGAAAAACGGCGAAAAACGGGAATAAACGGCTCAGAATGATCCAAAGAGCAAAAACGGGTCAAAATGGTCCAAAATGGAGCAAAAACACGGGTTGAGTATTACGATTGTGCACAATCGTAATACTGGGTGTTGCGGATGATGAGGATGGGCCGGACTTTGCTTGACGGGGTGGGGGGCGAAAATTACAATCGGTGAAGAATAAAGGCAGAATAGATAGGCAGGGTTCACTCATGCGTACTGTTTGGGTTGTGTTGGCTGGGTTGCTTTTGGGGTCGGTGGGCGTATTGGCTATGGAGGGGGGGGGCGCGGATGAGGCGCAGGTGCTGTTGCCGCTGACACTGGGGATCAGGGCGCAGGAGCGCGAGGTGGAGGGAGTGGGGGATGTGTTGATTCCGTTGTGGCGGGGGCCGCGGAGCATGCTGCTGTCGAACATCCGGGCGGCGGCGAGCGATCACGATGAGGAGGAGCTGAATATCGGGGTGGGGGTGCGTCATTTGGTGGAGGCGCGGATGCCGTTTATGGTGGGCGGGTTTGTGTTTTATGACGGGCGGTGGACGAAGCATCACAACCGGTTTGATCAGCTTGGGTTGAGCGCGGAGTTTTTGAGCGACTGGGTGGACGCGCGGTTTAATTATTATCTGCCGAATCACGACACGGCGCTGGTGGACCGGCAGGAGGTGGAGTCGGTTGTGGAGAGTCGGCGGGTGACGGAGTCGGCGGAGTCGGCGTGGGGGGAGCCGTATGGGCGGGTGCATTCGATTGTGCAGGATCGGGTGACGACGTGGACGCGGCAGGAGAGGTGGACGCGCGAGACGACGACGCATTTGTTTGAGAATTGGGAGGCGGCGCTGGAGGGGTGGGATGCGGAGATCGGGGTGCGGCTGCCGCTGTGCGAGCGGTTTTTTGAGACGCGGGTGTTTGGGGGGTATCAGTATTTTGATCATCCGTTTGGCGGGCATTTGAAGGGGGCGCAGGGGCGGATTGAGTTGCGGGCGCTGGAGGGGCGGCTGTTGCTGGATGCGCAGGTGTTCGAGAATCGGGAATTGAATTTGAGTGATTGGCGGGCGGGGGTGCGGATGCGGCTGCCGTTCGAGCTGAGCGCGCTGGCGCAGAAGCGCAATCCGTTTGCGCTGCCGAAGGGGGAGGGGCGGGCGGATTTGCGGTGGCGGTTTGATGAGATGCTGATGCGGGACCCGAAGATTCAGATTCAGAAGTCGGGGTATGTCGAGGATGCGGCGAAGCGGGCGGTGGAGAAGAAGTCGGAGACCAAGACGCAGCGGCGCAGGGAGACGGAGACGGCGGTGTTGGCGGATGGGGTGACGTTTGTGAATGCGGACCGGGGGGATGATGCGAATCCGGGGACGGCGGAGTCGCCGAAGGGGACGGTGCAGGGGGGCGTGGACGGGGCGCAGGCGAGCAGCCGGTTGTACACGATGGCGTGGCCGGACGGGGGGCAGCGGCGGCTGGTTTATGTGGAGTCGGCGAGTGTCCCCTACGGGGAGTTGGAGCTGACGGTGCCGGGCATTGGGTTGTTGGGCAGCGGGGTGGCGATGCCGGGGTTTGGCGGCAAGTCGTTTGGCGGGGGGGCGGGTCCTCGGATGGAGTTGGCGGACACTCCCGGGGTATGGGTTCGGGCTGTCTCTT
>JAAZFE010000147.1 GCA_012511885.1 Lentisphaerota bacterium | reverse complement strand
TGAGAAATTCAATTTTCATCCATGTTGACCCAAGGCGCGACGATTCCAACCCGTCTGCTTTGTTCTGCGGGGTTCGCAGTATGTCCACACAGCTTCACCCCGCACGCCTCGCATCCGGGCCGGACTTGTCGCGTGCATAATCCAGGTTAGGGAATTACGCGAGGCACCCTCCACAATGTTGGCAGCAACGGAATAGGCCGCACGACGAATCTGGCTGGTCAAAGCATATACCTCGTCTTTCGGGAACTTCTTCGTTTCCTCGTACACGAGAACTGTCAAATCATCCGCCTTCTGCCAAGCAATAATCTTCCGATAATCCCTCATCTTATGCGCCCCTTTTCCCATTCTAGCCTCTACTCTTTCGTCTTCAGTCTACCGTCTGTCGTCTATAGTCCATAGTCTTCGGTCTGACGTCTAAAGTCTCTGGTTTGACGTCTGTCGTCCCGAGTCTATAGTGTCTCCCGTCTGTCTTCTGCGATCTCCGGTCTTTGGTCTACAGTCTGCAGTCTATGCCTTGTCCTCTACCGTCTCAAGTCTCTCCCCTGCGTTCTCTGGTCTCTGGCCTGTGGTCTATTGTCTCTGCCTAATGTCTCGAGTCTATCGCCTATAGTCTGAAGTCTCTGGTCCATCTTCTCTAGTCTAACGTCTGTAGTCTCTAGTCTTGTCTACGGTCTGTCGTCTCAAGTCTCAAGTCTTTGGTCTGCTTTGGACTAGCTCCGAAACCAGCGCCACGTTACAATCTGTGCATCGCTTCCAAGCGGCATCATTGGTCACCAGAAGGCTGGCACCGCAGGCCCGGGCTACCGCCAATTGGATGGCGTCAGGAGTTTTGAACCCATACTCCGCGCGAATTCGGATGCACTCATCCGCCACATGCAAATTGAACGGATGGATGGATAGATTTTCGGAATTGGTCAGGAACATGCGATAACGCGCGGCCAGATCGGTGCGTCCCAGTCGTTCGGGATGGGTCAACAACTCGATGTAGGTAATTAAAGTGGTCACCATCTGCGCGCGTACACGGATGCATTCCTCGACCAGTTCACGCACTGGTGCGCAGAAATCGCTGTGGCCCTCGATCAAATAAATGAAGGGCGCGGTGTCCCAAAAAACAACCGTATGAGCATTCAGTTTCAGGTCCATTGAGCCCGCTCCTGGCGTAGATAGTCGTCAACGTCAACATCCGCCCAGATTTCACCGCCCAGACCTGTCAGATCGAGCAGATTCAGCCTTCCCTCGTGCAAAGCGGGTTCCTTCTTGTTCGGCTCATCGTCATAGGCTTTCAGAACAGCCATCTTTTTCCCGGATCGCTCGATCACGATCGTCTCGCGCTTCAGCGCAACCAGATTCAATAAATGACCCAGACCTTTTCGAGCTTCGACAGCACTTACCGTTTTCATTGCACACCTCCCGGAAAACATATCAATCAGTATGATCATAATGATCGCATCGATTGATATGATTGTCAATTCCCCACAAACACTTGCTCCCCGCCCACCAACAACAACAAAGTCTATCGTCTAACGTCTATAGTCTCCGGTCTTTGGTCTAACGTCTAACGTCTGTGGTCTAAAGTCTACAGTCCCGTGTCATCGCTCACCACAACCGAGGATTGGGCTGCTCTCGCCGCCACCGCTCATATTCTTCCCAACTGCGTGCCTTATACACGAAACCGCGGGGTCGGGGATAAGGATTCAAGCGATTCATCTGCGCATTTAAGCGCTGACCGCGCCGATAGTAATCAACGGCCGTTTGCGCCATATTCTTTCTACCGCCAACCACCTTCATATCGTCGATCGCACCACATGCCCCCTCTATTGCAAACGCCTTGAATGTCGTCTGTAGTCACGAGTCTGTGGTCTCAATCCGCTGGTCGGCGTCTGCGTCTTGGCTTGTTTGCATGAGCTCTTCCACAAAGAACTGGGATGTAGCTGGGATTCTTTCATTTGGGTAGTACTTGGATACCAGCTCAAACACCTGTTCTGGAGTCTTCAATTGGAGATACCGCACCAAAAAACGCACGTCATCGGCATCGGTGGTGTCGTACCGGGCCGCCACACACTTCATGGCCAGCATGAATTCTGGTGCGAGGGCCCAGACTCTCAGATTCGACCACTCCCGAAAGGGCACTTGCGGCGAAGAGGAAACAAAAAATCCCTTGGCTGCGTCATTCAGCCAGTCCTCCGGAAGGTCGCGCTCAAGCGCAATTTCACGGGCAGCTTGGCGCATGATTTTAGTAGGCGCAAAAATTGCATCCACATCGCGTGTGCTTTCGCGAGCGTTGAACACCACGCACATGACCGCACCGCCGCACAAACCAATATCCCCCATGGCTCCCTGAATGCGCAGTTTGTCATTCAGTGCCTCAAACAAATCAAGAATGTCGTCTTTGGAGAGCATCCCTACGCCCGCGACAGGAAATTACCCAACACAAAAATATTACGACGACGAAAATACACTGGCGACTCGACAAGCGCTATGGCTTTGAGGCTCTCCACACCGGAGACAAACCATGGTTGCTTCAAAGGAGGGATGGCCACGGCCCATTCGGGCACCCATTCAGTCCCCTGTTCGGCGGCTAGGGCTTCCGCCGTAGAAGCCGCCAAAGCCCGCAACCGTTCATCATCGCCGGGGAATCGCGGCGCATTTTGCAGCGCATCCGCATTTCTGCGAACATCGTCAACAAATTGCCCCAACTCTAATTTCCACGCTGAATTCATGGGGTGATCGGATCGGATGTTTGGCTAGAGCTCATCGGCTATTGATAGTGTATTTCGCAAGCAATTTACCACAGTGCGGACAAAATAGCCCAGAAAATGCGTCAAAGGCAACACCAGACCAAGGCGTATCCCCCGCCCCCCGCCCCCCGCGCATCTGGACTGAACTTGTCGCGTGAATTATCCAGGCGACATGGGATGCGTCAGGGTAACGCGCTCTGATACGGCCCAACTGCACCGTGTCCATCTTGACTTGCCTGGGTCGATTTGCGACAAATGGCCCCCATGTCAACGCCCCGACAACTTCCTGTGACAGTCTATACGCCGGACTCATCGCTGGCGAACCCCTTTGTCATGATCCGGGCCATGATGGCGGATTTGTGGAAGGGGCGCGAATTGGCCTGGCGCCTGACGGTTCGCGACATCAGCGCGCAGTACCGTCAGACCTTTCTCGGGCTGCTCTGGGCTTTGATCCTGCCCCTGGCCAACACGGCGGTGTGGCTGTACCTCAATCTGACAGGCATTGTGGTGCTCCAGGAAACACCCATCCCCTATCCGGTCTATGTCTTTTCCGGCACCATGCTCTGGGCGATCTTCATGGACTCGATCAACGCACCGATGGGGCAGACCAACGCGGCCCGGGGCATGCTGACGAAGCTTAATTTTCCACGCGAGGCGCTTCTACTGGCTGGCGTGTACAAAACGCTGTTCAATTCCGGCATCAAAATAGTGCTATTGCTGGGTATTCTGCCGTTCTTCAAGGTCTATCCCAGTTGGGGCTTGGCCTTGTTCCCGCTGGGCATTATTTCCCTCATTCTGGTCGGAACCGCTATCGGGCTGTTCATTACGCCGGTCGGCATGCTTTACACCGATGTGGGCCGCGGCATGCCGCTGGTGATGCAGTTTATCATGTATGCCACCCCGGTTGTCTTTGCCATGCCCAAGTCGGGCCTGGCCGCCACCCTGTTCAAGATCAATCCACTGACCCCCCTGATTCTGACCACCCGGGACTGGCTGACTGGCGGCTCACCCGAGCTGATCGGCTTTTTCCTGGCGGTTAACGCGGTCGGCCTGCTTCTTCTGCTGGCCTCGTGGATTGGCTATCGCCTCTCCCTGCCCATCCTGATCGAGCGCATGTCCGCATAGCCGTCCGCCGGAGGCGACGGCTGATGCGGCGGTACAAGGCCACAGGTGGAATGTGGAAGGTTGTTGATGGCAGAAGTCTCCAGTCTGTAGTCTCAAGTCTCTGGTCTCCGCAGCGTAGCCGCGCCACCGGCGCCCATTCGCGGTTCGATGTTTGGCGGTCTCTGCGTCTTGGCGAGATGCTATTGGTGCTGAATGGCGGCGAGGAAAGCGTCCATGTCGGAGTCGGTGCCGATGGAGACGCGCAGATGGTTTTGGGTTCGCGGGGCGGGGAAATAGCGCACCAGGATGTGGCGTTGGCGCAACCGGGCGAACAAATCGGCCGCGGTGAGGTCGTCGGGGGGCTGGATAAAGAGGAAGTTGGCGGCGGAGGGCACGACACGATAGGCACGCCGCGTCAGCTCGGCGGCAACCCGTTCGCGGGTGGCCACAATGCGCCGCGCGTTGGCGCGCATCCAATCGATGTCGCCCAGAGCAGCCAGAGCCAGAGCCTGGGCCAGGGCATTCATGTTGTAGGAGTCCTTGAGCTTGTCGAGGGCGCCGATCAGGTCCACGGGCCCGATGGCGTAGCCAACACGCAGCCCGGCGAGGGAGAAGGATTTGGAAAGCGTACGGCACAAAATGACATTGGGCCGCTCACGAGCCAAGGGGACGGCGTCGTAGTCGGCGGCAAAGTCCACATAGGCCTCGTCCAACAGCACCACCCCGGGAAATCGCGCGCAAAAATCTTCGACGGTATCCAGAGGATAGAGCACGCCGGTGGGCGCGTTGGGATTGGCCAGGCAGAACAGGCTGGCATCCAAGTCGGCGGGCGGATCGGCCCAGCCAAAATCATCGGGCAGCGGCACAGACCGATAACCGACATCTTCCGCCGCGGCCAGAACAGGATAGAGCGAATAGGTGGGATCGAACGCGGCAATAGCGCCGCCGGACCTGGTAAAAGCGCGGATGGCCAGCCGGAGAACTTCGTCGGACCCATTGCCCACAAACACCTGCTCGGGGCTCACGTCGTGCAGGGCGGCAATTCGCTCGCGCAGACTGCGGCTGATGGGATCGGGGTAGAGGCGCAAAGTCTCGAGCTGAAACTCCCGCAAGGCTCGGGCCACAGCGGGACTGGGCGGATAGGGATTCTCGTTGGTATTGAGCTTGATGAGCCCGCTGTCTTTGGGCTGTTCCCCGGGAGTGTAGGCGGTAAGTTGCTGAACAGATGGGCGTATCAGAGGGTTCATGGTCGGGGCCGTGCTTTCATCGGGAGGAGAGGTCTTCAAACCGTATCCGGGCAGAACGTGAGTGGCTGTCGAGGCCCTCGACCCGCCCCATGGTTTCGATGAGTGGAAGGGTCTCGATGAGATCCGCGCGGGTGAAGGCAACCACGCTGATCCGTTTACGGAAGGAGTCCACGGTCAGGCCGGAAAACGCGGCGGCGGTGCCCCCGGTGGGCAGCACATGGCTGGGCCCGGCCACAAAGTCGCCGGCGGATTCCGGCGTCCAGGCGCCCACAAACACGGCGCCGGCATTGCGCACCTTTTGCAACCAGCGGCGGGGCTCCTTGGTCATAATTTCCAAGTGTTCGGGCGCGAATCGGTTGATGACCTCCATTCCCGTGTCGAGATGATCCACCACGACGAACATGGCCCCGTTCTCCGCGGCTTTGACAATGGCTTCGCGACGCGAAAGGGTCGCAAGCTGGCGTTCCATCTCGGCCTGCACTTTTTGCGCCATGGCCACATAAGGGGTGACCAGCAACGCCTTTTCGTGGCCGGTGCCGTGCTCGAGCTGCGACAGTAAATCCGCGGCCACATGGGCCGGATTGGCGGTCTCGTCGGCCAAGACAGCGATCTCGCTGGGACCGGCCACCATGTCGAGGTCCACATCGCCGTAGACCAGTTTTTTGGCCGCGGTGACGTAGGGCCCGCCCGGACCGACAATTTTGAGCACCTTGCGGATGGTGCCAGTGCCGAAAGCCATGGCGCCGATGGCCTGGATGCCGCCGATGCGATAGACCTCGGTCGCGCCAGCCACTTCCAGCGCGTGCAGCAGGAAGGGATTGACCCTGCCGGCGGGATCGCTGGGCGTGCAGGCCACAATTTCAGGCACACCGGCCACCTTGGCCAGAGCCACGGTCATCAGCACCGTGGACACCAGCGGGGCCGTCCCGCCGGGAATATAGGCTCCCACCCGCTCCAAAGGCGTATACTTTTCACCCAGCACCCCGCCCTTGGGCGAGGCGATGTTCCAATCCTTGCGCATGCCCGCCTTGCCAAAGCGCGCCACACGCGAATAAATCTCCGAAACGGTGCGCTTGAAACCGAGATCCACTTGGGCAGAAGCCTCCATGATCTCTTCACGCGTCACCCGAAAACGGCCCGGCAGCAGGGATACACCGTCAAACTGCTTGCAGTAGGTCTTGACGGCCGCATCGCCTTTTTGGCGGATGTCGTCCAGGACGCGCCGCGCGACCTCCTCGGCCTTGGGATCAATGGCCGGACGGCGCAGAAAACGCTCCAACTCGGGTGAATCCTTGTGGGGAGTATGCTTGATGGTCGGAATGGTCAGCAGCTGGGCTTTCATGTCCTTATCCTATCATGTTCCATCATGGCGGCAATAACGCATAAGGGATGGACGAGAGACGTTAGACCACAGACCTTAGACTGGAGCAGGACACCTCTGGCGGGGCAAAAAGTTCCAAGTGGAAGCTGGCAAAAATTCTTTGCGGCCTTGGCGCCTTGGCGAGAGAACAAAATTTGATCAAACTGCTCGTCAACCAACTGCTTTTCGGATTCCCGGTATTTCCTCTGAAGTGAAAAGCTCCAACAGATCTCGCAAGTGCGCCTTGAGGTCTTCCAAGGAGTCCCCCTGGGTCCAATGATCCGGATAGTCATTGAGATAACCCAAGTACCGGCCATCGGTTTCTTTCCAAAAAGTGTAGGTCACTTTCACGGCCGAGAACATACCATGCGCATAACTCTTTGTCGAGTCACTGATGATCCGCAACAGTCCACGACAAGTGCAGTGCAAGTGCAGCGAATAATGTATAAAGGGAGTGGTGTAATGTGCAGGCGACAGGCGGGAGACGAAGGTTGGTGACTGACGACACCAACGACGCGCGCAGTACTCGATAACGCCGACGCACGAAGTTTGGCCCGTAGCTCACAGCGGACTATCCTGGATTATGCACGCGACAAGTCCGGCCCGGATGCGAGGCGGGCGGGGTGAAGCTGTATGGACATACTGCGAACCCCGCAGAACAAAGCAGACGGGTTGGAATCGTCGCGCCTTGGGTCAACATGAATGAAAACTGAATTTTTTATGATGATTTCCGCATCATGCTGCCCTGCAGCAAATAACAATACTTTCATTCATGTTGATGAATAATCCAGGCTATATGTCTTTGATGCTTTCGTTCATGTTGCCGCATTTGGCGCATTCGGCCATGGGGACGTTGCGGCGGTCGAGATAGACATGTCCGCAGACGGAGCAGCGGAAAATGAAGGGCGTGGCGCGGCGGCGCGGGGTCCAGCGCAGCCGCCGGACGACATAAAAGATGGAGAGCACCAGCAGGATGGCCAGGTGCACGCCCAGCAGGGCCAGAATCCATTCGGGCAGGGTCAGGGTGATCATGGCGTCTTGGGCTCCGTCACCGTTGTGGACGCGGCGGGGCTGCGCCAGGTCACCCGCCCCGCGCGGGAGGCCTCGGCATCCAGCAGCCTCCAGGTTTGCACCTGACGGACGAGCCGCTGATCTACCGCGGATAAACCGCTGGGCCGAGCCAGCAGCGCCGACCGGGGAATGCCCCCGGCATCGAATTGCAGGTCAATTTGCGCGGTCCAGGCCTGGTCGGTCCAGGATTCGAAAGTCAGGTCCATACCGGAGAAAAGGCGCGCTTCCCAGCCATCGCTGAAGAGGATGACGGCACGCCCCGGTTCGGGCGTTCGAGCCGGAAACACGCGGCCGCCCGGCCAAAAGGGCTTGATGTCCGCTTCCACGCCGAGCGATGTCTCCACAAGGGACGGACTTGGAGCCCCGGCAAGGGGAGCGGGATCGGGGGACCCCAACGCGCCGTATCCGACCGGTTGATCGGGGGGCGCCAGTTCGGCGCGGCCGGAGCGCAGCCCGCGGCTGAACCCAACCGGACCGGGCAGCGCGAAGACCGAGGGCGACCAGGCCACCCGCAGATCGGCGGCCGGCCCCGCCGGAGCGGCGGAGTCGAACAGCACCGCGCCGGGCAGCCAGCGCACCGGCGAAGGCAGCGCGGCCGGCGGCCGCGCGGGAGGCCTGACGACTTTCAGCAGGAAACCCAGCGCGGCAAACCACACCAAGACGGCCAGCACGGCCATCCGCCACCCCGCCCGCTCGAACTGACGCCGGAGCTGATTGGAAGTCTCGATGGCGCGTGATCGCAGGATGCCCCGATGACTGCCTGGTCCGGTGGGTGTCATGATCAGGGTTCCACGGCCGGGGGGCGGGTGGCCAGCACCACCTCGCGGATTCCCGCGCGTTGGGCCATGGCATAGATGTCCATCAGGGTGCCGTAGCCGGTGCCCGCGTCGGCCTCGATCAGGAGGGGGTCGTCGCCGTTGGTTTGGGCCAGGGCGGCTTCGAGTTTGGCACGGGTCAGGTGTTCGTCGTTGAAGAAGAACATGCCTTCCTGGGTGATGGTGAGCACCCGGGCGCCGGGCAGGGCGCCATCCAGAAACGGCGCTTCGGGCAGGCTGACCCGCACGCCGGGCTGGAGCACAAACCGGGAGGCGGTGAACTGGAACATGCCCAGCAGCAGGATCACATTGAGCAGGGCCACCACGTCAATGGGCCCCACCGACCGGCGATAGCGCGCGGTGAAGCGGCGGCGCACGCTGCGAAACTGCATCTGGATGGATTGATCCGGAATCCTCATGCCGGGAAGGCCCCTCGGTTCTTTTTCCACTGCCGCATGAAATTGGTGAGCGCGGAGGCGGAGCGTTCCATGTCGAGTAAAATGGATTCGATGCGCGAAACCAGCAGGTTGTAGCCCGCGTAGGCCAGGATGGCGATGACCAGGCTGAGGGCGGTGGCCGAGAGCGCGTGCCACAGGCCGTCGGCCAGGTTGGCCGACTGGATCAGGGGGCCGTGCGCGCGCGCGGCCAGCATCATTTCCATCATGCCCAGCACCGTCCCCAGCAGGCCGATCAGCGGAGTGATGCGCGCGAAAGTGGCCAGCCAGCCCAGACCGCGCTCCATGCGGGGGATTTCCTCGAGGCCGGCGTCCTCGATGGCCCGGCCGATGTTTTCGAGGGTGTCGTCGTGATGCAGCACCGCAGCCAGGGTCAGGCGCGCCACCGGACCGGGCGTTTCCTGGCAAATGGTGGCGGCCTCGACCAGGTTGTCGCGGTTGAGAATATTGTAAACGCCCTTGAGGAAGTCGTCCGCGGCGATTTGCGCCCGGTGCAGGTTGAACAGCCGCTCAAGGAAAAGGAGCGCGACGCAAAAGCCGCAGCCCAGGAGCAGCCAGATCACCGGCCCGCCATTGCCCATCAGGTTTGTCATGCGCCATCTCCCTTCTTGTCCATGCTAAAACGAGCTCCATTGCTCGCGGCGAATCCGTTCCATGCGACGCCGGGCCTCCTGAGCCGTCGGCACGCCGGAGTCGGCCACGCGCTCGTAGATGCCCACCGCTTCCTGCCACTTGCCGGCGCGCTCCTGGAGAGCGGCCGCGGCAAACGCCGCGCGCGAGAACCAGACCGTGGCTTCCGGCGGGGGCTCTGCGGCTTGCAAATAGGCGTAGGCGGCTTCCATATAATGATCCAGCGCCGCGACCGGCCGCCCCATTTTCTCGAGGCTGCGGCCGATCTTGTACCCGGCTTGCAGGCGCAAATCTGCCGGCGCCCGGGGATTGTCTTGCAGGGTGCGGTAGGACAGCAGGGCCTCTTCATAGCGGGCGGGATTGTCCTGGCCGAGCGTGTATTGGCAGTCGCCTTTGCGCCCCCAGGCCACCATGGCCTCCGCCGAGCGCGGGAAGCGCACGATCACCTCGTTGAAGGCCAGAATGGCGGCGGGGAACTGCCCCAGCTCGCTGAGGACATCGCCCTGAGCCAGCAAAGTTTCGGGCAGGCGTTCGGCATCGGGATACTGCGCCATGAGCGTGTTGAAGCACTCGTTGGCCACCAGATAATCGCGGCGCGCGGTGGCGGCCCGCCCGGCCCAGAAGAGGGCCTCCGGCGCGAGGGCGTCATCGGGATATTCCTTGGCCAGGCGCAGGAACCATTCGCCCGCCTGCTCATAGTCGCCGTGGTTGAAAGCGTATTCCCCGAGCCGGAACTCCACATGGGGGACATATTCGGACTCGGGGAAGGCGATCAGGAATTCCCGGCAGACGCTGAGCGCCTCTTCGTCCTGTTCCAGCAGATAGAGAGCCCAGCCGCGCATGAACATGGCGCGGGCCGCGGAAGGACTGTCGGCATAGTCGGCGCCGACGCGGGAGAAATCGTCGAGGGCCGCTTGGAACGAACCCGCGCGATAATGCACCAGGCCGCGCGCGAGCAGGGCTTCGGCGCAGACCGGCAGGTCGCGGCCGGTGTCCACCACGCGGCTGTATTGCTCGATGGCCGACTCGAACACGCCGCGCTCCTCGTGCAGCGCGCCAAGCCGCATCGCGGCCGCGCGGGAATAATCGGTGGCCTTCTTGGCGCGGCTGATCTCCAGCAGGCGGATTTCGCCCGCTTCGGTCGCGCCCAGCGCTAGCTCGGTCTCGGCCAGCCGGAACTGGATGCGTTCGCCATCGGGCATCTCGGGCGGCATATCCGCCAGCACGGCAGCATAGGCCACGGCCGCCTGCGGAAACTGGCCGGCGGCAAAGCGCGCGTCGGCCAGACGCACCAGCCAGTCGTTGCGCTGGTCGTCATGGGCGGCACGCGCCACGGCCCGCTCGAAGAAACCGGCGGCCTCCGCAAAACGATCCGCGCGCCAGAGAGCGTCCCCGCCCCGCGCCAGCACCCCGGCGGTGTCCTCCGCGCCCTCGAAAGCGTCCAGCCACACCTGGTATTCCGCGGCGGCGGCGTCCCAGCGTTCGAGCCGGGCCATCTGGTCGGCCAGCTCCAGCTGAATGCGCGCGGCGCGGGCGGAGTCGGGAACCCTTGCGGCCACCTGACGGCTCAGCCCGGCGCCCTCCTCCACCTTTCCGGAATCCATCAGCAGGCGCGCCTTGACCAGGCGGGCCTCGAGCAGTTGGGCCGGGTCCTCCGCCGCGGCGATGGCCTTCTCGATCATCTCGAGGCCGGCCGCATCATTCGATTCCACGCCCAGGGCCAGCGCCATGATCCGGAACCCCTGCGCGCGGGTTTCCGCCTGCAGATTCTGATTGGCGGTCAACTGTTCGAGCCGGCGCAGGGCGTCCTCGCGCCCGTCTTGGGCCAGATGCCACTCGAGCAACTTGAGCGTGGCCCGCTGCCCCCACACGGTATCGCCATGCGCCGCCTCGACCCGCTCGAGCACCTGGCGGGCTTCGGCGGCCTGACCGACGGCATCCAGCGCGGCGGCCAAATCCAGCCAGGCCGCGGGGGCGTCGTCCGCTTCCGGATGGGCGGCCTCAAGTTCCCCGGCGGCTGTCCGGGCGCCGTCCCAGTTGCCTTGCGCCGCGTGGCCGCGGACCATCAGCCGCAAGGCCGCCGCCACGTACTCCTGCCGGCCCCAGACTTCGCGGCCGTCCTCAAGACCGGCCACCATCTCCGACCACTGTTCGAGATCGGCCTGCGCCTGCGCCCGCGAAAGCAGAAAACCGCCCTTCAGCGCCGCCGCCGCGTTGTCCTTGTGGGCCTCGAGAAGTTCGAGGGCTTCGGCGGGGCGCGCCTGCGCCAAGCGCACCCGGGCCAGCCACAGGGCTCCTTCGGCCTGGCGGCGGCGGTCCGGCGCTTTGGCCACCAGCTCATCGAGACGGCGGCTGGCCAGCGGATAGAGACCGTCCTCGAGCGCGGCCCGCCCGGTGGTCAGCAGGCGGCCCGCTTCCTCGATGGTCAGTTTGTTCGCGGTGGGCGCGGGGGCGACGTTCTCGGCCGGGCTGCTCGTGGCGATCACCACCGCCAGAGCCGCCGCCATTCTCCACATGCTCGTTAGCTTCATTCCTTTTTGCCGGCCGTCCGCCGGCGCGCCCGGGGCTTGGGCTTCGCGCCAACCTTCAGCAAGGGCTTGAGGAAAGCGCCGGTGTCGGACTTCGGATTCGCCGCCACTTCTTCCGGCGTTCCGCAGGCCACCACGTGGCCGCCCTCGTCGCCGCCTCCAGGCCCTAGATCCACAATATAGTCGGCTGTCTTGATTACGTCGAGATTGTGTTCGATCACAATGAGGGTGTTGCCGGCATCGCGCAAACGCAGCAGAACCTGCAGCAGCCGGTCCACATCGGCGAAGTGCAGACCGGTGGTGGGCTCGTCCAGCAGATAGAGCGTGCGCCCGGTGTCGCGCCGCGACAATTCCGCGCTAAGCTTCATGCGCTGGGCCTCGCCGCCGGAAAGCGTGGTGGCGGGCTGGCCCACCTTCAGATAGCCCAGACCCACATCGCTCATCGTTTTGAATTTGCGGGCAATGGCCGGCACCGCCGAGAAAAACGACAGCGCCTCGTCCACCGTCATCCCCAGCACATCGGCAATGTTCTTGCCGCGCCAAGTCACCTCGAGCGTCTCGCGGTTGTAGCGCCGTCCGCGGCATTGCTCGCAGGTCACATAGACATCCGGCAGAAAATTCATTTCGATTTTGAGGATGCCATCGCCCTTGCAGGTTTCGCAACGCCCGCCCTTCACGTTGAAGCTAAAGCGGCCCGGGCCGTAGCCGCGCACCTTGGCGGTGGGCAGCTCGGCAAACAGGTTCCGGATCGCGGTAAACGCGCCCGTATAGGTGGCCGGATTCGAGCGCGGTGTGCGCCCGATCGGCGACTGGTCAATCACCACCACCTTGTCGAGGCGCTGCGTGCCGAGCACCTGCCGATGCTTGCCGGGCTTGTCCTTGGAGCCGTAAAACTTGCGGAACAGCGCCCGCCGCAGAATGTCATCCACCAGCGTGCTTTTGCCGCTCCCGCTGACTCCGGTCACGCAGGAGAACCGTCCCAGCGGAAAGCGCACATCAATGTTCTTCAGATTATTTTCCGCCGCGCCGCGAATGGTCAGCCAGGGCTCGGCGGCCGGCTGGCGCTCCCCGGGCACGGCAATCGTCAGCGTGCCATTGAGGAACTTGGCGGTCAGCGAATTGGCCGCTTTGGTCAGGCCCTCCGCGGGGCCGGAATAGACGACCTCGCCGCCGTGCACTCCGGCGGCGGGGCCCAGATCAATCACATAGTCCGCCGCGCGGATGGTCTGCTCGTCGTGCTCGACCACCACCACCGTGTTGCCGAGGTCGCGCAAGCCTTTGAGCGTCCGCAGCAGTTTTTCGTTGTCGCGCTGGTGCAGGCCGATGCTCGGTTCGTCCAGAACATAGAGCACCCCGACCAGCCCGGCGCCCACCTGCGTGGCCAACCGGATGCGCTGGGCCTCGCCGCCGGAAAGCGTGCCGCTTTCGCGGTCCAGGCTCAGATAGCCCAGGCCCACGTCGCACAGAAAGTGCAGCCGCTTGCGGATTTCCTTGAGCACCTCGGCGGCAATGCCCTGCTCCTGCTCGGTCAGGCTCAGCTTCTCGAACCACTTGGCCGCATCCGTCGCCGACAGCGCCATAATCTCCATGATGTTGCGCCCCCCCACCCGGCAGGCCAGACTCTCCGGCTTGAGCCGCTTGCCTTCGCAGGCCGTGCAGGGCAGGCGGCTCATAAACCCCGCCAGCTTTTTCTTGATGTAGTCGCTGTCGGTCTCCGTATAGCGCCGGTTCAGGTTGGGAATCACCCCCTCGAACGGCTTCATATATTTCCGGTAGGCCCCCCCCCGCCAAAGCCCCAGCTCGATCTCCTCGTCGCCCGAGCCCTCCAGCACAATCCGCCGGATCCTGGCGGGCAGGTCCTTCCACGGCGTGGACAAGTCAAAGCCGTAATGCGCCGCCAGCGACCGCAGCAGCCGCTTGCGATAAATCGCCTCGCGCCGCCCCGACGGCCGCCAGCCGGCAATCGCCCCGTTGTCCAGCGATTTCTCCGGATCGGGCACCACCAAATCCTCATCAAAGATCAGCATCTGGCCGATCCCGTCGCACCGCGAGCAGGCGCCATAGGGGCTGTTAAACGAGAAATTTCTGGCCCGCAGCTCCTCGAAGCTGACTCCGCAGCTCGCGCAGGCATTTTTCTCCGAAAACAGTTGCGGCGTCCAATCCTCGCGCCCCTTCTCCTGGAACAGCGCGGTCAGCACCCCCTTGCCCTGCTTGAGCGACAGCTCCACCGAGTCCGTCAGCCTCCCCCGCACCGTACCATTCACCACGAGCCGGTCCACCACCACCGCGATCGAGTGCTTGCGCTGTTTGTCCAGTTTGGGCGGCGACTCCAGCTCCGCCATCTCGCCGTTCACCAGCACCCGGGTAAACCCCTGCCGCCGCGCGCTCTCGAACACCTCGATATGCTCCCCCTTGCGCCCGTCAACCAGCGGCGCCAACAGTTGCACCTTCGTCCCCTGCGGCCGCTGCAAAATACGGTTCACGATCTCCTCGGCGCTCTGCCGGGTGATCGGTTTGCCGCACAAATGGCAGTGCTGGCGCCCCACGCTGGCATAAAGCAACCGCAAATAGTCGTGGATTTCCGTCGTCGTCGCCACAATCGAGCGCGGATTCGCCCCGGCGGTGCGCTGTTCGATGGCAATGGCCGGTGACAACCCCTCGATGCGGTCCACCTCCGGCTTCTGCAACTGCTCCAAAAACATCCGCGCGTACGACGACAAACTCTCGACGTATTTCCGCTGACCCTCCGCATACAGCGTGTCAAATGCCAGCGATGACTTCCCGCTGCCGCTCAATCCCGTCACCACACACAACGAATTGCGCGGAATCCTCACCGTAATGTTCTTGAGGTTATGCTCGCGGGCACCCTCCACCAAAATATCCGATCTGGGCATCTACATTCGCCTTCCAACTAAACAAACGAGACAATCTACCACGCTCCCCCCCCTCCGCAAATCTGGAATTCACATCGCCCGACCCAATTCCCCCCCCTCTTCCCTTGAAAATTGGAGATTGGGGCTTGGAAATTGCCCTCAGCATCCCCCGCGTGTCGTGAGTCGTGTGTCGCCCCTTTTTTCCAAATAATGCCGTCTGACCTCGCCAAAATCACCTATTTTTCTCAAAAAACCACACAAAATCATCAAATTTTTCTCATTTTTTGAGGTTTTATGCTCATTTTCTGTTTTTTGGGGCAATTTTTCCTCATTTTCCAGAACTTTTCGGCACTTTTCGTCCACCTCATCTATCCTGTTTATCTTGTCCATCCCAAAATGAATTTGAGGTTTTGTGTCGGTTTTTGCCCGTCTCTCTAATTTTTTGAGCCGTTTACAGAATTTTTCTCACTTTTCCTCATTTTTTTGTGTTTTCGGGCATTTTTGGGCTGTTTTTTGCCCATTTTGGCGCATTTGGACCCATTTTGGCCCTTGTTCGACCCAATTTTGGCGCGTTTTGCCGCTTTACAGCGTGGGGGGCGCGGGGTGGGTGTCGCGCAGACGTTTGTAGTCGGCGGCGCGCAACAGGACCTCGGCCAGGGTGTTGCAGCCGAGTTTTCGCTTGATATTGGCCCGGTGCACGTCCACCGTGCGCCCGCTCAAGCCAAATTGCTCGGCAATTTCACGCGTGCTGAGGCCACCGCCGATGGCGTAAAGAATCTCGCTTTCGCGGCCGGTCAGGCCCTCAAAACCGCCATCGCCGGCCTCAACCGCGGGCGCCGGACTGCCATCGAGCAGAGCCGCTGCCGCTGGACTGAGATAAATATCGCCGGCCATGACGAGCTGAAGCGCCTCCACCAGGGCTTCTTCGGCCTGATCCTTCATAATGTAGCCCTGCGCGCCGGCCGCGAGCGCTTTTTCGGCGTAAAGGGCCTCATCGTGCATGGAAAGCACCAAAATATGACCGTCAAACCCGCCGGCGCGAGCCTCGCGGATCCATTCGAGGCCGCTTCGGTCGCGTAGCGAGAGGTCCAAAATCACGCAGTCCGGTTTGAGGCGGGCCACAGTCTCGAGCCCCTCGTCATAGGTGCCGGCCTCGCCGCAAACCGTAAAATCGGGTTCGGTCCGCAGCAGCGCGGCCAATCCCTGGCGCACGATGGCGTGATCGTCCACCAGCAGCAGGGTGTGTCGGGCGGCGGCCGTCATGGTCAGCCCCGCTCCGCGCGCGAATCGCGGTTCATCAGCTCACTGACCGCCTCGAGTGGCGCCTTGCCCCGGTGCAGAATGGCATCCACCTGCTCCATGACGGGCACGGCTACGTCCGCCTTGCGGGCCAGCGCCAGCGCGGTGCCGCAGGTCCAGACCCCTTCGGCCACCTGCTCCATGCCGCCGAGGATGCCGGCCAGGCTCTCGCCCCGGCCGAGGCGCTCGCCCACCATGCGGTTGCGACTGTGCGGGCTCATGCTCGTCACCATCAGGTCGCCAATGCCGGAAAGTCCATAAAAGGTGTGCGGATGAGCGCCCAGCGCCACGCCGAGGCGGGTCATTTCCGCCAGCCCGCGGGTCAGGAGCGCGGCCTTGGCGTTGTGGCCGAAGCCCAGGCCGTCGCACACCCCCGCGGCCAGCGCCAGCACGTTTTTGAAGGCCCCGCCATATTCGACCCCGCGGACATCGTCGCTGGTATAGACCCGGAACTCCGCGCCGCCAAACCACTCCTGAAATTGACGGGCCACGGCCTCGTCGGCGGCGGCAATGGTCACGGCGGTGGGCACGCCGCGCGCGGTTTCCCGGGCGATGCTCGGCCCCGACAGCGCCGCGGGCGCTGCCACGCCCCACACCTCGGTCAGCAGCTCGGTCATGCGCTGGCCGGTCGCTTCATCGAAGCCCTTGGTGGCGCTCACGACCGACGGCGCTCCGGCCCCGCGATAGGCCGCCGCCGCGCCCTCGAGCACCGCGCGCATGTACTTTGACGGGGTCACCACGACCACGGCGGCGGCATCGGCCAGCGTTTCGGCGGCGTCCGCGCTCCACGACAGCTCCGCGGGCAGCTCGACCCCCGGCAAAAACTTCGGATTGAGCCTCGCGCGGCGGATTTCCCCGATGTAGGCGGGGTCCGGACCCCAGACCCTCACGCTGTGTCCGTTGCGTGCCAACACCAGCGCGAGGGCCGTGCCCCAGCCCCCGTCGCCCATGACCGCGATCTTCACGTCGCGCCGCCGGAATCGCCCACCACAATCTCGTTGACCAGCGAGACCTCGCCCGGCCCCTTGATGAACGGCGTGGTGAGATAGACATGCTTGATCCAGGAGTTGAAGAATTCGTTGCGGTTGGCACGCCAGGTGTTGACCGGCTCCTCCTCGCTCAGGTTTTTGAGCGGGCCCACATCCCGGCGGCCGCGCGCGCGGTCGCGCCGGGCCTCCTCGATCAGGCGGGTCGAGTTGTATTCCTGATGGCCCAGGTGCATCAGGAACTGGTGGTCGGGCGTTTCAAAGATGGTATAGCCGCCCTTCTCGCCGTGGGCCAGCAGCCGGAGCCTGCCCTCGCGTTCGGCCGCCTCGAGCACGTCGTCGGCAACGCCCGAATGCCGGCTTTGCGGACACCAGAACTCGTCGTCCAGCCCGCCCATGATGGGATGGTCCGGCACCAGGTTGCGTGTGCGGAAGATCCCGAAGAGCTTTTCCGGATACATGATCTTTTCATAGCCCAGGAACTTGGCCAGCGCCAGCCCCCCCCAGCAAATCCCCAGCAGGCAGGTGTTGGCCTTGCGAGCCACGGAAAGGATGTCCGTCAGCTCCTTCCAATAGGTGATTCTGTCCCACTCGAGCTCCTCGACCGGCGCGCCGGTCACAATCAGGCCGTCCAGCCCGGCCACCGATTGCGCCCAGTCATAGGGCAGATAGTGCTGGTTGAGGTGCGTGTGATCCGAACTCTTGTAGTCGTGGTTGCGCAGCCGGATCCAAATCGGAATGATCTGCAGAATGCTGCGGCCCATCGGCGCCAGCAGATTGAATTCATACTCCTCAGCCTTCGGCATGATGTTCAGGATGCCGATGCGCAGGGGTCGAATATCCTGGCGTTCGGCCTCTTCCTCGCTGATCCAGGCCACATGGTGGCGTTTGAACAGCGGCGTCAGGCGATGTTCAGGCGACAATCGAATCGTCACAGCTCACTCCTCATTTTCCGCACTTATGCCATGCGCGACGGCGGCCTGTCCATAGTCAACCCGCCAAATGTGGCGGCATCCGGCCCGCCCGGCGCGCTCAAAAGTACAAATCCCGTTCACCGGCCACAATGCGCTGATAGGCCCGCTCGAAGGCCGGCCACGCGCCCGGCTGCTGCACGCGGATTTCCTCGAGCTCGCGATCGAGCAGGGCGAACCCGATCTCCCGGGTCTCCTCCGTCGCGAAATCGTCCAGCCACTCGCGGAAGGTCAGCACTGCGTTCAGCTTGCAGAACTTGCCCTCCGTGCCGCTGCGCAGAAGGTCCATGATACACTTGCCCGTGCGCCCGCAGCGGTAGCCCGCCGTGCAGAAACTGGTGATGCACCCCGCCTCCGCCCACTCGCGGATGCACTCGTCCAGTCCGCGCGAATCGCCCAGCAGAAACTGCTGGCGCTCGCCCTTCTGCTTCTCCTGCCCGTCGGCATAGGCGCCAATGCCCACATTCGAGGCCGCGTCCATCTGCGTGACCCCCAGCGGCAACAGGCGCCGCCGCATGGCCGGCGACTCCCGCGCGGTGATGATCACGCCGGCATAGGGCACCGCCAGCCGCGCCAGCACCACGATGCGCTCGAAATCGTCGTCGCTCACCCCCCGGGTCTGCTCCACAAACGGCGTGTTCACCGCCGGCTCGAGCCGCGGAAACGACAGCGTGTGCGGGCCGATTCCGCAGAACCGCTCCATCTCATGCACATGCGCCTGCTGCGCCAGCAGCTCGAACCGCCAGTCGCCCAGACCGTAGAGCACGCCAATGCCGTTGTCATCAATGCCCGCGTCCTGCGCGCGATGCATCGCGGTCAGCCGCCAGCGAAAATCGCTCTTGATGGTTCCCGCCGGGTGCACCTGCGCGAACACCCGCCGGTCGTAGGTCTCCTGAAACACCTGGAAAGTGCCCAGCCCGCACTCGCGCAGCACTTCAAGCTCGCCCACGCTCATCGGCGCGGCGTTTACGTTCACCCGCCGGATTTGCCCAATTCCGCGACGCGTCGGCACCCGCACCGCGTAAATCTCACGAATGCTCTCGGCCAAAAAATCGAGCCCGGTGCTCGGATGCTCGCCGCAAACCACGATCAGGCGCTTGTGCCCGAGTTGTCCCGCCAGGGCCTCGGTCTCGGCGCGCACCTCGTCCAGATTCAGCACTCGGCGCTCCACCGCCGCGTTCGAGCGCCGCAACCCGCAATACAGGCAATCATTCACGCAGCGGCTGCCCAGATACAGCGGCGCGAAGGTCACAACCCGGTTGTCATACACCTTGCGCTTGATCGCCCCCGCGGCAGCTTTCATTTCCTCCCAAAGCCCGGGGTCGCGCACCCGCATCAGTTCCGCCAGCTCCTCGAGCGACAGCGTCTCCACCGCCAGCGCCTTCGCCAGCAGCTCGCGCACCCGCGCCGCCTCCGGCGCCCGCGCCGGCTTGAGCAGCTCCGCGATCTCCGCGTCCGGGATAAAGTCCCCGCCGGCCGCCGGCAGATAGCGCTCCGCCTCCGCGGTCACAATCCGCCCGCTTGCCCAAGTTTCCTGGCTCACCGTGGTCATCTTCATCTGGGTTCCATCAAGCGCGTCCGTCCGGCCCGTCCATCGGGCCGGCCGAACGCGCAACTCATCGGAACATACCACCACCCTCCGCCCAACGCCACTCTCGCGGTTTGTGTCTTGCATCCCCCGCCGCCCAAGGCCTACAATCTCATCGCAAAAGATCAAGGAGCTTCGCCATGTCCGACCATACTGCCAACGCCTCTGCCGTCACCAAATGGAAAGCCTTTGCCTACGTGCTCCTTGTGCTGCTGGGTGTCGTGAGCGCCCTGTTGGTCATTGTCCACGTCAAATCCACCGGCAAGGGCGTCGTCACCGTGGTCTATACCGCCGATGACCCCGCCGCCGGCAAATTCAACACCGGCGACGTCATTGACGCCACCGATCCCGCCGCCGACCTCGCGCCCCGCCTCGGCTACCGCTACAAGCTGTTCATCGAGGACGAAAGCGAAGACCGCACCTCCGGAATCGCCAAAATTGGCGGACGCGTCACTTTTGTGCCCGGCGCGCGCCGCGGACAAACCATCCTGGCCGATGTCACCCGCGTGCGCGAGCGCGTGGTGGATGCCAACCTGATCCGGGTCCTCTCGACCACCGCCATGCCCGCCGCCCCGGCCAAACCCGCGTTCGAGCCGCGCCCCGGCGACCCCGCCGCCCACGTGGTGGCCGGCGCGGAGATGGACGTCATGATTGCCGAAGACTCCACCAAAAACCCCGGTCGCGAGGGCATCGCCCGCGTTCAGGGCCTCATCGTCGTGGTGGATGGCGCCGCAGAAGTCGGCCGCCGCCTCAATGTACGCATCACCGACCGCCGCGAGCGCATCGCCTTCGCCGAGCCCACCGGCAAGCCCGCCGGCACCGGCCCCCTCGCCGGCAGCAGCCAGCCCGTCGCGCGCGTCTTCAAGCCTCGCGAGGATGATCCCGCCGCCCACGTGATTGTCGGCGCCGAACTCGACGTCACCATCACCGAGGAATCCGCCCAAAATCCCGGCGTGGACGGCGTCGCCCGCGTGGCCGGCCTGGTTGTTTTTGTGCAGGGCGTGCCCAACATCGGCGAGGCCGTCAACGTGCGCGTCACCCGGCGCCAGCCGCGCGCCGCCAACGCCGTCCCCACCGGCAAGCCGGTTGGCAGCCGCCCCGCCCCGCGCCCAGGCGAGATCATCCGCCGCGCCTTCGACACCGGCGGCCCCAAGAGCAGCCACGCCGCCATCGTCGCCGGCATGGAACTCGATCTTGAAATCCTCGAACGCTCCGACAAGTTTCCCGACCGCGAAGGCATCGCCAAAGTGGACGGCCTCGTCATCTTTGTCGAAGGCGGCACCAACGTCGGCCAAACCGTCCGCGCCCGCATCACCTCCCGGCGCGAAACCGTCGCTTTTGCCGAAGTCATTCCCAACCCCTAACCCCCCGCAACTGCCATGGCCCACACCCTCACCAGCGAACGCAGTCTGGCCGCCCGCCAGGATGACATCACCCGCGAACTCGCCTTCCTCCGCAACATGCGCCTGCTCGAATGGGGCGCTGCCATCATCTTCCTGCTGGCCGGACTCGTCTGGAAATTCGCCGCCAACGGCACCTGGGGCCTCCTCCTGCTGGGCGGCTTCCTCGCCTTCATCGCCCTCGGCCACGAAGCCCGCCGCCGCGAAAGCACGCAGGAGTTCACCGACATGGCCAGTATGCGCGAGGCCAAGGAACTGGTCGCCGGCCTCCTCGATGAAAAACTCGCCAACGACCACTACATCCTCAACGACCTGCGCCTCAAGGTCGGCCGCGAAAAATGCTGGCTCGACCACCTCGTGGTCGCCCCCTCCGGCATGTTCGTCATCAGCACCCTCAACTGGAGCGGAAAAATCATCGGCGACACCTCCCGCCAGGCCCACACCTGGAAAATCCGCGACCTCGAAGGCAAGGTCCGCCCCGCCCGCAATCCCCTCAGCCGCATCCAGCGCGAACGCCGCATCCTCTGCAACTGGCTCAAGGGCACCAACCTCATCTGGGAAAATGTCTATGCCCTCGTTGTCCTCGCCCACCCGCAGGCCGAGATCGCCGTCACCAACGCTGAACGCCGCGTCCTGACCCCCGAACAGGCCGTCACCTTCATCAACGACTTCTGCTTCGAGAAACCCGTCCTCTCCAACCCCGAAGTCGAAAAACTTGCCCGGGGCCTCTTCGAGCAGGCCGGAGGCAAGGCCTGATTCCTCTGCCATGGCCCGTATCCTGCGCAGCGAAACCAGCCTACAACGACGCCAACGCGCCATCGTCCGGGAACTCTCTCTGCGCAAACCGCTGCGCTGGGCCATCTGGTGCCTGACCATCGCTCTGCTGGTCTGGGGCGCCTGCCACGCCTGGCGCACCGGCACCTGGATCGGCCTCGTCCTGAGCGGCTTCGCCGTCCTCTGCGCCGCGGGCTACGAAGTTCACCTGCGCGAAATCGTCGCCGAGCACCGCAACCTTGAAGGCGGACGCCGCGGCGAACGCCGCATGGCCGAGCGTCTCGCTGAGCAGCTCGCCAACGACCACATCATCATCAACGACCTCGACTTCCGCATCGCCCACGAACGCTTCCAGATCGACCACCTCGTCCTCGCCCCTTCCGCCATCTACATCATCGAATCCAAGTTCTGGGCCGGCACCCTCAGCGGCGACATCCGCGACACCCAATGGCTCCAGAGCCGCGCCAACGGCAGAGGCCGCAGCGTCAAAAGCCCCGTCCTGCAGGCCGAACGCCAGCGCCGAATGTTCATCGCCCAGCAGACCACCAACATCCCCGACGACCGCATCTATGCCCTGGCCGTCTTCACCCACCCCGCCGTCCAGCTCAACATCACCGGCACCCAAAACCAGGAAAAAGTCTTCCGGGTCCAGGACGCCATCCGCTTCATCAACGACCGCTGCTTCGACCCGCCCATTCTCACCCCCGACCAACTCCAACAGCTCGCCGACACCATCATCCGGCGTCAAGCCTGACGCCCCCCCGTCCCACCTTGCGCCCCGCCCCCGCCATAACTCCGCCCGTCCTGATCATCGTGCGCCGGGGCGAAAGCCCGCGCAAATGCACCATCCGCCCTCTGCGCGGCAGCCTTGGCATCACCTTCCTCGCCTATCCCCTCCGCAGCCGCCCCGACCTCGCCCGCCACCTCCTGCTCACCCCCGACGCCCCGCCCCTCACCCCGGACGACGCCCACCGCCCCCTCCTGCTGCTCGATGCCAGTTGGCGCCACGCCCAGGCCATGCTCCGCGCCGTCCAGCCCGTCGAAGCCCGCTCCATTCCCCCCGGCTGGCAGACCGCCTACCCCCGCTCCGCCAAAACCCACACCGATCCCCCCGCCGGCCTCGCCACCATCGAAGCCCTCTATGCCGCTCTCTGCACCCTCGGCCACCGCCACGACCACCTCCTCGATTCCTACCCCTGGCGCGACACCTTCCTCACCCTCAACCTCCCCCTTCTCCCGCCCCCGTAATCCTCCCCCACCCAATCCGGCTGTCGCCGGTTGTCCCCCGCCATCACCACGGTGCGACGGCCCCCCCTAACCCACGTTTCGCGGTCGCTCTTTTTTGGAAAGATTTTTTGGGGGCAAATTGGCCATAAATTGAAGTTTTTGAGCACTACCATCCCATAGGGATGTCATTTTGAGCTGGGGAAGCGGATAAAAAAGAGTGTTGGTCTTGATTTTGTGTGCCTGTAGCCTACAGGTATTATGAAAAAAAACTCAAGACCAAGACCAACAAGAAGATCATGCACCGTTTTAAGCCAGTTCGTCCAGTACATACCGCCCGGTTTAGTGGATCGATTGGCTAGAGAATACAAGGCGGACATTCGTCGTTTTTCCGCCTTTAGTCACGTTCTGTCCCTTATGTATGGGCAGCTGAGCAAGGCCTTAAGCCTCAACGAGATTTGTGATGCGGCACGTCTGCATGAACCGGAATGGAATCGCATTCGCGGTGCCACGGCTCCCAAACGCAACACGTTTTCCAATGCCAACCGCACTCGGGATCCGGCCATGGCGGAGGCTCTGTACTGGGCCATGCTGGAGCACCTGGAGGCGCTTTCACCCGGTTTTTTGGGAGATCGCCGGCTGAAGGGTTTTCTTGCCCGCTTAAAGCGCGATGTATTCGCCATCGACTCAACCACACTGCGGCTGGCATTAAATTGTATCGACTGGGCACGTCATCGCCGTAAAAAAGCGGCGGCCAAGCTCCATATGAAGTTGGATTTGCGCTCCAGGCTGCCTTCCTTTGCCGCCATCGGCAGCGCGGGAAAACACGATTGCACGCAGCAC
>JAAZFE010000146.1 GCA_012511885.1 Lentisphaerota bacterium | reverse complement strand
TTTTGGGCCAATTTCAGCCCATTTTTCGCGTTTTGGGCCGATTTTCGCTCATTTTGGGCCGGTTTTGAGCTGTTTTTTGTCAAAACCGCCCATTTTCCGCTCTTGTCGGCAGCTGCCGGTTGCCCCCCGCCCTGGCGCGGGAGCGTCCAAAAAAAGATCCGTCTGATCTGCCTGATCCGTCTGATCTGTCCGATCCTTTCACCTTCCACCTGCCCCCTTTTACCCGCCGCGTAGCGGCACCCCCCTTCTTGCTCCCCCACCTCCCCTTGCTCCCCTGCTCCCACGCTGGCCCCGCGCGGCGGGGCCTCTCCTGCTCGCCGCGGAGCGGCGTCGCGTCAGCGCCCAAAATGAAGATGGATTTTTCAGCCGACACGGTTTAGGATTCCTCCCGCGATGATGTTCGTGTGGATCAGACTCCGCAATTTGGTGAGCGTGCGACAGTTCAGGCTCACGGGTCTCGCGCTTGCGGTCAGCTTCATGGCCCATCTTTTGGCGCCAGCCAACGTCATGGCAGCCGACGACTCGCCCCAGGCGCTCTATCAAGGCGGCATGAGCCGGTTCGTGTCCGGCGACTACGAAAGCTCCATCACCTATCTCGAAGAACTCGTCAAAATTTTCGGCCGCGAGCCCGAGCTGAAAGAACATGTGGATCTGGCCATGTACGCGCGCGCCTGCGCGCTCTACAATCTCGGCCGCCACGCCGAGGCCGTCAAAGCCTTCGAGGAATACATCGCTCAATTTCCCGAATCCCAATTCGTGGATGAAGGCATGTTCCGCATCGGGTCGTCGCAGCAAATTCTTGCAGCCTATGATCTGGCCATTGCCGCCTATCAGAAATTGACCGCCCGTTTCCCGCGCTCGTCCTACGCCGAAGACGCGCTCTATCAAATCGGCGTCTGCCGTTTGCTGCAGGAGCAATACGCGCTGGCCGCCGCCGCCTTCCAGGACTTCATGCGGCTGCATCCCAACAGCCCGCTCTGGGGGCAGGCCGGCGCCTTCTGCGCGCGCGCGCTCTTCGATGACATCAAACCGGCCGAGTCCATCCGCGTGCTGGAAATCATCGAGAAGAAGCCGCGCACCTGGTCCGTCATCACCTACTGCAATTTCCTCGCGTTTGAAATCGGCGACTACCTGATGGACGACACCGACTACGAGCTGGCGCTCAAAGCCTACCGCCGCGTCAAACCGCGCGCGGCCCTGCTGCGCCATCAGGGCAACCATGTGGCCGCGCTCGAAGCCCGCCTCGCCGCCATGTCGAAGACCCGCCCCAGCATGCACAACATCCGCTCGGTCTTCCAGGAGGAGCGCCGTCTTGCCGCCGACCTGGCCCAGGCCCGCGAGATGGCCGAAAAACTGGAGAACCTCCCCGACTACGACGCCAATCTGTTCCATCGCATCGGGCGCTGCTTCTTCAACACCGACCGCTACTGGGAAGCCCGGGTCGCTTTCACCCGCGTGGTGGCCACCGCCGCCGAGGACAGCGTGCGCGAGGCCGGCCACTTCGATCTCATCCTCGCCCTCTCACGCCTGCGCCGCCTCGACGATCTGCTCATCGAAGCCGACGCCTATCTTGCCACCTACGACCCGTCGGGAAAATGGGAATGAGCCGCGCGAGCACCCAACCGCGCCCCGCCTCCCGCTTCTTGCGCGCGCGATTCAATTTGATTGCGTTCCGCAGCTGCCCCGGCCGCCGTGTGCTGGCTCTCGGCGGGTGGCTCCTGCTGAGCCTCCTCCTCGCACCGGCGGCCAACGCCGTGGTGGGCCGCTGGGAGAAACTCGATAACGCCGTCCTCGGCGAGGGCTACATGGACGGCGACAGCTTCCACATCCGCCACGGGAACAAAAACTACATCATCCGCCTTTACTTCGTGGACTGCCCCGAAAGCAATGAGGAATTCAAGGATCGCAACCGCGAACAGGCCGAATATTTCGGCGTGTCGCCATCGCGCATCGTGCCGCTGGGCAACCGCGCCTCCCAGTTCGCCAAGCGCACGCTCGGCGGTAAAAAGTTCACGGTCTGGACCCGCTGGCAGGACGCGCTCGGCAGCAGCCGGCAGCAGCGCTTCTTCGGCATCGTGATGGTGGGCAAGCAGGACTTTGCCGAGGCGCTCGTGGCCAACGGCCTGGCCCGCGTCTATGGCGCGTCGCAGGTGCTCCCCGACGGCACCACCGCCAACCAGAAATTCGCCAAGTTGCGCCAGCTCGAGCGCCGCGCCAAAGCCCGGCGCGTCGGCGCATGGTCCAAATCCAAAAAAGAAGACACCGGCGAAGGCTGGTTCGAACTCGATGGAGAACCCGGCGCGCCGCCCGCCTGGCTCGACGATGACGAGCCGGTCGGGGTCTATGACGGCAAATGGCCCAACGTCCCCACCGTGGCCTTCCTGCGCGCCGAAGCCTTCATCAATGCTGAGCAGTTCGAAGACGCCGAAATCGAAATGCGCAAGCTCGTCCGCCGCTTCCCCGAGCATAGCCAAAAGGCGCGGATCGAATTTTATCTGGCGCTCTCGATAGCCATGCAGGAGCGTTTCGAGGAAGCCATCGAACGCTTCCAGAGCTGGCTCAAGACCTGGCCCGACCACGTTCTGGCCCCCGACGTCCGCTACTGGCTGCCCATCAGCCACTACTACGACGGCCAGTTCGAGAAGGCGCTGCCGCTCTTCGACAAGTATGCCGCCGAAAACCCCATGACCATCTACGCGCCCGAGGCAACCTATCGCGCCGCCTGCTGCCGCTACGCCCTCGAGGACTACGAGCGCACCGCCGAGGACATCGCCGCCTGGCTCCAGCAAAACCCGGACCACTACTTCCGCCACGAAGCCGCCATCATGCGCGGCGACGCCCTCGGCGCCCTCGGCGATCTCGACGCCGCCAAAGCCGCCTACCACCGCGCCATGATTCCCGAGGCCGGCCCCTTCTACTACATGGCCCTCACCCAGATCGCCCGCGTGCACAAGGCCCTGGCCGAAGAGAACGACTACCGCGCCATGTCCGCCGACTATGTCCAATTCATCAAGGACATGCCCAACGACGGCAACGTGGTGGACGCCGCCTACCACGCCGGCTGGGCGCTGCGCCAGCTCGGCCGCCAGGAGCAGGCCCGCACCCTCTACTGGCAAACCATCGAGCGTTATGGCAACACCCCCGCCTGGGAGGGCTTCGACCTCATGCTGGCCGACCTCGCCACCATGTACCCCCGCGGCGCCGACGACTATGCCCGCGAACTGCGCTCCCACTATGCCAAGGCCCTCGAAGGCCAACGCCTCACTCTGGCCGCCCGCCTCTCCTGGGCCGAGGCCCAGCTCCTCCCCGAAGACCAGCAGGCCCGCTCGCTCGCCGTGTTTGCCGGACGCTTCAAGCCGGAATATCTCGGCCCCGAAACCCTCCTGTGGCTCGGCCGGGCCTGGATCCACAACGGCATGCCCGCCAACGGCGTCCCCCATCTCGAATTCCTGCTCGAACGCTTCCCCGACACCCGTCAGGTCGCCGAAGCCCAGACCCTGCTGGCCGAGCAGGCGCTCGACGCCAGAAACTATCCCCATGCCCTCACCTATGCCAACGCCGTCCTCGACAACGCCGCCGAGATCCAGTTCATCCTCGAGGCCACCTTCCTGCGCGCCGAGGCCCTGCAGGGCATCGGCCGCTTCGACGAGGCCATCGCCGACTACAACGCCATCCTGGCCAACCGCGCCGCGCCGCGCCGCCTGAAGCCCGAGGCCCTCCTCGGCATCGGCGCCTGCCTCGAAGCCCGCAACGAATACGCCCAGGCCGTCGCCTACTATCAGCGGGTCTATGTCCTCTACGGCGCCTACCGCGCCGCGGTCGTCCAGGCCTACATGCGCTCCGGAGCCTGCTTCGAAAAAACCAACGACCGCCAGGCCGCCATCAACACCTACCGCGAATTCCTCGACAGCGATTTTTCCCCCGGCACCGCCGCCGCCGCCCAGGCCCGGCAGCGCATCGCCGCCCTCACCGGAGGCAAATCATGACGCCCCGCTTCACGTCCCGGCTCCGCGCCGCTCCCCCGGCCGTGCTGGCCCTCCTCATCCTGGCGCTTCCCGCCGCCGCCCAGCTCGGACCCTACCGCGTCGTGACCAAGCAGGCCGTCTTCGAAGCCTCGCTCTACAAGCGCGACAAGGACATCCTCTGGGTCGAGCGCAAATCCAGCTCCGGCGCGCGGTCGCCGCAGGTGGGCATCGCCGTCGGCGACATCCAATTCATCCACATGCCCCGTCCCGGCCTCTTCGAGCAGGTCGAGCGTCTGCTCGAGCTCCCCAAGCCGCCCGCCAAGCCGGTGCAGGCCGCCCACTCCGCTCTCGACAAATTCATCCTCCAGACCCGCTCCATGCGCGACATCCCTGGCATCCACGCCAACGAGGCCATCCTCCTCAAGGGCCGCCTCTACGCCCACGGCACCCTCTGGCGCGAAGCCATCCGCCAATTTGAAAACGTGGTCACCTACGCCGCCGAAACCGAGTGGGCCGGCACCGCCCGCCTCCTCGCCGGCATCGCCTATGCCAAGAGCGGCGGCCACCTTTTCGCCGTCGAATATCTTGCCGACCAGCCCCTGCCCGAAGACGACGAAGCCCTCCTCTCCGACATGCTCTACGCCCTGGGCAGCTCCTATGCCGCCCTCGGCAATTACGACAACGCGCTCCTCGCCTATCTCCCCCTCGTCGTCTTTTATCCTTATATCCAGGACAACGAGCCCCGCGCCCTCGCCGCCACCCTCGAGTGCTATGCCGAGCTGCGCGAGTGGGAACCCCTTTACCGCGCCATCCAGGACATCAAGCGCCTCTATCCCAACACCCCCGCCGACGAAGCCGCCAACGAGGCCATCGCCAAATATGAAAAAGATTTGCGCGAGGCCGGCAAATTCGTGGACGGCACAGCCGTCGTCGCCCCAACCGCCGGAGCCGCGCCATGACACCCCGCCTTGCCAAATCGTCAACAACACCCGCCCCAGTTTGGATGAACCATTCAGGACCAAGGAACCATGCCATGAAAAAGACCCTCGCGCTTCTCCTCCTCGTCACCCTGCTTCTGCCCCTTGCCGGCCTCGCCCAGCAGCCCCCCCCGCCCACCCCGCCGGCGGCGCCCCCCCCCGCCGCCGCCCAGCAAATGACCCTCTGGGATCTCATCAAAGTCGGCGGCTGGGCCATGTGGCCCCTGGGTCTCTGCTCCATCGGCCTGGTCTCCATGGTCATCATCAACCTGCGCATGGTCAGCCGCAAGAACCTGCTCCCGCTGGGCGTGGTGGCCCCCATCCGCGCCGCCGCCCAACAGCGCGATGTCGGCCAGATGTACACCCTCGCCCGTTCCGCGCCCAACCTCTTCACCAACGGCCTCATCCCCGGACTGCGCAAACTCAATCCCGATGACCCCATGGCCTCCAAGCCCGACATGGAAAGCGCCATCGCCGAGTCCGTCGCCCGCGAAGAAGCCCAAATCGGCTTCTGGATCAACTTCCTCTCCCTCATCACCGGCGTCGCCCCCATGATCGGACTGCTCGGCACCGTCTCCGGCATGATCGGCGCCTTCCAGAAAATCGGCATGGGCGGCATGGGCAAGCCCGAGCAGCTCGCCGGCAACATCGGCGAAGCCCTCATCACCACCGCCGCCGGCCTCATCATCGCCATCCCCTCGATGTTCGCCTACTTCCTCTTCCGCAACCTGCTCTCGCGCATCGTCCGCGACGCCGAAGGCGAATATTCCGCCATCCTCGACTCCCTCACCGGCTCCGGCGACATCTTCGCCGAGGCCGAAGCCGCTGCCGAACCCGACCTCTAACCCCCGGAGAAAGCCCCGCCGGAGAAAACCCGCCGACCGAACCCCCGCCAAAACGACCGACCCCGAACCATGAGACTGCGCAAACCAGACGAACCCGCCGCCGACATTGACATGACGCCGATGATTGACTGCGTCTTCCTCCTCCTCATCTTCTTCATGGTGGCCGCCACCATGAGCGAGGTGGACCTCACCCCCGAAGTCCACCTGCCCGTCGCGCCCAAAGCCGCCATTCCCGAAGACCTGCGCAACCGCGGCGTCATCAACATCGTTCCCCTCGGCACCGCCGCCGCCGGCGCCCTCACCTCCGAGGCCACCCCCTTCGTGGTCTATGGCCAACTGATGGACGAACCCGCCCTCACCAAGGCCATTCGGCAGCGCGCCGACGAACAGCCCGATCTGCGCGTTTACATGCGCGTGGACCGCAACGCCGAATTCCGCGTCGTCAAACGCGCCATCCGCGCCTGCGCCAACGCCGGCGTCTATGACATCATCTTCGGCACCTTCCAGGATGCCGCAGCCGGGGGAGGCGCCTGATGAAACTCAAACGCCAGGACGATCCCAAGGCGGAGGTCGCCATGACCCCCCTCATTGACTGCGTCTTCCTCCTGCTGGTCTTCTTCATGGTCTCCACCACCTTCAACAAGCAGGAAGCCGACATCTCCTTCGCCCTTCCCGGCACGGCCGAGCAGTCCGACTCCGTCGAAATCCCCGACGAGCAAATCATCCAGATCACCGCCGGCGGCAACGTCTTCCTCAACGACCTCGAATACGACCGCCCCAACGATCCCGACATGCCCGAGCTCGTCAAAACCCTGATCCTCTTCCGCCAGACGGCCGAGGCCAACAAGGTGCCCGCCATGATCACCATCGCCCCCGAGGACGACGTCAAACATCAGCGCGTGGTGGACGTCCTCAACGCCTGCACCGCCGCCAAAATTGTCAATGTCACCTTTGCCGTGGACGACGAGGACTCCTGATGCCCAAGCCACGCTCCAGCCGGTTGCCGCCGCGCCCCGACCCGCCGATCAAACCCGGATCATCGTGGAGACTCGAGCCATGAAACCCTTCGCCCTGTGGACCTCCTTCGCGCAAACCCGCTCCGAAGACGCCGCCCAGCGCAAACGCGCCCTCAACGCCATTATCGTCTCGCTGCTCATCCACGTCGGCTTCATCATTGCCGCCGTCTCCCTCACCATCATGATTATCGCCCCCAAACCCAAAATGATGTTCGAGGGCAAAAAATCGCCCTCGCTCCCCGCGCGCAAGCTCGAGCACTCCATCCGCGTCAAGCAGATGAACAAGCAGACCCGCAAGCCGCAGATTCTTCAGCGCCTCGTCACCGAGGCCCCCTCCAAGGTCGCCCTGCCCAAAATGCCCGACATGAAGACCCCCGATGTCAAAAACCTGCGCGACAGCCCCCTCATGCAGTCGCGCGCCGGTTCCATCGGCGCGCTGGGCACCGGCGGCGGCGGCGCCGGCCGCGGCCTCACCGGCGGCATGGGCTACTCCGACACCAAGTTCTTCGGCGAAAACGTGCGCACCCGCGCGGTGGCCATCCTGATGGACATCTCCCCCTCCATGATCGCCAAAGGTGTCACCCAGGATGTCCTCGCCGAAACCATCAAGATGCTCGAAACTATGAACGTCAACACCAAGTTCACCATCATCGTCTATGTGGACGGCGCCGACGACCTCACCGGCGGCCAAATGGTCTATGCCACCCAGGAAAACCGCGCCGCCATCCTCAAGCGGCTCCAGCAGCCCTTCAATCCCAGCCGGGAAGGGCAACTGCGGCAATACTCCGGCTCCACCCCCCACATGGCTATCGAAAAAGCCGTTGACATGGGCGCCGACACCGTCTTTGTGCTCTCGGACGACCCCCCCTATCTCAAAAAAGGCGACGCCACCACCGGAGTCGAAATCCCCGAGCACATGGACAACATCGAAAAGTACGTCCGCGCCATCGAATCCACCACCGGCCGCTCCGTCCGCCTCTACCCCATCCTCTACAAGCCCCACGAAAACGAGCGCGGCAAACAGGCCATCGAATACTACAAAAAGCTCGCCCGCCTCACCGGCGGCAAACTCAAGGTCATCCCCAAGGGCAAATAACCGCGCGGCTTCCCGCCGGCTTTTGTCCTCCCCTCCTTGCACTTCCGCCCGTTATGGCGCATAGTCTCCCGAAATCCTGAATTGGAGCCCACCGTGAACATGACCCTGCAACCCCTCCCCAACCATGCCGCCCCCGCAGGCCCCGTCGTCCTCGTCATCATGGATGGCGTTGGCCTCGGCAAATACGAAGAAGGCGACTTTGTCCGTTCCGCCTGGAAACCCAATCTCGACTGGCTGCTCGCCAACTGCCCCCACACCACCCTCAAGGCCCACGGCCGCGCGGTCGGCATGCCCTCCGACGACGACATGGGCAACTCCGAAATCGGCCACAACGCCATCGGCTGCGGACGCGTTTATGACCAGGGCGCGTCTCTCGTCGCCAAGGCCGTCGAATCCGGCAACCTCTTCGCCGGCGAAACCTGGCAGGCCATGGTCGCCCGCGTCAAAGAGCGCGACTCCACCCTCCATTTCATCGGCCTCTTCTCCGACGGCAACGTCCACGCCCACGTGGACCATCTCAAGGGCATGCTCGCCCGCGCCAAGGCCGAAGGCGTCCGTCGCGCCCGCGTGCACATCCTGCTCGACGGCCGCGATGTCCCCCCCACCTCCGCCCTCGACTATGTCATCCCCTTCGAACAGTTCCTGGCCGGCCTCAACGCCGATGGCGCCGCGGACTACGCCATCGCCTCCGGCGGCGGCCGCATGAACGTCACCATGGACCGCTATGAGGCCGACTGGCGCATTGTCGAACGCGGCTGGCACACCCACGTCCTCGGGCGGGGCGCGCTCTATCCCTCCGCCCAAGCCGCCATCGAGGCCCTGCGCGCGGCCTATCCCGGCATCCTCGACCAGGACCTGCCCCCCTTCGTCATCGGCAAGGACGGCCAACCCGCCGGCCCCATCCAGGACAACGATGCCGTCATCCTCTTCAACTTCCGCGGCGACCGCGCCATCGAGCTCACCCGCGCCTTCGAAGAAGACGACTTCCCCCACTTCGACCGCGTCCGCCGCCCGGACGTCCTCTTCGCCGGCATGATGCAATACGACGGCGACGCCGGCATCCCCGCCCGCTTCCTCGTCGAGCCCCCCCGCATCACCCGCACCATGGGCGAATACCTCGTCAAGGCCGGTGTCCGCCAGCTCGCCATCTCCGAAACCCAGAAATTCGGCCACGTCACCTACTTCTTCAATGGCAACCGCGCCGAAAAATTCAGCGAGGAACTCGAAGACTATGTCGAGGTCCCCTCCGACCGCGTCCCCTTCGAACAGCGCCCCTGGATGAAGGCCGCCGAGATCACCGACAAGGTCATCGAAGCCATGCGCTCGAACGCCTACCGCTTCATCCGCGTCAATTTTGCCAACGGCGACATGGTCGGCCATACCGGCATCTTCCCCGCCGTCAAAATCGCCGTCGAAACCGTGGACCTCTGCATCGGCCGCCTGCTGGCCGCCGCCCGGGAAACCGGCGCCATCCTCGTCATCAGCGCCGACCACGGCAACTCCGACGACATGTACGAACACGCCAAGGATGGCTCCGTCGTCATGGACCCCGAAACCGGCCTGCCCAAGGCCCGCACGGCCCACTCCCTCAACCCGGTTCCCGCCATCATCTACGACCCCGCCGGCACCGCCAACGTCACCCTGACCGCCCAAACCGGCCTGGGCATCTCTTCGCTGGCCGCCACCTGCCTCAATCTCCTCGGCTATCAGGCCCCCGACGACTACGACCCCTCCCTCATCCAAACCGACTCAGGCTGACCCGTGCCCCTGCAGCCCGGATCATTCACGCAAAACCTCAACGCATCAGCGCCAAAGGATAGGAGCCTGTCCGCCTCCGGCGGAACGCATCGCCGAGGCGTCCGCGCCGTGGCCCCGCCACGGCGTAGAAAAAAATGCTTCCCAGCGGTCTCGCCTTGCCCGAATACTATCGCCCATTCCTCCCCTTCCCTGCTTCCCTGCTTGCACCACCCAACAAAACACCAAGCACAAAGAACAAAGCACGCGGCCTCGCCGCTCATGACAGAATAAATCTGTGCCTTATCTCACCCCAACCTCCGCCGGCGTGATCCTGAATCTCCACATCGTGCCCCGCGCCACCAAAAACCTGATCCAGGGACTCCACGGCGACGCCCTGAAAATCCGGCTCAACGCCCCCCCGGTCGAGGGCGCGGCCAACACCGCCCTCATCCAATTCCTGGCCAAAACACTCGATCTCCCCCGCGCCCGCCTTCAGTTGCTGGCCGGCCAAACCAGCCGCGCCAAAAAAGTGCTCGTCCTCGGCGTCAAAGCCGCGGACATCCGGCCTGTACTCTCTCCACCCCAGTGATGCATGCAGCACTGGTCCGAATATAGCGATCCCGCCCTCATCCGCTCCCTCGCTGCGGAAATCGCGCGGATTTCACGCCGTCCGGCGCGCATCATGGAAGTCTGCGGCGGCCAGACCCACGCCATTTTGCGCCATGCCCTCGACACCCTTCTACCCCCGCGCATCACGCTGCTGCACGGCCCCGGCTGCCCGGTCTGCGTCACCCCCGCCGCCTATCTCGACCATGCCATCCAAATGGCCCGGCAGCCCGGCGTCATCGTCACCACCTTCGGCGATCTCCTGCGCGTCCCCTCGGCCTCCTCCGGCGACCTCTACGGCGTCAAAGCGGCAGGCGCCGATGTGCGCGTGATCACGTCGCCCTTGCAGGCGCTCGATTTCGCCAGTCGCCATCCGGATCGGCAAGTGGTTCATCTGGCCATCGGCTTCGAAACCACCGCCCCCGCCAACGCCCTCCTGCCGGTCCTCGCCCGCGAGCGGCAGCTAGACAATGTCTCCCTGCTGGTCTCCCAGTTTCTGGTGCCCCCTATCCTGCGCGCCATCTGCACCGATCCCGCCACCGCCCCCGATGCTTTTCTTGCGGCCGGACACGTCTGCGCCATCACCGGTTCGGACCCCTACGACGCCCTCGCCCGCGAACTCGGCCGCCCCATCGCCATCACCGGCTTTCAGCCCGCCGACATCCTTCTCGGCATTCTCGAAATCGTCCGACTCCTCGAGCATGGCCGCGCCGCCATGATCAATGCCTATCCCCGCATGGTCCGGCCCGAAGGCAATCCCGCCGCGCGCAGCATCCTTGAAACTGTTTTCGAGATCACCGACCGCGAATGGCGCGGCCTCGGCCGGGTTCCCCTCAGCGGGCTCTCCCTCAAACCGGATTGGGCCGCCTTCGACGCCGCTCAACGCTTCCCCATGCGGCCCGTCGAAGACCCGCCGCCGGGCGAAGCCGACTGCCCCGCGGCCGACGTTCTCCTGGGACGCCTCCAACCCGACCACTGCCCCCATTTTGCCATCCGCTGTACGCCCGACACCCCCCTTGGCGCGCCCATGGTCTCCCCCGAAGGCGCCTGCGCCGCCTTCTTCCACCACCGGGGAACATCACCTCCATAATCACCCTCCTGGCACCTTGCACTTGCAACCTGCCACCCCCGCCGTCGCCATGGCGCGTCAGCGCCCCAATCGCCAATTCCCGCATTCACGCAATCGCGCATTTCCCCCCTCCCCACCCCCCCCACACCGTCCCGTGTCCGCCTTGAATGTCTCTGGTCGGCGCGGCGCAGCCGCGCTAGAGCATTTGAAGAAATAATGTGGCCGGGAGGTCGTAGCGAATTGGGCTGGGCCAAGGAAGGCGAAGCAGGAATAGCATCGCTATGTCGATGCAGCCTGACGACGGCCAAGCCCAATGCAGTAGACA
>JAAZFE010000145.1 GCA_012511885.1 Lentisphaerota bacterium | reverse complement strand
CTACGTTCTTCTTGGGTTATGCGATGGTATTTCATTGTTTCCTTCCTTGTGATAGGCGAAGGAATCAAACTAGCGCATAACCCTTTTTAGAGAAACCTCCTGTTGCAATAGCCTCTGGAACGCGCGTGCCCAAAACCGCCCAAAACCACCAAAAATCGGCCATTTTGGGGCAAAAAAGCGCGTTTTTGGTGTTTTGGGGGCGGAATGGCCAGTTTGCAAAGGTAGGGACGCCTCGCCGAGGCGTCCGATATGAGATTAAAACCCATTCATCAACACCATCGACTCCAGCGCCGGCACAGAAATCACGCCGCGCCAATCCGCCGGCCATTGCGGCGGCGCCGCGCCACCCGGCGCGCCCAACTCCGCCACACCCTCCAAGTCCAGTTCGCGCCCATTGCCAATCAGCCGCCACGCGCTACTCCCCATCAGCGCCACCTCCACCTCCCGCGGCTCAAGGTCCGCATTCAGCAACACGCAAAACCCGCGCCCCGCATGCAGTTCCGGCACATTAACCAGATAACCCATCACCTTGGGATTCTCCGGCAGCAGCCAGCGGTAATAATCCTGCGGCGGGCGGTTCGCCACTCGAAACGACGCCCCCGCATCACTCTGACGCAGCCCCATCAACCCCCGATACCACCCCAGCGCCCGCCGGTTCAACGGACGCTCCCGATCCGTCCAACGCACCGCATTCACCGCGTCACCGCGGTTATACGTATTCGTCAGCCCGCCCTTCGACCGCAAAAACTCCTGCCCCTCGTAAATCATCGGCTTGCCCAGCGACGTAAACAACACCGTCGCCGCCAAACGATTACGCGCCACATCCTCCTCGCGCAGCCGTCCCCACCCCCCCCCCCCATCCCGCCGAAGCTCATCCATAAACGCCATGTCATCGTGGCTCTCCAAATAATTCACCGGCTGGAGCGGATTGCGCGCCCACGTGTTCACCGACCCGAAAATACCCTCGCGCAACCACTCCCGATTGCCCCACCCGCGCACAAAATCCTTCGTCGCATAGCGGAAATCGTTGTTCCAGGCCGACCACCCCGTCTCGCGCAACTGATACTTGTTCTCGCCGCGCCCGGGACTCCACGGCTCAGAAATCAAAATCGCGTTGGGGTTAATCTCCCGCGCCGCATCCCGAATCGCCAGCATCGTCTCCATGTCAATCAGCTCCGCCAAATCCAGCCGGAACCCATCCACATGCATCTCCTCCATAAAATAACGAATGTTGTCCACGATCAGTTTGCGCATCATCGGCGCTTCCGTCTTCATGTCATTGCCGCACGCGCTATGGTTCGAAAAACTCAAATCCGGGTTCAACCGGAAATAATACTTCCGGTCCAACGTGGCAAAAATGTTGGGCCCGCCCACATGGTTGTAAACCATGTCCAGCACCACCGCAAAACCCGCGTTGTGCAGATCATTCACCAACTGCTTAAACTCAAAATAGGCCGACCCCAACTCCGGCTCCGTGGCATAGCTCGACTCCGGCGCAAAGAAATACACCGTCGAATAGCCCCAGTTATACGGATCCACATGCTCCGAAAACTCGCTGATCGGCAACAGCTCAATCGCGTTGGCCCCCAGCGCCCTCACATGGTCCAGGCCCGTCCCCTTGCCCAGCGTCGCCGTCAACCCCGCATACTTGCCGCGCAACGCCGACGGCACCTTCGCCGACGGATGCACCGTCATCCCCCGCACATGGCACTCATACAGCATCACATCCTGCGGGTCCGGCGTCCGCCAATCCTGATCCGTCCAACCCCCAAACCAGCGATTCGTCTCCTCCGGGTCCACCACCAGCGTCAACCCGTCCGCCGTCGCCGCCGCCCGGCCGTACGGGTCGCCCACCACATTCAACGCGTCAAACGACTCCCCCACGCCAAAAGGACCATCCACCCGGAACCCGTAAAACCGCCCCGTGTCCAGCCCCCGCGTACTGATCTCCCACACGCCGTCCGCCGGGTCCTTCCACATCCGATATTCCGCCACAGGCGGCAACCGCCGGAACTCCGGCTCCCACTCCACCGCCAGCGGTGTGTCAAAAAAGCATAGCCACGCATTGCTCGCGCGCGGCGCAAACAACCGGTACGTCGTCACCCCCCGCGCCTTGTCCAGCGTCGCGCCCATCACCTTGTCGCTGCGATACTCCGCCAGCACCCCGTCCGGCGTCGCCTCCACCCCCAGCGGCCGCACCCCCACCCCGTCCAGACGCACCACATACGTCTGCGTCAAGTCCAGCGGCTCCGCCGTATGCACCCGAATCTCCGCCGCCCCCGTGCGGAACAAATCCAGCTTCAGGTTCAGGTTCCCCTGCCCGTCCGCCACCACGTTCGGCGCCTGAGGCGGCGGCGGCAGCCACACCTTCCCGTTCAGCACAAACTTAAACAACAGCTCCTTCTCCTCCCGCGGCAGACGCATCCCATCCAGTTGCACTGCCCCCTCCCACGTACCCGCCAACCGCCCCCGCTTCAGCACCCATTGCGCCTGCCCCCCCTCCCCGTCCCAACCATTAAAGTTCCCCGCCACCACCACCTTCGTCCGCCCCGGCAACTCCAGCCCGTACGCCGCCGGATCAAACAAAAACGTCACCACCCCCTGCGAAAACATATACCCCGTCTGCCGCGCATCACCAATCTCCGTCACCACCTCCGTCCAGGCCACCGGCACCGGCGGCGACAGCGACGCCACCGGCTCAATCCCCTCCGGCAGACTCTTGCGAAACAGCACCCGCACCAGCTTCGCCCCATCAATCACCGTCCGATGAATCTCCGCTGGCGGCAGCTCGATCTCCCCATCCAGATTAATCGGCAGCAGCCGGTTCCCCCCCGGCTCCCATGCCCCGTTCACAATAAACTTAAACTCGTGCTGACCCAGCCGCGCCCCCAGCCCCCGCGTATCCAGCTCCCACAAATCCCGTCCCGCCCGCACCATCTCGTGACGCCCCGTCCACACATTCCAGCTCCCCGCCACCTGCACATTCGTCACCGGCCCCGCCCGCCGCAACCGCCCCGCACCCCGCTCAACCGGAAAACGCACCGACGAATCAAACTGGAGAATCGCCGACCGCTCCCCCCCCAGCGCCGGCCGGTTCGTCGCGCTCGACACCCCCCCCGCCGCCGACCAAACCAGCCCCAGGCCAACCCAGCCAGCCAGCCACCAAACTCGAATGTGCGTCCCTTCCACCATGCAAGAGAGCCCTTATCTCAAAAAACACCCCCCGCGTCAAAACCTTCCACCCTCCCGCCCCCCGCCACGCGTCAGCACCCCCCCGCCATCCACCTTCCACCTTAAACCTGATACCGCGGCTCCGCCGCCCCCCCCTAAAAAAACCACGTTTGCGTTCCTTTTGCGGCTCTTGCGTCTTTTGCGTTAAAAACTTGGGGTTTGTTTTGGCTTTCCACCTTCCACCCTCCACCTGAAACCTGATACCGCGGCCCCGCCGCCCCCCCCCCACCCCCCACAAAAAAATGGCACCCCCAACCGGATTCGAACCGGTGTTACCAGGATGAGAACCTGGCGTCCTAGGCCTCTAGACGATGGGGGCGCCTCAAAATCACCGCACAACATGCCCCACCGCGCCGCATTTTGCAAGGCCGCTTTCCCCCCCCCGCCAACCTACCGCCGACCGCCCCGCCGCGGACCGCCGCGCCCTCCCCGCTCCCCGCCCCGACGCCCCCCCCGGGGCGCGCCGCCCTCGCGGGGCGCGCGCCGCTTCCGCGGCAGCATCGCCTTCGGCAGCGGCGCCAGCCATTCCTCCGGCGGCGGCACGCAACGCAGCGGCTGCTTCATATACTCCTCCACCGCCGGAATGTTGTAGCCGTCAATCTCGTCCGCAAACGTAATCGAAATCCCCTTCTCGCCCACCCGCCCCGTCCGCCCGATGCGGTGCACATAGTCCTCCGCCTGCTCCGGCACGTTGTAATTGATGATCAAATCAATCCCGTCAATGTGCAGCCCGCGCCCGGCCACGTCCGTGGCCACCAGAATCGGCACCCGCCCGCTCCGGAAATTCTCCAGCACCTTGATCCGCCGGCGCTGATCCACCGCGCCCGACAGCAGCGCCACATCCAGCCCCTGGTGCCGCAGGTTGTCGCACAACCGCTCCGTCGAATCCCGCCGGTTGCCGAAAATAATCACCCGATCCGGCTTCATCTGGCGCAAAATGTTGTGCACCACCGTAAACTTCTGGTCCTCGGTCACAATGTACACCCGCTGGTCAATCGTCTCCGCCGCCACCTGCTCCGGCTCGATGTCCACCGTCGCCGCGTCGCGCATCCACTGCGCCGCCAGCCGCGTCACCTCCGGCGTCAGCGTCGCGCTGAACAGCATCGTCTGCCGCCGGTGCTTCGGCGGGCACCCGTAAATGATCCGCCGCATGTCCGGAATAAACCCCATGTCCAGCATCCGGTCCGCCTCGTCAATCACCAGCAGCTCCACCCGCGAAAAATCAATGTCCTGCCGCTGCCTGAAATCCAGCAGCCGCCCCGGCGTCGCCACCACCACGTCCACATGCTGGCTGCGCAACACCGCCCGCTGCGCCTGCAGCTCCATCCCGCCATACACCGCCAACGTCCGCAATCCCGTATATTTCCCGATCGCCTCCGCGTCCCGCGCCACCTGCAAACACAGCTCCCGGGTCGGCGCCATGATCAGCGCGCGCGGATACCCCTTCCGACGCCCCTTCTCCGCCGGGTTCGCCAGCAAATACGAAAAAATCGTCAGCAAAAACGCCGCCGTCTTCCCCGTCCCCGTCTGCGCCCGGCCGCACACATCCACCCCGTCCAGCGACAACGGCAGCGACTTCGCCTGAATCGGCGTGCAATACCGGAACTCCAGATCATGCAGCGCCCGCAGCAGCTCCACCGGCAAATCCAAATCCAGAAACCGCGTCTGCCCCTCCATCACCGGCACCTGATACTCCCCCACATCCCAGTCGCCCACCCCCGCCGGCGTCGCCTCCGCGACGCTCTCGCGGACCCGCCGCGGAGCCCCCGCTGGCGCGTCGCGCTTCTTGCGCGGCTTGCGCGGCCCGCCATGCGCCCGCTGCGGCTCAACCGCCTTGCCCGGCCGCCCCTCGCCACCCGCCCCGCCACCCGACTTCTTCTTGCGCGGCGGACGCGGCTTGCCGGCCGGCGGCGACGACGGCGTCGGGGCCGCCCCCCCCTTGCCGCCGCGAAATACAGCTTTCACACGATCAAAAAACTTCATGCTTCCTCTCTCTACCATTCCTGCCACGATGCAAAAAATCCCCGCCATGCCGGTGGGACGAATCTCCAGACCTTATTGGAATAAGGTGGGAACCTGTCACCTGCTTGCCGGAATTCCGGTCGAACGGACGCGCCGTCCACAGGCAAACACCAGCTCCCGTCATGGATGGTGTTGGGTTGGAGAATTAGGCCCCTGCCGGGCATGGCAGGGAAAAATCACCTGAACGTTTGTTCTGCAAAGAACACCACCGCACTCACTGGCGACATCATCAACATACCCCACCCCCGCCCCCCTGGCAAGCCCGCATCCACCCTCCTTTTCCCCCTTCCTTCCACCTTCCCCCTGACACCTGGCACCGCCCCCCGCCGCCCCCCCCCCTCCGCCATCACCATTCCGCGCCCGTCCGTGTCCGTCCGTGTTGGTCCGTGCGGGTCCGTGTTCGCACCCCCCTTTTGCCTCTCCCTTCCTCCTTCCACCTGACACCTGGCACCGCCCCCCCGCCCCCCCCGCCCCCCCCCTTATGG
>JAAZFE010000144.1 GCA_012511885.1 Lentisphaerota bacterium | reverse complement strand
CGCGTTCGTGTTTCAGGTGTCCGAGCGCGAGCCTGCCCTGCGTGTGGAATACCCCGCGCCGCTCAATGCAGTCGCGGCGTTTTCCGCGTTGTCCCCCGCGCAAAAACAGGATCGTACTATATGGTGGGCGTTACTGGACTCGAACCAGTGACCTCGTGCATGTGAGGCACGCGCTCTAACCAACTGAGCTAAACGCCCGACCTGTCGATTACGTCATGGGGCAGGATACGGTTCGGCGGGAAATTGTCAAGCGAAGCTCGCATGAATTACGCGGCAAGCAGGTGGCCTGGCACATGGCCCGAGGACGCAGCGCATCGGTTGGCAAGGGTTTTCGGTTTCACTGGCTTTCGCGTTCAGCGCGTAGTACTCTGCGGCTGTGTGTTTCATGACCGCGGCCCATACCAAAAGCATTCAAGACATTTTGACGGAGCTTGCCAGTCACCCGGAACAGGGATTGACTTCCGCCGAGGCCGCCGCGCGTCTGGATGAGTTCGGCCCCAACGAAATCCGCGAAACCATTTCCCGGTCGGCTTGGAAGATGTTCGCCAGCCAATTTGTGGAGCCGCTGATTTTGATCCTGGTGGCGGCCACGGCGTTGTCGTTCGTGCTGGGAAACGTTACCGAGGGCGTGGCCATCTTGGCCATTGTCTTTTTGTTCGGACTGCTGGGCTTTGTGCAGGAATATCGGGCGGAAAAGGCGCTGGCGACACTCAAACAGTTGTCCTCGCCCATGGTTCGGGTGCGGCGCGACGGCACCATCCGCGAGCTTCCGGCCCGGGAGCTGGTGCCGGGCGACATCGTTTTGCTGTCGGAAGGCAATAGCGTCCCGGCCGACCTGCGTCTGATTTTCTGCATGAATTGCGGGATGCTGGAGGCCTCGCTGACGGGCGAATCGGAACACATTCACAAGGATACGGCTCCCTTGCCATGCGCGGACGCCCCCCTCGGCGACCGGATCAATCTGGCCTATATGGGCACCAGCGTTGTGCATGGCCGGGCGGAAGGCATCGTGATCCAGACCGGAATGCGCACCGAACTGGGCAAAATTGCGGAGATGCTTTACGGCATCAAGGCCAGCCGCACGCCGCTGCAGGTGAAACTGAGTCAGGTGGGCGCGCACCTTTCCATGGTGGGGGTGGGCGCCGCGCTGGCATTGATGGCCATGGGCCTGTTGCTGAAGGCCAGCTTTGCCGTGGTGCTGCTGACATCCGTGAGTCTGCTGGTGGCGGTGGTTCCGGAGGGGCTGCCCGCCATCGTGACGATTTCTCTGGCGATGGGCGGTCGGCGCATGCTGAAACGCCGGGCGCTGATCCGTAAATTGCCCGCCGTGGAAACGCTGGGAGCGGTCACGGTTATTTGCAGCGATAAGACCGGCACACTCACCCAAAACCAAATGGCCGTGGCGGAAATTCGCGGACTGCACTACGGGGAGACCCAGCTAGATTGTCAATTGTCAAGGACTGACCCCGAAGCGGAACGTGGGGACCGCGCGCCGCCGGATGATCTCTGGCCTGCGCTGGTGGTGGCGGCACTGTGCAATGATGCCAATTTGACGATCGAGGAGTCCGATGCCGTTGTCGGGGCCGTTGGCGACCCCACGGAGAAGGCGCTGCTGATGGCTGTCGAACAGATGGGCCTTTCCACGCAGGCGCTGGCGCAGGCCTGGCCCCGTGAGATGGAATCGGCGTTTGATCCGGTCCGCCGACGCATGTCCACCTTCCATCGTGAAAAGCGTCACCATCCCGCATGGCCCGAGGCCATGAAGTCGCCCGTCTTGATGGCCATCAAAGGCGCCCCCGACGAGCTGGTGGCCCGTTCCACACAGGTGATTAGCCAGGGTCGGGTTGAGCCCCTTACCGATGACCTTCGCGACGACTTGCGTGAGATCGGCGAGCGCATGGCAACGGCGGGTCAACGGGTGCTGGCGGTGGCCTTTCGCCGCCTCGAGACCCTGCCCGCAACCACGGAACAAGCCGAAGCCCTCGAAACCGATCTGGTATTCTGCGGACTGATCGGCTTGCTGGACCCGCCTCGCGAGGAAGTGCGCGAGGCTATCGCCCATACGCAAACCGCCGGCATTCGGACCATCATGATTACCGGCGACCACCCCCTCACCGCAGCCGCAATCGCTCGCGACCTCAGCATTCCCGCGCCCGGTGGGGAAACACGAGTCCTGACCGGGGTTGAATTGGCCCAAATCAGCGACGAAGATTTGCGTCAGCAGGTCGATCAGTACTGTGTATTTGCGCGCGTATCCCCCGAGGACAAGCTGCGGATTGTTAGCGCGTTGCAGGATAATGGCCAGATCGTGGCTGTGACGGGCGATGGGGTCAACGACGCCCCCGCCCTGCGCCGCGCGGACATTGGCGTGGCCATGGGGATTATGGGCACCGACACCGCTCGCGAGGCCTCGGCGATGGTGCTACTCGACGACAATTTTGCGACCATCGTATCGGCCATTGAGGAGGGCCGGACGGTCTTCGACAACCTGATTCGTTTCATCAAGTTTTCCTTTGGCGGCAACATCGGCAAGGTGTTGGTGATGCTGTTGGCGCCTCTGTTCGGGATCGGGCCCATTGCCCTGCTGCCCCTGCATCTTCTGTGGTTGAACCTGTTGACCGATGGCCTGCTGGGGCTGGGCCTGTCGCTTGAGCCGCCAGAGCGCGACGTGATGCGCCGCCCGCCACGGGCGCCGGCCACCCCCATCTTGACCCGCGCGACTATCATGCACATGCTTGGCGTGGGCCTGCTGATTTGCGGGTTGTCTCTTGCGCTGGCCAAATTTAATCCCATTCTTCTGTGCAATCCCGAACGAGGCAGAGAATGGCACACCATTTTATTTTCAGTGATTGGCTTTGTGCAAATGGGCCAAGCCTGGGCTCTGCGCGCCCGTCCGGGGGGGCGCTTTCGGTTACGGCACATTCTGCCGCTGTTGACTCTGACGCTCATCACGTTGGTTTTGCACATCAGCGTCATCACCCATCCCCGCCTGCAGGCGATCTTCAATTTGGGGCAACTGACGTGGTGCGGGTTTTTTGCATCAGCGCTGGTGGCTCTCATAGCGTATGTGGTCATCCGCCAGCCATGGCGTCGGTCGCGCGACTGATCCCCCTCCCCGCTCGCTGGGCGGCGGCTCAGACTATGTTTGGAGGCCGTTCAAGCTGGAGGGTTTGGCTGAGGTCGAGACGCCGCTTGGCGTAGTCCTCCAGCGCCCGGTCGGCAAGAGTCTGGGGTTTCCATGGGGGCACCTCCACCGGCTGGCCGCTATCGTCGAGGGCCACGAAGACAATCACGCAGTGGGTGGTCTCGTGCTGCTCATCGGTGCGCAGATCGCGCGAGAGCACATCCACGGCAATATGCATGCTGGTGCGGCCGGTATAAATCAGGCGGGCACGCACCTCGACGAGCTGCCCCACCAGAATCGGCTTATAGAAGCGAATGCCGCCGACATAGACGGTGACGCACATGCCCCGGCACCAATTGGTGGCGCAAGCGTAGCCAGCTTGATCAATCCAACGCATGACCGCGCCACCATGCACTTTGCCAAAAAGGTTCTCATCGGCCGGCTCCGCGACAAAACGCAGGGTGATTTCGCGACTGGACGGGCATGGGGTGGCTGGGCTCATGCGGGCTCCTTGGCTTTAACTGGATGAAGGGCGTTCACGACGATTTCTTGCGATGCACGATCTTGGCCTGTCCCGCGCGCAACTGCAAGCTGTGTTCGATGGAGGATGGAATTTCGCTGGGCCGATGGGTAACGTAGAGCACCGTGGCGCCCTGCCGAATACGGCGATCCACCTCGGCGCAAAAAGCCCGTCGGCTGGCGGGGTCCAGACCTTGGCATGGCTCATCGAGAATCAGCAGGCGCGGCGCCTTGATCAGCGCCCGGGCCAGCAGCAACAGCCGCTGTTGACCGGTGGAAAGCTGGCCGAAGGGCCGTTCGGCCAGGTGCAACAGACCCATTTTCCGCAACTCGCGGCGCGCCTGTTCGCGTTGGCGGGCGGTGGGGACGGAGGACAAGGCGAAAGAATCGGTCAGGCCAGTCAGAACCGTTTCCAGACCCGTCAAACTGGCATCGAATGCCTGGTGAAACTCCGGTGAAATCCAGCCCATGTGCCGTTTGATGTCCCAGACGCTCTCGCCGCTCCCACGCCGACGGCCAAACACGCGGACATGACTGGCATAAGCCCGCGGATTGTCGCCCAAGATATAGCTGAGCAGCGTTGATTTGCCGGAGCCGTTGGGGCCCAGAATCGCCCAACTTTCGCCGGCATGAACGGTCCAATTGACGGCATCGAGCAAGACCGTGTCATTCCATTGTATGCGCACATCCTGAAAGGCCACCAGCTCCGGCCCAGGCCGATTCATTTTAGGAGTGGCCCGCCCGACGCGCGGAGGCGCCACGTGTTGTTGGCGACCATGCAGAAAACGGGCGACGGCTGGATCGCGCTTCATCTGGTTCAAGGGCCCCTGCCCCGCTATACGCAGGCGCTCGATATGCACCAGATGAGTCATCCCGCGCGGCCAATCGTCCGAATGAGAGCTCACCAAAATCAGGGGCACCGTCCGACGCCGGATCAAGTCATCGAGCAGGTCGCGCACATGCCGCCGATAGGCAGCATCGAGCCCGGCAAAGGGATCGTCCAAGATTAGCAGTCGCGGCGCGCGCATCAAGACTTGGGCCAGAGCCACTTTGCGCCGTTCGCCATCAGACAGCGCCAGCCAGGGCCGTTCAAGGAGGAACGGGATATCTAGTTGCTGAACCACCCGATCCGCACGTCGATTCCACCGGGCAATCTGTTCCGGGGAGCGCGCGACCACTTCGAAAGGATTGATGTTCTCGATTGCCCGCCAGCTAAGCAGGTCGGCCACCAGCGGGCTTTGCTCACAGTCCAAACTGAACCAGCGCGAGGGGGCCCCCTCAACCCGATCATAGGCCCATTGCGTGGCCGTGAGGTATTCGATGGACTCCTCCGGCGCGCGCCCGGCGCGGGTCGCCAGGCGCAGCCGGTATTCGCCGCCCACCAGCAGGAGTTCCCCGAGCAAGGCCCGGCAAAAGACGGTTTTGCCGGCTCCGGTGGGGCCAGTCACGATCCAGTGTTGCCCCTTTTGCAGAAACCAATCCACCTGCTTGAAAACCAGCTGTTCGCCAAGCCGGAAGGTTGCCTGACGCAACTCGATCAGAGGCAGTTGGGACCGTTTCATGCCAAGCCAAGCATAAGCCAGAGGGCGCCCCCGGCCAAGACCGGGTTACAGAGTTTTGGCCATGCGCCAGTCATCCATGACATACCCCTCCCCGATATCCGTCACCAGCGCCCCGGTTTTGCGAAACCCCAACCGCTCATAGAAGGCGATCGAGCCGGTATTCCTCTTGTTGACCGTCAGCCAGAGTTCGCCGCAGGCCAAGTCGCGGCAGCGCTGTTCGGCCAGCGCCATCACAGCGCGTCCCCATCCCTCGCGTTGTTTGGCCGGATGCACATAGATTTTGTTCAGGTGAGCCACGCCGGGCCGCGGATGGTTGGGCACAATGGCCAAATAGGCGGTGCCGCGCGCCACATAGTATTCGTAACCCTCGTCGCGAATCTGCCGTTCGATGGCGGCGGGGCTTTGATAGCGCTCGAGCATGTAGTCCACCTGCGCGGCGCCAATCAGCGGCACATAGTGGTGCTTCCAAATTTCGCGTGCGAGTGAGACCACGGCGGCAATCTGCGCGTGGGTCTCCACCCGCTCGAAGAGCTCGGCAGGCTCAGGCGACATGGCGCGGCCTCTGGCCGAACGGAGTCGACCAGCCCCACCCCGGCTCAGACGGTCGGATCAGGTCAGGCCGATCATGCTGAAAACCAGCACGAAGAGCGCGACGGTTTCCACAACGCCCAGGGTCATCAGGTAGTTCCCGAAACCCTGGCCCGTCTCGGCGAGCGCGTCGGCGCCTGCCGCGCCAGCCACACCTTGATACCAGGCCGAAAAGCCCATGCCCAGCCCGCCGAAAATACCGGCAAACAGCGAGGCCGCCCAGTTGGCTGTGGCCCACTCCAGACTGGCATCGCCCGTCAATTTCCCGCTGATGGTAATCATCAGGATCATGCCGTAAATGGTCTGGGACAACGGCGCGCCGATGAAGGTGATCAGAATGAAAGGGGCGGCCTTGCTTTGCGCGTAGCACTTCTTCCAGGCCCCAACGGCGGAGGCGCCCGCCACACCCGCGCCAATGGATGAGCCAATGGCGGCGAGTCCCAAAGCGGCCAAGCCGCCCGCCTTGGCCAATGCGATCATGATGTTCGAATCCATGGTTATTCTCCTCAACTTTCCTTGCGATTGCCCTCTGTTTTATACCCTGTCCATCGAAGCTAGGCTGCCGGTTCCGGCCGGGCAAAGGGCCGATAAGGCGACCCGCTCCATGAAATTCCTTTGTGGTTCGCAAATTCGAGCGTGTTGAGCCGGATGCCGTGGACCAGCACGCCCATGATGCACAGTAGAATGTTGAGGGTGTGCGCGGCAAACACCAGCACGGCGCCCAAGATCCCGCCCAACAGAGTGACCTCGCCACCGAAAATCATGGTGTTGAACGCATCGGCCACGGCAAAGCCGGCGGTGCCCACCGCATAGAGGCGCACATAGGAGACCACGTCGGTAAAGTTGCCGATGAGGTCGAGCGGGAGCAGCGCCAGGTTGAACCAGTTGTCCTTGATCTCGCTGGGCTTCATCATGAAAAAGATAATCAATAAAACGCCCAGAATGGCGGTGTAATCGATGAGGGAGCCAGACAGCGGCACCAGAGCGCGCGGGGAGCCGATATAGGAGACCATGTTGCCGCTGATGACCATGGAATCGGCCAGAAAAAACAAGAACCATGTGGTGAGCGTCCAGCCCAACTGTTCGAGCGCCTTAAGGCTCTTGGCGCGCACCAGATCCACCACGTTCCACAGGTGACCGATCGACAGTTGCACCGCGCCAATCAAGAAGCAGAGACCCATGATATTTTGGACGGTGCGCTCGCGCAGAGGATGCAAATAAGGGATCCAGAACTTCGCAAAAAATGTGTTCTGTAAGAGCTCATGAGAAATACCAAACACCGAACCGGTCACCAGACCCCAGAGAATCGTACATACGCTGGTAATGATGAGTAGATTCGAAGCATTTCGAGGCATCTTTTTACGGAACAGCAGGGTCAGAACCAGAAACACCGACCCGTAGCCAGCGTCGCCGACGATCATGGCGAAAAACAGCGAAAAGAAGAGGATGAACACGGCGCTGACGTCGGCTTCGGCGTAGCCGGGCAGGATGTTGATGCCATCAAAGACGGCCTGAATGGGCTTGACCCAGGCGGGCTGGCGCAACTTGACGGGGACATCGTCTTCGGGGCCGGGGTCTTCGACCAGCAGGCCCCAACCGTGACGGGCCGCCGCGTCGCGCACCCGCTCAACATCCGTGGCGGGCATGAAGCCCTGCACATAGGCAATCGCTTCCGCGGCGCCCATCCCGGCGCGAACTTCCTGCAACTTGACCTCGGCTTCGGCCTGAACCAGCAACTGTTCGAGCTTGGCGCGGTCATTCGCCAACTGCTCAAACTGCCTGGCAATTCCGGTCAGCCCCCGCCCGAGGGCTTCAGCCTCATTGCGCAATTCGGAAAGAGTATCCTCCGGCAGACGGAATTCCTCGGCTCCCTCCCACTCGAAGGGTTCCCGGGCGAACAACGCCCAGAGGACATCGCTCTTGACCTGAGCCAGGCGCTGGAAGCTGACCCCTTCGGGCAGCGGCAAGCTGGCCTTGGCCGGCGCGCGGTACAATTTGACGACAACACCTTTGCGGGCCAAATCGGCGATGGCGCGTGGATCAAAATCGCCCAGCGGCTCGACGCGGACGATTTCCGAGGTCAGCGTATCGAGCCGGTCCTGCCATTCTTTGCGGGTGTTGAGCAGTTCGCTGATCTCGGCGATCATTGGCCAGGCATCCCGCCCGGTGGGCTGCGGTTCGTCAAGAACCGGCAGGGCATCCAGCAGCGTCTGAAGGCCGTTGGCCTTTTCGCGAGCCTGTTCGAGGCCGGCTCCCGCCGGCGCCACCACCGGCTTGACGTGCAGAACACCGAGATTGCGCAACTCTTCCAGGGTGGCCGCGCGATCGTGCGCCAGACCCAGCACCGTCACCTTGTTCATCCGGACAATCATGCCGCCGTGCCCTCCCCGGCCGCGATGGCCTTCTTCAGGCTCTTGCCCTTGGCAATCTTCGAACGCACAACCGCGCTGGTGTTTTCATCACCCAAAAAGATGCGAATGCGCCGGATGTTTTCCAGGCATTCCGGAATTTTGATCTTCTCGAACAAATTGACGCGCTGGCTGGTGGTCCGCAACTCGTCGGCCAAGAGACGCAACTGCTCTTCGAGGAGGCGGCGCTCGATACGCAACCGGAAGAGCGTTTCCAGCGTGGCGAGTCCCTCGTCGAGCCATTCGGGCGTGGCCCAGAGATCGGGGGGGGTGCGGCGGAAGTTGATGGCGCGCAGGGTGCGCACGGCCACGCCCGCGATGTTGCCCGGATCCACCTCGATCGAATCCACACTGAGCCATCCCAGATAGTTGAGCGGCTCGGAATACAGCTTGATCCATGTGGCCATGTTGGCGCGCGCGGCGTCCTCTTCGGCCTTTTTCTCGGCCACGCGCTGCTCCACTTGGCGCACCTCCAACTGCAACTGCTGCTTTTTGAGCTGCAGAGTCGGCAAATAGCGCTCGAAGCGCGCCAGCGCGTCGCGCTGGGCCTTCAATTCCGTTTTGCTGTTCTTGACTTTGCCCATGGGTCGCCCTGTTCGCTACGCTCAGCCAGCGGTCTCCCCGGTTTCCGGCGCCACCGCCGGCTTCTTGGCCCAGAATGTATCGATCAGCTTCGAGGGAATCCCGGTTTCCTCGGGCTCGAAGCAGTCGGCCATGATTTGCCAGCCCAGATCCAGCGCTTCCTCGAGGGGAATGTTGACGGACAAATCCATCATTTCCTTCTCGAAGCGTTCGCCATACTTGAGCAGCTTGTTGTCCCAGGCGCTCATGCGGAAGCCCATGGACTGCTTTTCAAGGGTCTCCTTGTAGGAGGCGTAGAGCTGAATCATGGTGGTCATGACCGTGCGGTGGTCCTCGCGCGTGCGGGCATTGACCTGCTGCTTAAGACGCGAGAGCGAACCGAACGGCTCGATGCGCCCGTTGCGCAGATAGAACTGCCCCTCGGTAATGTAGCCGGTGTTGTCCGGCACCGGGTGGGTCACGTCGTCGCCGGGCATGGTGGTCACCGCCAGGATGGTGATCGAGCCCGCGCCTTCAAAGTCCACGGCCTTCTCATAGCGCGAGGCCAACTGCGAATAAAGGTCGCCGGGATAGCCGCGGTTCGAGGGAATCTGCTCCATGGTGATCGCGATTTCCTTGAGCGCGTCGGAGAAGCTGGTCATATCGGTCAGCAGCACCAGCACCCGCTTGTTCTGCAGGGCAAACTGCTCGGCCACCGCCAGCGAAATGTCCGGCACCATCTGGCACTCCACCGTCGGGTCCGCCGCGGTATGAATGAACAGGATCGAGCGCGACAGGGCGCCATGCTCTTCGAGCGTGTCGCGGAACTGCAGATAGTCGTCGTGCTTGAGGCCCATGCCACCCAGAATGATGACGTCCACCTCGGCCTGTAGCGCGATGCGCGCGAGCAACTCGTTGTAGGGTTCGCCCGCCGCCGCAAAAATCGGCAGCTTCTGTGATTCCACCAGCGAGTTGAACACGTCAATCATCGGAATGCCCGTACGCACCATTTTGCGCGGAATAATGCGCTTGGCCGGGTTGACCGACGGCCCGCCGATCGGGATGCGGTTGCCTTCCAGCTCGGGGCCGTTGTCGCGCGGCTGGCCCGATCCGTTGAAAACCCGCCCCAGAAGCGCGTCCGTGAAGGGGACATCCATGGTACGGCCTAAAAAGCGCACCTGGCCATCGGTGGCAATGCCCCGGCTGCCCGCGAACACCTGCAGGAACACCTTGTTGTCTTCGAGGCGGATCACCTGCGCCAGCGAAACGCCCAGCGTGCCCACCACCTGCGCCAGCTCGCCGTTCATGACCCCTTCGGCATGAACCGTAATCACGTTGCCGGCAATCTGCTCGATGCGATGATAAACCTTATGCATGTTCCGAAACCTCCGCCAACAGGCTGAATATCCGCTCCTCCAGTTGCTTGAATTCGTCCGACTCCATCTCGACCAGATTCCAGTCCTTGGTCACGGAGGTCAGTTGCAGGAACCACCGCCGCGCGGTGTCCTTGTCCGGGAAAAACATCCGATGAGTCAAAATCTTTTGGATCTTGGCAAAAACATAGTGTTGGCGCTCAGCGCTGGAGGCGGCGTCCACGTCATGGAAACTGTTCTGCTGCAGATAGGCGGCATCCAGGAATTCACTCTTCAGATAGAGCACGAAGTCTTCGATGCTGGTCCCCTCCTCGCCCACCACCTTCATCATCTGGTCAACCTCGTTGCCCCGCCGCAGGATTTCGCGGGCCTCGGCCACTTGGGCGCCATCCACCACGCCGGGATACTTGCTCCACGAGTCCAGCGGATGAATGGCGGGATAGCGCCGGGCATCGGACCGTTCACGGTTCAACCCGTGGAACGCGCCCACCACCTTGAGGGTGGCCTGGGTGACCGGCTCGTCAAAGTTGCCGCCGGCCGGCGACACCGTGCCGCCGATGGTCACCGACCCCTCGGAACCGTCGCGCAGGCGCACCAGCCCGCCACGCTCATAAAACGCGGCAATCACCGACTCGAGATAGGCCGGGAAAGCCTCCTCGCCGGGGATTTCCTCGAGGCGGCCGCTCATTTCGCGCAGGGCCTGCGCCCAACGGCTGGTCGAGTCCGCCAGCAATAGCACGTTCAGGCCCATCTGACGGTAATATTCGCAAATGGTCACCGCCGTATAGACCGAGGCCTCGCGCGCGGCCACCGGCATGGACGACGTGTTGCAGATGATCAGCGTGCGCTCCATCAGGCTCTTGCCCGTGCGCGGGTCGATCAGCTCGGGAAATTCGCGCAAGGTTTCCACCACCTCGCCCGCGCGTTCGCCGCAGGCGGCGATCACCACGATGTCCACATCGGCGTGGCGGCTGGTCACCTGCTGCAGGACCGTCTTGCCGGCGCCGAAGGGGCCCGGAATGCAATAGACACCCCCGCGCGCCACCGGGAAAAAGGTGTCCACGATGCGCACCTTGGTCACCAGCGGATCCACCGGGCGCAGCCGTTCGGCATAGGCCTGGATGGGCACCTTGACCGGCCAGGGCTGCACCATGCTCACCTCGATCACGTCGCCCTGGGCATTGCGCAGCTTGGCCACCACATGATCCACGGTGTAGCTGCCCGAAGCCGCCACTTCCACCACCGCATGCTTGCCCGTCAGCGCGAAGGGCACCATCACGCGGTGTTCGAAAATGCCTTCCGGCACGGTGCCCAGCGTGTCGCCCGCCTCGACCTCGTCGCCGGGGCGCGCCTTGGGCGTATAGTCCCATTTCTTGGTGCGATCCAGCGCCTTGAGATAGGTGCCGCGCTGCAGGAAAAAACCGCATTGCTCCGCCAGTTCGCGGAGGGGATTCTGAAGGCCGTCATAGACCTGCGCCAGCAGACCAGGACCCAGTTCCACCGTGAGCAGGTTGCCGGTAAAATCAACCGGGTCGCCGATTTTCAATCCGGTGGTGTCTTCGAACACCTGCAGTTCCGCGTTGGCTCCGCGAATCCGGATCACCTCCGACTTCAACGTCACGTCGCCAACCCGGGCATAGCCCACTTCGCCCTGCGTCACCGGTTTGTCAAACCGGACCGTGATCAGGTTGCCGTTGATTCCTACGATGCTTCCGACGTTATCGCTCATCTTCGCCCGCCTTCGTTATGCAAAGTCCGCCGCGCCTTTCGACACCGCGTTTTCCTCCAACTGGTCCACCAATTCTTCGAGGCGCTCGCGCCCGACTGTTTCATCCATGGTCGCCCAACGCGACACCAACATCAATTTGACCGCGAACGCGAGCACCGCCGGCAGCCCGAAGGCGTCCGCCCGCGCCAAGTCGTCCACAAACGTCCAACGGGCGGCATCCAGCTCCAGCTCGCGCACCTGCGGATTGGCCCGGGACAGCGCGGCCGCCACCTCGCGGTCCAGCCACACCACGTAGCCCGGGTGGGCGCGCAGATATTCCTTGGCTTCGACCCCCAGCTTGGCGGCGCGGGTCCGGGCCACCGCGTTGCGGATTTGCGCGTCCGCGGCCGCCCATGCCCGGGCGAACGCGGTGCGGCCCTGCTCCGCCCGCCCGGCCAGCACCAAATCCAGCTCGGCCAGATCCGCGCCGCTCAGCACCCCCTGGCACTGAAAGCGGAACTCCTCCGGCGTAAACGGCGGCGGCGCTTCCAGCGACAACGTCGGCAGCGATGCGACCAAATAGGGATAAGCTCCCATCCCCGCGCCCTACTCGACCGCCGCTTTCTTGACGACTTCCGCCAAGTCCGGTCGCAGGAAACTGGCCAGCGAATCCGCGATGGCATCCGCGCTGAAATCATGGAAAACCTGGCCGTCCTTCACCCCCACGCGAAAGCCCTTGAAGATGCCCTTGGCGCTCTCGATCTGAATACCCGCGGCCAGCTTGCCCTGATATTCGCGCGCGATGTACTCCTTGACCGCGGCGGCATCCTGTTCCCCGAGCATGGCCACCAGACCGCCCTGGCCTTCATCCTTGGCATAGGCCTCGGCCAGCTTCACCAGCATCCGGCCCATCGTTTCCGGCGTCAGGGCTTCATTGACCTTGTCCGAAGCGATCTGGCCCATGACCCCGCTGACCGCGCCGCTGATGCTGATCAGCAGATCCCGGGCCGCCTGCTGGAGGGTCGCCCGCCCGCGGACGGCAAACGCGGCCGCGTCCTGCTCCGCCTTCGCGACCAGCCCCTGCGCCTTCTGCTGCGCTGCCGCGACAATGTCCTCGGCTTTCTTCTTGGCATCGGCCACCAGCGACTCCGCGGCCTTTTCCCCGGTCTCAACCCCCTCCTTGCGAATACGCTCGATCAAATGTTGCAATTCTTCGGCCATGGCTCTTCCTTTGCTCCCTAAAAGTACGAGTAGACAGGTCAAGGCTACTCCTTCTCGACCTCAAAGTTCAATCTCAAAATTTGCCAATTCAGATTGCCTTCTCCACGGGGTTTGCTCATTCTCAAGTTCGGCATGTATCGACTGATTCCACAATCCGGCCCGCACCGGGGCAAACGCATTGTCGTCCGCCAGGCGGTCACCGTGATTGGCAGCGCTCCCGACTGCCATCTCATTCTGGATTCCGGCGAACAGCTCGCGGCGCGACACGCGCGTCTTGAAGAGACTTCTTCCGGCGTCATGCTTGAGGCCTTGTCTCCCGATCACCCTGTCCTCCTCAACGGCCGGCCGCTCGAAGCCCCCGGCCCCCTCGCCCACGACGACCTCATCGAGCTGGGCTGCCTCCCCCTGATCTATCAGACCATCGTGCCCCCCCGCCGCAGGCTGCGGCACACTCCGGGGCTGCTCCAGCCCACCACCTTCCTGGCCATTGTTGCCCTGCTCGTCCTGCAGGGCTTCCTGCTGGTCTTCCTCCATGACTGGCAGGAACACCTGCTGGATCCGATCACCGAAACCGTTGACATTGCCTACCACGCCGCCAAGCTCAAGGAGGCCGAAATCCTGGCCACCCAAACCAATGCCGCAACCAATGGCAAGGACACCCACGCCGAGGCTGACCCGGCCGACAAAGCCCGCCAGAGCGGCGCCGGCGACCAGGCAACCAGTGAGCTGCAAAATATTCTTGCCGAAGCCAACTTCCCCGCTGTCGAAACCAACAACGCCCTCGACACCCTGCCCCAGATTTCCGCCGCCGACCCCCGCATCCAACAGGCACAGCGCCTCCTGGCCGAAGCGGCGGCCGCGGCCGACTTCACCGACTACACCCGCGCCATCCAGCTTCTTGATCAGATTCACCAGCTCCATCCCGGCTTCATCCCCGCCCACGAGGAACACGCCCGGATCTCCGAACGGCGCGGCGATTTCGAGGGAGCCCGCCAACGTTGGGGCCTGTTGGTTGGCCTGGCCGCGCCCGACTCCGCCGAAGCCCTCAACGCCCGCGAACAAATCGAGCGCCTCGACAATCTGCGGGTGCTCCAGACCCAGCTGTTGCATGACAGCTTTACCGCCGACCTCGACAACCTTCCTCGGGACATCCGCATCGTGTCCTCGCCCGATCTCAAGCGCCAGCCGACTGATGCCGATCTGGCCGAAATGCGCACCCTTGATGTCACCCTCGAACGCTCGACTGCCCAGCGCCTCTTTCCGGACGCCCGCATCCAGATCTTCATCACCTTCTATGACCGGGCGGGCGAGGCCCCCCCCCAACCCACCCGCGCCATCACCACCCCTTCGCCCATCGTCCTGGGTGCCTTCTCCAAGCTGTCCTTCCCCGCCGTCTTCGAGGCCACCTATGTTCTCCCCGCCGGCATGAACCACGTGTCGGACCACCCCGGCGCCCCCGCCCCCGCCTTCTACGGCTATACCATCCACGTCTTTGCCGGCCAGATCCTCCAGGATGCCTTCGCCAAACCCACGCGCCTCCTCGAACAGCCCATCCATTTCCCCGAACATTCCAGCGACTGACCTCCCCGCGCTGCCGCCACCTGCAAGCGACAGTGCCGCCGCCCATCAACGCGCGTGAGTCAGCACCGTCACGCTCTGCCCTTCCACCTGCAGAATTGAGCGGTCCTCCCGTTTGAAAAGGGGCGGCTGATCCTGCGTGCTGATGGCCAGCAGCCACGGCCGGCCATCGCGATTGGGCGGCAAGTGAAAAGTTTGGGGCTTCTCGCTGCGGCTGAAAATGATGAACAGGTCGTCGTCGTCATAGTCGCCGCCAAAGCTGTCGCGCCGCCCATCCACCCGGCAGGCCAGTGCCTCGCCGCTCTCCCAGTTAGGCAACTGCCCGTCGGGGCCATACCAGTGGATAGCCAGCAGACCCTCGCCCACCACCCGGTAGTGGTCAAAATTGGCTCGCCACAACACCGGATGATTCCGCCGGAAGGCGATCAGCCGCCGGGTGAAATCATGCAGTTGGCGGTGATCCCTCAACAGGTTCCAGTCCACCCAGGAAATCTCGTTGTCCTGGCAATAAGCGTTGTTGTTGCCCTGCTGCGTGCGGCCGAATTCGTCGCCCCCCAGCAGCATCGGCACACCCTGCGCCAGAAACAGCGTGGCCAGCATGTTCTTCTGACGGCGCAAACGCCGGGCGCGAATGGCCGGGTTGTCGGTGGGCCCTTCATGCCCGCAGTTGTCCGAGCGATTGTGGTTGTCGCCGTCACGGTTGTCCTCGTTGTTGGCCTGATTGTGCTTGTGACTGTAGCTAACCAGATCGGCCAGCGTAAACCCGTCGTGGCTCGTGATATAATTCACGCTTTTGTGCGCCGTCTGCCCGGGACGGTCATACAGATCGGGACTGCCGCACAGCCGCGTGGCCAGCGTGCTCCAATTCGAGCCGCCCCGCCAGAAATCGCGCACCTCGTCGCGAAAGAACCCGTTCCACTCGCTCCAGCGGTCGCTCGGAAACGACCCCACCTGGTAGGCGCCCGCCGCATCCCAGGCCTCGGCAATGATCTTCACCCCGCGCAGCAGGGGGTCTTCGGCAATCTGTTCAATCACCGGCGGATTCGCCAGCAGGTTGCCGTCGCGCCCGCGCGCCAGAATGGTGGCCAAGTCAAAACGAAAGCCGTCCACCCGCATGTGCAGCACCCAGTAGCGCAGGCAGTGCAGAATAAAGTCGCGCACCACCGGATGGTTGCCATTGACCGTGTTGCCGCAGCCGGAATAGTTCTTATAGCTCTGCCCGCCCTCCTCGAGCATGTAGTAGAGCGCGTTGTCGATCCCGCGGAAAGAATAGGTCTGGGCGTCCATGCCCCCCTCGCCCGTATGGTTGAAGGCCACGTCCAGAATCACCTCGATGCCCGCCCGGTGCATCGCCAGGACCATCTCCTTGAACTCGCGCACTTGCTCGCCGTGCCGGTTCGCGCTGGCATAGCGCCCGTTGGGCGCAAAGAAAGCCTGCGTGGTGTACCCCCACATGTTGCGCAAATCCCGCCGCGGGCCGTTCTCCCACAGCAGTTCCATCTCATTGAATTCCTGCGTGGGCAGCAGTTCGATCGTGGTGATGCCCAGTTCCTGCAAATAAGGAATCTTGTCAATCAGCGCCCGATAGGTTCCCGGATACGGACTCCCCGCGCTGGGATGGGCCGTGTAGCCGCGCACGTTCACTTCATAGATAATCGATTCATTCAACGGAACGCGCAGGGTGCGGTCGCCGCTCCAATCGAATCCATCCTCCTTGAGAATGATCCCCTTCGGAAACAGGCGGCCGTTGAGCACCTGCCGGCCGGGCGTCACGCCCTCGTGCGCGCCCCATGTCTTTTGCCCCGCCACTGCCAGCGCGTAGGGATCCAGCAGCCATTGCCGCGGATCAAAGGCATGGCCCTCCGGCCCCCCCTTCGGGCCGTCCATGCGGTAAACATAATACTGGCCCTCCCGCGCGGTGGGCACGTGCAAATGCCACAAATCGCCCAACCGGTTGCGCTCGGGCAGCAGCTCGTGTTCCTCGACCGGCCGATCGTCGTCGGCGTGGTCAAACAGCAGCAACCAGACCCGCGTGGCGTGCCGGCTCAAAATGCTGAAGTGCACCCCCTGGTCCACCACGTGGGCGCCATAGGGCACCGGCACCGGCACACTGGGAATCAAATGTCCTTTGGTTTTCATCATCCATCACTCGGAAAAGTTGCCGTTCTTAACCGGATCACGTGCTCCGGCGCCATCGGCCCGTCAAGGTTTCAAGCTAACGATAGAGCATCCACGCCCGTATGGAATAGCGCAACCACTGGCCAAAGGACAACAAAATATCCCCAAACCCCGGACCGGCATGCCGCACCCGCCGCCGTTTGACCTTGCGCCGGACCCGGACCCGGCGGTACCGCTTGCCGCCACGAATCACCACATCCTCCGGCAAATCCTCCCTGGCCGCGACGGCCGCCGCCGCCTTCGCCGTCTCCTTCGGGATCTTTCCGGCCACTGTCGCCGCCGGCTCAGGCCGGGGCGCGGGCGCATCCCGGCTCTCCGCCGGTTGATCGGGAATCCGCCCTTTTCGCTCCCTTTCGGTATCGGCAAAGATCCGCTGCACCACGTTGCCCGGCTCCCAGGGTTCCGAGAAGTCGCTCCACATGATCACCAGCATCGCCGCCAGCTCGCCCACCGGAATGGACCGGCCGTGCAAAATCACCACCGTGGCCGTCAGCCGGGAGCACTCGTGCATGCACTTGATCCGTTCCCGCTCGAGAAGGCGCGGCATCACAAAACGGGACATCTGCGTCGCCGAATTCTCGACCGCCTGCTGTATGAGGACCATGCGCGCGTTCGGATCCTCCGTGCCGGCCAGGAATTCTTCCGTCTCCCGGCACGACTGCTCAAAAAAAACGCGATACTCCTCCCAGAGCCAATACTTGATCGCGGGCAGCGTTTTGCTCCGGATGCGCCCGCACACCCGCTCGAGATCGTCGCGCAAGGGATGCGCCCGCAAGGTGTCCCGCAAATCCTCGCGCGCCTCCTTCAGACGCCGACGCATGTCAAACGACAGATTCGGAATATCCTCGTAATAGAGCAGCACCCGGCCCAGCAAACGGGCCTGCTGCTTCCACTCGGCATAGCTGCCGGTTCCTGGCGCGGGCGGCCGGCTCTTGGCGCGTTTGGGCGCCGTCAACGAAATAATGGCCAGCACCGGGGCAAACCATCCGCCCGCCAGCAAAATCATCAGCGCCCCGGCCAGAGGCGGTGAATGCGAACGAATCAGCAGGTACAGCGCCCCCCCCATGAGCAGCGCCATGCCAAACCACCACACCATCGGCGCGCGCCGCTCGCGCACCACCGCCCGGCGCAGCGCCTCCGCCGCGCCCAGATCCATGGACTCCAACCCTGCCCGTTCCCGTGCCAAAGCCTACCAACCCGTCCGCCCCGACTATTCCCGCCCGGCCTGCCGGCGCATCTCCGTTGCCAGAGTGTTGGCCTCGTGGAAAATCTCCTGCTCGTCCAGGCCCGTCAAGCGGCCCTTCTCCACCAGCACCTTGCCCGCCACAATCGTATACTCCGCTCGTGGCGCGCTGCCGCAGAACAGCACCGCATGCGCGGGGTCCGCCATCGCCCCGGCATAATCCAGACGGTCCAGCCGGAACAGCGCCATATCCGCCGCCATGCCCGGCTCGATCCGCCCGATTTCCGGCTGGCCCAGCAGCTCTGCCCCGCCCCGCGTGGCCATCTTCACCACGGTGCTCGGCGGCATGCTGGTCACCCCCGTGCCCACCCGGTGCACCATCAACGCCGTCTGCATCTCCCGCAGCAAATTCGACGAATCATTGCTCGCGCTCCCATCCACCGCAATGCCCACCCGCACCCCCGCCTCCAGCAGCGCCGGAACCTGGCAAATGCCCGAACCCAGCCGCAGGTTGCTGCAAGGACAATGCGCCACCCCGCACTTCATCTCGCCCAGCCGCTTGATTTCGTCCGGCTGGAACCAGATCCCGTGCGCGTACCATACGTCCGGCCCCACCCACCCCACACTCTCCATATAGTCCAGCGGGCGCATGCCGATCTTCTCGACGCAGAACGAATCCTCGTCGTTGGTCTCGGCCAGATGCGTATGCATATATACCTTCTTCTCGCGCGCGAACACCGCCGTCTCCGCCAGCGATTCACGCGTCACCGAAAACGGCGAACAGGGCGCCAGCACAATCCGCGTCATCGCCAGCGGATTGGGATCGTGATATTTCGCGATCAGGCGGTCGCAATCCTTCAAAATGGCCTCCCACGTCTGGGTCACGTCGTCCGGCGGCAGCCCCCCCGCCGAGCGCCCCAGACTCATGCTGCCCCGGGTGGGATGAAACCGCACGCCGATCTCGCGCGCCGTATCAATCTCCACATCCAGAAACTCCACCGGTGCCGTCTCCGGAAACACATAAAAGTGATCCGTTGTCGTCGTGCATCCACTCAGCAGCAGCTCCCCCAGCGCGATCTGCGTGCTCACCCGCACCCCCTCCGGGGTCAGTCCGCGCCACACCTCATACAGCCACACCAGCCAGTCAAACAGCTTCACGTTCTGCACCGCCGGAATGTTGCGCGTTAGCGTCTGATAAAAGTGATGGTGCGTGTTCACAAAACCCGGATAGGCCACACACCAGCGCCCATCGAGCACCCGCGCCCCCTCGGGAGTCTCCAGCGCCGGCCCCACCGCCGTGATCCGCCCCCCCTCCATCACCACATCCACATCGTGCAACACCCGATAACCCTCATCCACCGTCACCAGTGTATGAATCTTCTCCACTTTCAATGCGCTCATCACTCTACTCCTCTATCACTGGATAATTCATGCGACAAGTCCGGCTCGGATGCAAGGCAGGCGGGGCGAAGCTGGTTTGGCAACCTGCGAGCCCCGAATAACGCCGCAGACGGGTTGGAATCGTCGCGCCGAAGGACAACATGGATGAATAATAGTTTTTTCACTCAAATATCCGCATCACGCAGTGCTGCAATAAATAAAGATGTTTTCATTCAGGTTGGTGAATTATTCAGGTTATCGCCGCCATCAACTCCCGCTGAGCCGCGCAGATCAACTCGCAGGCCCAGCGCCCCGCCCGACCCGGACGGATCTCCACCACCGCCCCCGCCGCGCGCGCAATCGCCGCCGCCGCAGCGATGTCCCACAGCCACACATCCTTCTCCACATACATATCCAGCCAGCCGCAAGCCACATAGGCCCCCATCAGCGCTGCCGTCCCCAGCATCCGGATCTTCTTGAAATCCTGCACCTGCCCCACAAACGCCCGCAACGACCCATCATCCTTGGCCTGCTGATGCGGAAAACCCGTCGCCAACGACGCCCGTAACGGCTCGCGTATCCCCGACACCCGGATCGCCTCCCCATTGCGCCAGGCCCCCTCCCCCACCACACCCGTAAACAGCTCATCACGGAAAAAATCATAAATCGCCCCCAGCACCGGTTCCCCCCCCGCCCACAACCCCACCGACGAGCAGCAAAGCGGCATCCCCCGCGAATAGTTAAACGTGCCATCGAGCGGGTCCACCACCCACATGCACGCAGTGTCATCCAACACACCGTGCTCGCCGCTCTCCTCCGTCAGCACCGGCAGCGGCATGCGCTCATTCAAAATCTCCAGAATCCGCGCCTCCGCCAACTGATCCGCCTTCAGCTTAATGTCATACGCCTCCTCCGAGATCACCTCAATCGGTTCCTCGCGCAACTCGAGCAACAGGCGACCAGCCTCCTTCACCGCCGCCACCGCCGCTTCGAGCGCGTGCGCCCGTTCCGATTTGTCCAGCAAAGCCATGACCCGGCACTCTACCCCCCCCCCGCCAGAGGGTCAAGCCACGGCAAACAGTGTCTACAGTCTGCCGTCCCAAGTCTGTCGTCTTCCCCCCGTTCATTCGCGGTTCGACACTCCCCCCTTCCCTGCTCCCATGCTCCTTGCTCGCGGCGCAGCCGCCCCCTCCCACGCCCATATGTCCCCTCTGTCCCATATGTTCCATATTTTACCCATTCGCCCCTTATTCAGTCCATACCCGTCCATCTCGTCCATTCCTCTCCTTATCTTCAAAAATTTCGCGTCCATTCATGTCCATTCGCGGTTCAAAACTCCCCCTTCCCTGCTTCCATGCTCCTTGCTCGCGGCGCAGCCGCGGCGCATTCACGCAATTCCCCATCGTCCGTCCCCACGCCAAAACCTCGCACAATCGCCAAATTTGCCCATTTTGACCCCGTTTTCACCTCATTTTTGCCCATTTTCGCCCATTTCGGCCCTTTTTTCGCGATTTTTCATGCTTCTCCCGTTCCCTCTCCGCAAAGGCCGCCACCCCGCGCTGGCGGTCAAAGCGCCATTGTCTTTCCCCGACACCTGCGCTATGCTCCCGGCTCAACTGGAGGTTGTTATGAGTTCAAAACGCACTGCATCCCGTAAACCCGCCCGTCCCGCCCCTTTCAAGCGCGTTGTCGTGGCCGGCGCCCAATTCGCCGTGGTTCCCAACGATATTTCCGCCAATCTCGACCTCTGCGTTCATTATCTGCGGCGCGCCTCGCGCGAGACCAGCGCCAAGCTCGTGGTATTCCCCGAATCCATCACCACCGGCTACAACCCCGCCATGCCCCCCGCCGATTTCTACAACTTCCTGCCCCCCACCCCCAAATTGCTCGCCCCCATCCGGCAAGCCTGCAAAGAGCTCGGCATCCATTGCGTCCTGCCCACCTACGAGCGCGGCCCCAAACGCGACATCATCTACAACTCCGCGTTCCTCATCGATTCACGCGGACGCAATCTCGGCGCTTACCGCAAAACCCACCTGTTCCCCACCGAACGCCTCGAAAACAACGGCTGGACCACCAGCGGCAGTCGCTTCCCCGTCTTCAAAACTGAAATCGGCGTCATCGGCATCCACATCTGCTTCGACGGCGACTTCCCCGAAGTCTCCCGCATCCTCGCGGTCAAGGGCGCCCACATCATTTGCCGCCCCTCCGCCCTCATGCGCAGCTTCGAAGTTTGGGAATTCACCAACAAGATGCGCGCCTACGAAAACAACCTCTATCACATCGCGGTCAATGCCGTCGGCCCCGATGCTGCCAACACCAACTTCTTCGGGCATTCCATGATCATCTCCCCCATCGCCCAGACCCTCGCCCTCGCCCGGGGGGTGGATGACCTGATCTACGCGACACTCGAGCCCAATCCCCTCCAACGGATCAGCTACGGTTCCGACGCCCCCATGCTCTTCGAACACCTGCGCGACCGCAACGTGGCCAACTACACTAAGGCCCTCTTCCAAAAAGCCGTCTCCCCCTTCCTCCCCACCGGACGCCCCGGCAAAAAATAACTCGCCGATTTTGCCGTTTTGCGGCTAAATTTGCTCGTTTGAGGGCGTTTTGGCCCATTTTTGACCAATTTCGGGCGGTTTTCGGTCAAATTTGACGGATTTCCCGTATTTTTCGACCATTCCCAACCCATTTTACGCCAAACCCGTCACGCCTACGCCCCTCTCCGCCAGATCCAGTCTCGCGCCCCCTTCCACCTGGCACATTTTACCGCGTCGAAGGCGCATTCGCGCCCATTCCTGAGTTCCGAGTTGGGTCTAAAAATAGACGTAACTCATTGCAATGCAATGGTGCAATTTTTGTTTTGGGTGTCCCGACACTATATTTGAGGGTTTGGAGGGCTGAAAATTGTTCGTTTTTTCG
>JAAZFE010000143.1 GCA_012511885.1 Lentisphaerota bacterium | reverse complement strand
GAGAACAAGGAATTCATAAACACACAGGATTTTCAGTAGACAGAATCAATAAGCCAAAAACCCAATAAATACAGGGGTTGACAGGAGGATACTGCCCGGATTTCAGCCTCTGTGGGATGGTAGTGAATTTTTATATTTATTTCCATATCATGCTGCTCCGTGGCAAATAACATTGTTTTCATCCATGTTGATGAATGATTCAGGTTACAGCGGGAGGCCGCCAGGCAAAATCATTTCCATGAGGGCGACCAAGGCGAGCAGAGAGCAAAGCCACATGCTGGGGCGTACATCGCGGATGCGTCCGGTCATAACCTTGAGCAGGGTCCAACTGAGAAAGCCGGCGGCGATTCCGACGCTGATGGTATAGGTCAGCGGCATCAGGATGATGGTGAGCACGGCGGGGATCAGTTCATCGAGGCGGCTGAAATCCAGATGGCGGATGGAGCGAAACATGTACACGCCGGCGATGACCAAAACCGGCGCGGTGGCGAAGACCGGCACCATGGAAATCAGCGGGGCAAACCACAGCGCGATGATAAAACAGCCGGCCGTCACGACCGAGGCCAGACCCGTGCGCGCGCCCGCCGAAATGCCGGCGGCTGATTCGACATAGGTGGTGACCGAAGGCACTCCCAAAACGGCTCCCAGCACCGTGGCGCTGGCATCCACGCGCAAGGCCCGGTCCAGTTTGTTCATGGTCGCATCGTTGTCGAGGATGCCACTGCTCCTGCCGCAAGCAATCATCGTGCCGATGCTGTCGAACATGTCCACGAACATCAGCGCAAAGATCGGTCCGATCAGCGCTGGCGTCAGCGCGCCCCGGACATCCAATTGGCCAACAATCTCTCCGATTCCCGGGGGAACGGAGACAATGCCCTGCGGCAGGGGCACCTGGCCGACGATCATTCCCAACAGGGTCGTCAGGGCCATGCCGATCAACAGGCCGCCAGTGACATTCCGGCTGGCCAACATGCCGCAGATCAGGATGCCGGCCACGCCCAGCGCCATGGGAACTGACCAGGGGCCGATGGCCACCAGGGTGGAGGGGTGCGCCACCACCACGCCAAGATTTTTGAGGCCAATAAACATGACGAACAGCCCGATACCGGCGGCGGTGGCCAGTTGCAGGGACTCGGGAATGCCCGCCGCGATCAGTCGGCGAATGCCCAGGATGCCCAGCAACAGGAACAGGCACCCCGAAATGAACACCGCGCCGAGGGCCACCGGCCAGGCGATTCCGGAGCCGATGCACAACGAATAGGCAAAGTAGGCGCCCAGGCCCATCCCCGGCGCCATCGCAAAGGGGACGCGGCCATAGAGCGCCACCACCAGCGTGCCATAGATTGTCGCAAGGATCGTGGCCGTGATCAAAGCGCCCTTGGGCATGCCAATGGCCGGGTCCGAAAGCATGGCGGGAATGACGAAGATGACGTAGGCCATCGTCAAAAACGTGGTCACTCCGCCAATGATTTCCTTGCGGACCGAGGTGCCGGCTTCGGCCAGCCTAAAGAATCTTGCGAGGACATTCATGCGAGGGTCTCCTTCCGGTTCGATCCACAGGATAGCACTCCGCGGAGATGAAAAGGGAAAAAAGGCGGTCCCCACGCCGGGGGGCGGCCGTCGCGGCTCGAGGCCGGAGCCCTCCGCCCGACGGTGGATCAAAAAACAAGCGGCAACCCTCAAGCTGCCGCCGTTCCCTGCGCCGGTCTTCGGCGCGGAATCTGAACTCAGACGTTTTTTTCGCGATAGAAAATCCGTCCGCGGGTCAGATCGTGGGGACTCATTTCCACCTTCACCTGGTCTCCCGGAACGATTTTGATGAAGTGCTTCCGGATTTTGCCGGAAATATGACACAGGATCTCATGCCCGTTGGGCAGGCGAACCCTGAACATGGTCGAGGGCAACACCTTCACCACCATGCCGGTCAGGGTCAGGACGCCATCCTTCTCTTTGGTTTCTTTTTCTTTGTCTCGGTTGTTTTTCGCCATAAATCTTCCACAATCCTCTCAAATCGCGGGCATACTAGCCATGGACACACCTTCGATGCAACTGTTATTCCATGATATTTTCAGTTTGCCAAGATTCAGTAATGGGCATATGCTCATAAGAAAGTTGGCCAGTCTCCGGTCGGCGACCGGCCGGCGCCGCAACTCAGCAAAGGAATATATTATGAAAGTCGCCATCACCTCAACCTCCCAACAACTGGCCGATCCCATGGACATGCATTTCGGCCGGGCCAGGTTTTTTCTTTTGGTGGACACCGAAACCGGCCGCTTCACCGCGCACGACAACACCCCCAACCTGCAGGCCCGCCAGGGCGCGGGGATCCAGTCGGCGCAGGTTGTGGCCCGGCTCGGCGCGCAAACCGTCATCACTGGCAGCGTGGGCCCCAAGGCCTTCCGCGCGCTGCAGGAAGCCGGTGTGCAAATCGCGCTCATCGCCGAAGCCTGCACCGGTGAAGAGGCCCTGCGCCGCTTCCAGGAGGGCAAACTGCCCGTCCTCGACGCGCCCAATTCCGAGGGGCACTGGGTCTAACCGCCCCCCATGAGCGCCAAGCTCCCAACCATTGCCATCGCCAGCGGCAAGGGCGGCACCGGCAAAACCACCGTGGCCGTCCATCTGGCCGCCCTGCTGGTTGAGCGCGGCCTGCCCGTCCATTATCTGGACTGCGATGTCGAAGAGCCCAACGGCCACCTGTTTCTCAAACCCGTACTCGACACCGCCCAACCCGCCACCCTCCTCAATCCGGTCATTGACGAGGAGCGTTGCACGTCCTGCGGACGTTGCGCGGAGGTCTGCGAGTTCAAGGCCATCGCCATGCTCAAAAAGCCGTTGCTGTTCGCCGAGTTGTGCCACGGATGCGGCGCCTGCGCGCTGGTCTGCCCGGTCGCCGCCATCCGCGAGGAACCGCGCGAGATCGGCGCCATCGAATCCGGTCATGCCGGCCCCATCCGGTTCATCCATGCCCGCCTCAACGTGGGCGAACCGATGGCTCCTCCCCTGATCCGCCAGCTCAAGGCCCGGCGTGACCCCGCGGCCATCGCCCTGCTCGATGCCCCCCCGGGGGTTTCCTGCCCGGCCGTCACCACCGCCCGCGACACCGACGCCGTAGTGCTGGTGGCCGACCCCACCCCCTTCGGCCTGCACGACCTGACCCTGGCCGTCGAGGCGCTGCGCCCCATGGGCATGCCGCTGGGCGTGGTGGTGAACCGGGCCGTGCCCGATGACGACCGTGTGCAAACCTACTGCCGCGAACAGGCCATCCCCATCCTCGCAGAACTCCCCGACGACCGCCGTGTCGCCGAAACCTATGCCCGCGGCCGCCTCCTCTTTGACGACCTGCCCGAATGGCGCGGCCGCATCGCCCGCCTCTGGGACAACCTGCTCACCCTGCCCGGTCTGGAGGTGTCCCCGTGAAAGAACTGGTCATCATCAGCGGCAAGGGCGGCACCGGCAAAACCAGCCTGACGGCGTCCTTTGCCGCCCTGGCCGGCAACATGGTCCTGGCCGACTGCGACGTGGATGCCGCCGACCTGCACCTGCTGCTTGCACCCGACATCCAATACCGCGCCGACTTCATCAGCGGATGCGAAGCGATCATCCGCGAAGCCGACTGCCGGGGCTGCGGCCGCTGCGCGGAGCTATGCCGCTTCGACGCCATCGCTTCCGTCCGGCGGGCCTCCAACGGCGTGCGGGTCCATCGCGTGGACCCCATCGCCTGCGAGGGCTGCGGCGTCTGCGTCTGGAACTGCCCCCATCAGGCCATCGATTTCCCCGATTGCCACTGCGGCGAGTGGTTCATTTCGGCCACCCGGCACGGCCCCATGGTGCACGCGCGCCTCGCCCCCGGCAGCGACAACTCCGGCAAGCTGGTTTCGCTCGTGCGCGAAGAAGCCCGCAAGCTGGCCAAACAGCAGAACCGCGAATGGGTGCTGGTGGATGGCCCGCCCGGCACCGGCTGCCCCGTCATCGCGGCCGTCACCGGCGCCGCCCGGGTCCTCGTGGTGACCGAACCCACGGTGGCTGGCGCGCACGATCTGGCCCGCATCCTGCAACTGGCCAACCACTTCAAGATTCCCGCCACGGTATGCGTCAACAAATGGGACCTGCATCCCGACATGACCGAACAGATGGAGGCCGCCGCGCGGGAGGCTGGCGCAACACCCATCGGCCGGGTGCGCTATGATTCCGCCATCACCGCCGCCCAGCGCCGGGGCCTGAGCGCCATCGAGGCCGGCGCCGGCCCGCTGGCCGGCGACATCCACGCGGTCTGGCGCAACTGGCAGGCTGTCGCCGCCGGCAACTCCGGGAGTGCCAACCCATGAGTGCCGTGCGCGTCACCATCCTCGCGGATAACTGCGCGGCCGGCCGCGCCACGCGCGGCGAGCACGGCCTGAGCATGCACCTCGCGTTCGGCGACCGCCGGATCCTGTTCGACACCGGCCAGGGGATGGTGATCGCCGACAACGCCCGTGCCCTCGGCCTGGACTTGGCGCAAGTGGACACCATCGTGTTCAGCCACGGCCACTACGATCACACCGGCGGCCTGCCCGCCGTCATGTCCGTCGCGCGCGAGCCGATTGACATCTATCTGCATCCCGCCGCGCTCGAGCCCAAATATCATGTCACCTCCTCCGGCGCGCGCCCGATCGGGATTCCCGAAGCCGCCGCCGCGCTCCGGCTACCCAATAGCCGCCTGCGTCTCGCGAGCGAACCGGTCGAGATTGCTCCCGGCATCCGGACCACCGGTCAGATTCCCCGCGACCCGGCCAGCCCCCCTCCGGGCGAAACCTATCACCTCGATCCCTGCGGCGAGATGGCCGACCCCCTGCTCGACGATCAGTCGCTCTTTTTCGACACCCCCGGGGGTCTGGTTGTCCTGCTCGGCTGCGCCCATGCCGGCCTGGTTGCCATCCTCGAACACATCCGCCAACTGACCGGCAACCGCCCCCTCCACGCGGTGATCGGCGGCATGCACCTCGGCTCGGCGACGCCCGATCAGTTGGAGGCCCTCAACGTTTATTTGCGTCAACTTTCCCCCGCTTTGCTCGTGCCCCTCCACTGCACCGGTGCGCGAGCCTGCGCGAGCCTGTGGACCGCCTTTCCCGAGGCCTGCTGCGCGGGGGGCGTCGGCGTCTTTTTTGATTTCGACCTGTCCGCGCCATCTGAAGCCATTTGACCATCAACCATCAACCCATCAAGGAGACCTCATGAAAATCGCTATTCCAGTTGTTGACGAACAACTCTGCCCCCACTTCGGCCACTGCTCGCATTTCGCGATGGTCGAAGTGGACGACGACGCCAAGAAAATCCGCGGCATCAGCTACGTCGAACCGCCACCCCACGAGCCGGGCGTTCTGCCCCGCTGGCTGCACGAACAGCAGGTGGACATGATTCTGGCCGGCGGCATGGGCGCGCGCGCCCAGCAGCTCTTCGAGCAAAACAATATCCGCGTGGTGGTGGGATGCGCGACGGCCTCCGCCGAAGCCCTCGCCAACGCCTTTCTGGCCGGCAATCTCGAAACGGGCGACAACCTCTGCGACCACTAAGTGTTGAGATGTAGCGTGGCGACTCCCGCGCGGGGGACTCACCCGGCATCAAGGTCCGCCTCGAGGGTGTCGTCGTCGAGATCGTCCCCGTTCGGCGCTGGTTCCCCGGGCTCTTCCGCCGGCTTCAGCTCAATCCCCAGCCGGGTCTTCAAGGCGTTCAACCGTTCCCGCTGGATCACCGTCAGCAACTTGTCGTGACGGTCGGCCAATTCCACCAGCCGATGGACCCGCTCGATGTCGCCCTTCTCGACCAGCAGCAGCGCCAGATCCAGCAGGGGCGTCAGGTTCTTGCCTTTGCGCTCCAGCATGAGCACCACGTCGGCATAGGCTTCGGGCAACTGGCCCAGCGCCATCAGGATTTGCGCGCGCGTGACCAGGATGCTGGGCACGTTGGGCTGCCGGCGAACGGCTTCGTTGATCAGGTAATGCGCCTCCTGCAGATTGCCTTTGCGCTCCAGAATGACGTGGGCCAGGTTGTTGAGCAGCGTCGGGTGGCGCTGCAGTTGAATCCCCTGGCGGAACGCCTCTTCCGCCGCGGCCAGATTGCCCTTGCCGTAGGCTTCGATGCCCATCTGCTCAAAGCGCAGATAGTGCCCCGACGATGAACTCATCAGCGCCCGCCGGGCCGCCACGATCAGGCGCTCGTTGTTCTGTTCGCCGGCCACGGTCAGCAGCAGCTCCCAGGCATGGATGTTGCGCACATCCAGACTGACTGCCTTCTCGAGGTGCTTCGCGGCAGCCTTCCAGTCGCTCCGCTTCATGTAAATCGCGCCCAGCGTCATATAAACCACCGTGTTGGCATCCGGGTGCTTGCGCAGTTCGCGCATGGCCTCGGCATTGCGCAGGTTGTCCGGCCCGGTCATCAGGGCCAGCGCCAGCCAGATGCGGATGTCGCTGGAAAACAGCGAGCGCGACAACCCTTCCAGGCGCGCCAGAGCCTCCTCGGTCTGCCCCTGGAAATACTGGATCATGATCCGGTCAAACTGCAGCAGCGCCTCGTCGTGGCCGTATTCCTCGGCGGTCTCGAAATAGGCTTCGGCCACCTCAAAATCAAACTCGCGCAGGCTCAGCCGCCCCAGCTCCACCATGGCCTGGGTGTGGCGCGGATTCTGAACCAGGACGTTGCGCAGCGCGACAAACGAAGGCAGGGGCACCTTCCAGCGGGCATAGGCCTGATCCAGCAGCTCGAGTTGGGCGCTTTCTTCTTCCGGCGCGGCGGGCTTGTAACGCGAACCCGGCTCGTCCTCGGGAACGCCCGACAGCGCCCACACCCAGCCCTCCTCGAGCCATTGCCGCGGATGCCAGACATGCCCGAACACCGTCGCCAGCGACCACTGCTCCCCGCTCAGGGCCAGCAACCGGTGCATCACGGCCGTATGGAGCTCCTCGAGGTCATCCGCCTCCCGCATCGTGTGCAGGGCCAGCCGGTTCAACAGCACGCTGCAGTTGTCCGGATACATCTTGACGGCGGCCTCGAAAGCCTCATAGGCCTCGTCAAACAATTCCGCCTCCGCCAAAGTCACCCCAAAATTGTTGGCAACTTTTGACGCGGTCAGCCCCAGGTATTGCAAAAAGACACGCGCCTCATTTTTTTTCGGCGGCAGGTTCTCGACCAGCGCGCTCATCTCCCGCCAGAAGGGCTGCTGCCGCGCGAAGGATTCACGCAACATCTCCCGCGATGGCGCCTCATCCACCAGGTGATAGAAAAAGCCGCTGGGCAGCAGATAGCCATACTTCTGAAACAGGTCGGGCATGTCCAAAATGGCCACGAGGCTCTGTCCCATCTCCAGCAGCAGCAGGTTCTCGACAAACTGCTCGAAGTCGCCCTGCCGCAGCGGACCCGAAAGCGACTCATGCACAAATCGCTGCGCCACTTCCTCCAGATAGATCGGCGACGATATGCGCGGCAGACTGATCAGCACGATCGGCGACCACCGCTCGCGAATGACCACCCTCAAGGCGTCGTCCAGCACCCCCGCCGCGAACAGCACCCGGTGGGTGGTGGCCTGATCCAGCACACTTTCCGCCGACCGCTGAAGGGCCGCTCCCTGGCCGCCGTCGGCCTGCTTCCAGTTGTGCAGACTCGCTCCCAGAACCGCCAGCGGCAGCACCCCCATTGCCACCAGACTGCCCGCCCGGCGGCGGAGCCGGCGCCAGAACGAGGTGTCCAGCATCAGGTGGATTTCACCCAGAATCCACAACTCGCCCGCCATGTAGCCAAAGCAGACCGCCATGATCATGTAGGGCGTCACCACCAGGAAATACATCCCCATCAGGTTCCACGGACTGAACGACGCGTTGTACAGCACCGCCAGCAGCCCCCCGATGAAAATCGCCCGCACCAGGATCTGCCCCCACTCATAGAACCACGGCGACCTTCGCGACATCAGATACAGCGTCAGCCAAGGCACCAGACAGAAAAACATGACCACAAAAAAACCGTTGCTGTGGCGCACCATCAGAACCGGCCCGATCTGATCCGCCAGCATCTGGGTCAGTACCGCCCACGGCGACGCAAAATGCCCGGCCCACTGCGCATCCTTGTACAGCATCAGAATATGGAAAAAATACAGCGAGAGCCCCAGCCCGAAGCCGCCCCACCACACCAGCTGCCGCCGCCAGTTGAGCAACGCCTGCCAGCGGTACATCTCATGCGCAATCAGAATGATTGCCAGCGGCAGAAACACCCAGAAGGTGGCCGACTCGGTCATGCCCGAGCCATACAGGAAGCCAAAGAAAAACAGATAGGTTCGCCGCCCCCAAAGCTGATACTGAGAAAACGCCGTCACCGCCAGCAGCAGCCACAGAGCCTCGAACGTGTCCGGCAGCGACCGCGTCGAAACCACCCAAAACGGCATGCAAAACAGCAGGAACAGGCCGGCCACCAGCCCTGACAGCCGCCGCGCCTGCGCCTCGCGCAGGAACGACTGGTCGCCGGGCTCGTTGCGGATCAAATAGCCCACCCGGGTCATCAGCCAGGCCACCAGGGCAATGTCCAACGCGCCGCACAAGGCGCTGAACAATCCCATCCATGCCGCCACGGACAATCCCGGCAGGCGGTCGGCCAGCCGCACGCCCCACCCCCATATCGGCGTGGTCACCGCGGGGGACAACTGCAGTTTCAAATGCCCCAGCAGGGCGGAGGTCGGCCGCCCCGGAAACACCGTCCAGCTCATCGTGGCCAGATACACCCCGAACGCCAGCACAAACAAAATGGCCGAAATATGCCAGGGCCGCGGGAACTTTTTGCCCATCCAGTCGTCGCGCACCGAATCGTGCGGCTCGCGGCCTTCAAACACCGGGTCGCGGTCGCGATCCGGAAAAAACGAGTAGTCCTGTCGGTCTTCCGGCTCTGCCGGACTCACGTTTCCCGGTTTCTTCGGAACAGGTTGTGAAGGCCAATCCATGGTTTGCGTTCTGGTTCAGTCGGCCCGGCCGGACGGTTGATTTTTCTCCTGAAGAGCCAGACATTCCCGCCGCGCCGCCACAAATGTGCCGCGGAACGGCTGGCGCGCGATCGCCTCATCCAGCAATGCGCAAGCTTCGTCCAGATTGCCGAGCCTTTGCATGATGGCACCGGCCAATCCGTAGAGCAAGTTTGATTCCCGCGAGTGGCGCACCCCCCGACGCAGCATGGCCTCGGCCTCGTCAAACTTATCCTCGCGGGCGGTTTGCGCGGCCTGCTCAAAGACCAGCAGCGGGTGCGCGGGCTCCAGCCGCGTCAGCGCCTTGATGCTGCGCTGCATGGCCGGATTCCGCCGTTTGGCCCGCGCCCAGGCCCAGAGCAGCTCCCACGCCATCGCGTTGTCGGGCTCCAGTTTCAGCGCTTCCTCGCACGCCAGCCGCGCCGGGTTCCATTCCAGCCGGGCCATGTGCACCCACGCCATCGACAGGTGCAAACTCACCTCCCTCACTCCCAATTCATACAGCCGGTTCAGGGCCGGACTCGCCTTCCCGGGCTGAAAGTCCTCCAACTCCCAGAGAGCCTGCGCCACCCAGATCTGCGGATTGGTCCCGTCTTCGCGGATCAGCGGCGGAATCCATGGTTCCGCCGCGGTCCGGCCTTCACGCACAAACGCGATCATACACTGGTCCAGCAGCGCCTTGCGCATGGGCAGGCCCAGCCGCAGCGCCTCCTGCAGATAGATTTCGGCCGCGTCCGGATCGCCCCGCCGCAAAGCCAGGCGGGTCAGCTTCTGAAATACGGAAATATTGCGCTCGTTGCGGATCAGGCTGGTGCGCAACGTGTATTCGTCCGGAGTCGGCCGCCCCATGGCCAGATAGACCAGATCCAGAAACACCTCACGGCGCACGCCGGCCAGATCGCCGCGAACCAGTTGACGCTGTTGAGCCTCCCGCCCCAGCAGCTGGCCGGACAGCGCCCAGACCGCGTCCCGGCGTGCCCACTCGACGGCATTCAGCAAATGCCCCGAATGGACGTCCATCCCCCAGAGCATCTCCTGCGGCTGCTGGATGCGCCGCTCCCATTCCGCCTCGAGCCGCGCCGCAAGTTGGGGATCATCCTCCCGCGCCACGTCCGCCCAGTTCATGCGCGCGCTCAAGTTGTCCGGGTCCACCTCCAGCGCCCACCGGAACAATTCCATCGCGCGCCGGTCATCGCCGCGCCGCGCGAGGCTCACCCCCAGATTGTTGGTGTTGCGCGCCAGCAGTCGGCGCAACTGCATCATATACCCCGCCAGGGGATGCCGCTTCGGCGTCATCAGCACGCTCAACCAGCGTCGGCAGTAGCCCCGCTGCCGTCGGGCCAGCGCTGCCCAGTCCACCTCGTCCTCCGTCGCGGCCAAATGGCATACATATCCCCGGGGCACCAGATAGCCCATCTCGTAAAACGGATCCATCCACTCCAGAAAGGCGGTCTGCGCCAGCCCCTGTGGATTCCAAAGCCATTCCGTAAAAAACGTGCCCATGTGGCCCCGCTCGAGCGCCTGGCGCAAAAAGGGATCGTCAAAATGCCGGGCCAGCTTCTGGCAATAGAAGCTCGAATTGACTTGCCGGGCATCCACCGTCAGAAGCGGCTGGCCCCGCCGCCAAGCCGCATAGGCCACCACGTCGCCCACCCCGCCGCCGGTCAGCATGACCGGCCGGCCGGTCGTCTGCTTCAGAATATCCTCGACCGCGCGGAAGACGACTCTGGCCGGACGCGTGTCCACCATCCGCCAGTTCAGCGCCCCCGCCGTCAGAATCACCACCAGCGTCAGCCACACCGCCCCCCCGCACACCACCCGGACCCCCCACTGAACCCACGACGAGTTTCTCGGAATCTGGCGCGCGGCCACCAAACTGAACTCCCCCGCCATAAGACCCACGCTCGAGGCCAGCAGCACGTGCGCCGGCAGCAGCAGCCCGCGCAGCGAATCGAGCTGCCACAGCGAAATGGGCCAGTCGAACAGCGTCACCAGCAGCGCCCCCACCCACACCACCCGCGCCAGAATCTGGTCGGTGTCATAGTGCCAGGGCGAACGCTTGGAAGCCACGAACAGCAGCAGCCAAGGCGCCAGCGCCAGGGTCAGAATCAGCAGCATCCCCACGTGCGCGCTGAACTGTTGAATCATCTCCAGTTGCGCCACGGCATGCAGCCCCGCCAGTTCCAGCATGCCCGTCGGCTGGCCCGCCAGCGCATAGCGCCGCGCCAGCCTCAGCAGATGCAGCGGCAGCGCCCCCAGCCCCGCTGCCAGCCCGCCCCAGAACAGCAGGTGCGGCTTCAGCCGGCGCCCCGCTCCGCGGCGGTACACCACCACCAGCACCCACACCGCCACAACCGGCAGAAACAGCCAGAAGATGCCGGACTCCACCAGCCCCACCCCGCAGAGCACCCCCAAGCCGCCGAAGTATCTCAGCCGGCCGCGCTGGCGGCTCGCCATCAGCAGCCAGATCGAAACCAGCAGCAGGCACAAATCAAACATGTCCGGCCCCGAGCGGGTGGCCGCCATCCAGAACGGCGCGCTCACCATCAGGAAGAGCCCCGCGAACCATCCCGACAGCTTCTGGGCCAGGGCCACGCGCTCCGCCGGAAACACCGCCATCTCCGCCAGCCTCCCTCGGAAGCGCGCCCGCCCCAGCAGCATGGCCGTCAGCGCCGCGCCAACCGCGCCGCATACCACGCTCAGCACATGCAAAACCGCCACCGGCGAAACGCGCGGGAATTTTCCCGTCAGCCGGACCAGCCAGCCCCACACCGGATAATCCACCGGCGGCGGCGCCTCCAGCGCCAAATGCGCCCACATTTCCGTCAAAGGACGCCCGGGAACCGGCGCCCGCCCCGCCGTGACCAGATAAAGCGCCAGCGCCGCGACAAAGATCCCCCCGCCCACGCGCCAGTCGGCGCGGCGCGCCAAGACCTTCTTCGCGGCTTCCGTGCTCAAGGCCATCCCCGCCGGCCGGTCCGCCGGCCTCTACTGCAATTCGTCGTACAAAGTCTGCAGAGCCGTCCGTTGCTCCGCCGACAACTCCTCCTGGCGGTTCAGCAGCGCGTTCGCGGTCTCGCGCGCCGCGTCCCGCTGGCCGCGCGCGGCATAGAGCCGCGCCACCAGCAGAAGCACCGGCGGATTGTCCGGCATGGCCGACAGCGATTTCTCGAGGTCGGCCTCGGCCGCGTCCAGCTTGCCCTCCAGCAATAACAGCTCGCCCCGCGTGGAAAGAAAGAGCGGATTACCGGGCTGCAACCCCACCGCCTCTTCGATCAGCTCGCGGGCCTCGGCCAGCGCCCCGCCCTTCAAAATCAGCAGATAGGCCAAATCGTTCAGCACCACCGGTGCGCGGTGCGCGTTCAGCGCCGCGCGGTACGACGACTCGGCCAGGGCGTATTGTGAACGGCCGTACTGCAGCGACCCCAGCATCATGTTGCCCGTAAAATTGCCCGGGTCCAGCGTCAGCAGAATCCGCACGTGATCCTCGGCCAGCTCCTGCTTGCGCTCGCTGAAGTCCACGTTCAGCAGCATTTCCCAGGCCCGGGTCTGGCGCGGATTCATCCGCGTCACCTGTTCCAGCTCCGCGCGCGCCTTGCCCCATTCCTCGCGGCTGACGTGCAGTTCCGCCAGCATCAGGCGGATGTCCGGCGAGTCCGCGCGCAGCCCCTCCAGCGCCTTGATCGCCTGATCATACAGCTTCGGGTTGCGGCCGTCGGCGCTCAACTGCGCCAGCAGCGCCCAGGCGCGGGCGTCGTCGCGCTGCTCCTTGACCAGTTGCTGCAAGCCGGCCAGCGCGTCATCCGGCTTGCCCTGCAGATAGGCCAGCACGATCCGCTCGAAACGCAGGTTGGCCGCCGGAACCCCCGCCTCTTCCGCCTGGGCCAGCAGCTGCTCGGCCTCGGCGAAATCCTCCGTCTGAATGGCCAGTTGCGCCAGCATCAGCAGGCTGCGCGCGTCCTTGGGATTCTCCGCGATGGCCTCGCGGTAATAGGCCGCGCCGCGCTGCACGTCGCCGCCCTTCAAATAGGCCCGCCCCAGGAAGGCCTTCACCCGCGGATCCATCGCGCGCCCGCCCGAGGCCCGCCGCATTTCGGCCTCGGCCATCTGCGGTTTGCCCGACACCGCCCACATCATGCCGTGGCGCGTCAGATAGCCCGTGTTATGCACATAACCATACAGCGACCCCAGCGCCCACATCACCCGGCTGTCCGCCTTGCTCTCTTTGATCCGCTCCCAGTCCGCTTGATAGTCCTCGAGCTCGGGCTTGTCCGCCGCCTGCGCCAGCGTCATCAGGTTCAGCAGGGCGCTGATGTTGTCCGGCAGCAACCGCCGGGCCTGATGGAACAGGGGTTCCGCCGCGTCCGTCTCCCCGCGCTCGACCAGCGCGAAGCCCACGTTGTTGGCCACCTTCGAGGCCACCCGCAGCAAGATCGCGCGGTGATGCCACGCCGGGTTGGCCTCATCCAGCTTCTCCGCGCCCCAGGCTTCCATTATCTCCCAGAAAGCCCGCTGCGACTCCACCAAAACCGCCCAATCCAGCTCCGGTTCGTCGGGCGTCAACCGATAAATCAACCGGTCCGGAATCAGATAGCCGAACTCGCGCACGCTTTCGGCCATGTCCAGAATGGCGGTGCGCCGCTGGTTGGCGTCATCCGCCAGAAAATCCTGCAGAAACGCGCGGAACCCCACCTGCAACAGGGCCTGTTGGCGCGGATGCGTGAAGCGTCGCGCCAGATAATCGCGCTGATGCTTCGAGGTCATCTGCTGCATGCCAATCACCACCACGTCCTGCCCACGGTCCAGGGCCTGCACGCGGATCACGTCATCCAGACGGAAGCGTTCATCCCACCAGCCGGGGCTCAGCAGCACGTCGCGCTCCTCGAGCGCGTCCAGCAGGTGGTTCACCGCCGCCGTCACCTGAGAGCCCGGACGGCCATCCGCCACCGTCAAATTCCAAAAGCCCGCCCCCACCAGCAACAACGGCATCAGCGCGCCCAGCTTGCCCAGCGCACCACGCAGCGGCTGGCCCACCCCCGCGTTGCGGTGCTCTCGGACCTGACCCATCACCCAGAACTCGCCCGCCACCGCCCCCGCGCACGCCGCCAAAATCAGATAGGGCGTCACCAGCAGAAAATACATGCCAAACGCCCGCCACGCCGCCCCCGGCGCATTGATCAGCGTACCCGCCGCCACAATCAGCACGCTCAGACGCAACACCACCTGCCACGCCGAAAAACGCCACGCCGGCTTCTTCGGCCGCATCAGGAACATCACCCCCCAGGGCAGCACCGTGATCAGCACCACAATCAAAAAGCCTGTGGTTTGCGGCGCGCGCACGATCTGGTGCCACTGGTCCCGCCAAATATACCAGATCACCGTCCAGGCCGACTGGAACCCGCGCAGCTTCACGGCCTCGTTGGCCCACAGCGTCCAACCGTTCCAGACATAGAGCAGCAGTCCGGGAACCGTCCAGGCCAGCATGCCAAACACCACCCGCCAGCTAAACGACGCCCGCTGCAGCATCGCCCGCAGCACCAGCACCGCCGCCAGAGGCGCCATCAGCCAGAACGTGGCAAACTCCGTCACCCCCACCCCGTACACCAGCCCCAGCGCGTAAAGAAAACCGTCCCGCCCCGTGCGCTGATACTCCGACAGCAAAAAGGCCGCGCCCAGCAGCAGAAACACATGAAACGTATCCGGCAGCGACCGTGTCGAGGCCACCCAGAACGGAATACTGATCGCCGCGCCGAGACCGGCCGTCACCCCCGCCAGCCAGCGCGCCTGATTCTCGCGGCGGCACTCGTCCGGATCATACGCGTCATGCAGCTTGTAGCGGATCCGCATCACCATCATCGTGAGCAGCCCCACGCTCAACGCGCCAAACAGCGCGCTCAACGCGCTCGCGCGGCAGGCCAGTCCCTCGCCCGGCAGCCAGGCCAGCAGCCGGATCATCCGCCCCCACAGCGAATCCAGCAGCGAAGGCCCCGCGTCCAGCCCCAAATGCGACGACATGCTAAACGCCGGCAACCCCGGAAACGCCCCCCGGCTCATGGTAACCAGATAAAGCGCCAGCGCGCCCAGCGACAGCGCCCCCGCCGTCAACCAACGCACCCGTTCCCAGCCCTTGCGATCCGCCGCGTCCAATTTCTCTTCGCTCATCTCAAGATCTCCCTTGATTGCTCGTGGATCATCCTATCTGTCATCGCGCCGCAAAGCACGTTCAAAAACCGAGTTTCAAAGCGTTTGGGTCCGCAGCTTTTCAAGGCGGACACACCCAATTCGCGCCGTCTCCCGCGCGCGGCGGCTCTGCGCGCCGCCCGCCCGGTAGGCCACCACCAGATCCCCCCCCGCGATCGCCAAAGCCGGATCGCACCGCACCCCCGCGGGTCCCTCCTCGCTGCCGGCCACCTCCGCCGCCGGCAACCATTCCTCCAGCCCGTTCGAGGCCCAGACCCCGATCCGCCGCTGGGCGGCCTCGCCGCCGGCTCCGCGCCCCACCGTCATGCGCGCCTGCCCGCGGCTGCCCGCCAGCCAATAGCGGCCGCTCATTTCATCCAGCGCCAGATCAAACTTCGCGTGCCCCCCCGGCCAGGGCGTCCACAGCCAGGGCTCGCCCTCGCCAATCATCTGCGGCGCGATCCGCCCCTCGGCATCCATCACCGCCCGCGCCGCCCAGTGCTCGCGGCCCAGCCCCGCCGGCGCCACCATCTGCAGCCGCCCGCCCCCGTGCCAGGGATGCCCCGCGTTCACCTCCGGAAACACCACCGGAAACCGCCACGACGGCCGCGCCCCGGGCCACGGCACTGCGCACCCCCCGCCCCCGCCCGCCCACCGCGCCAGCGGCGCCGACACCGGCCCCGCGGTCCACGCCTTGCGGTTCATCAAACTGGCCCCGCGCGGCGCCTGCCAAACCATCACCCCCCAATCCCCGTCCGACGGCGCCAAACACGGCACATGCCACCAGGCGTCCTGCGCCACCACCGCCGTCGGCGCGCACCACAGCTCCAAGTCGCCCGACAGCTCCAGCGGCGCCGACCAGCTCCCCCCTCCGTCCGGCGACCTCATCAGCCGCAGCCCGCCCGACGCCTCCCCCAGCAAATACACATCCCCCCCGTCCCGGAACAAACTCGCGTGCCGGAAAGGATATGTCGCCGACAGACCCCACGTGGCCCCCCCGTCGCTCGACGCCATCACCCGCCCCTGCATCCAGCGGTTGCGCCGCGGATCCAGCCCCTTCTTCCCCGGCAACCCCTTCACGTCCGGCCCCGTCTGATCAAACGCCGCCAGCAGCTTGCCATTCGGCAGCGCCAGCAAACTCGGCGGCCCCACCGAAATCCGCTTGCCCTCCGGAACCGCGAACACGGTCAAGTCCGTGGCGGCCTTCGTTGTGTCCGCCGCGGCCGTCTCGCGCGTGTCAGTCATGCATAAACTCGTCCATTTCCTTGCGCAGCAGCAAGGCCCCCGCGTACACCTTCGGGTCCACCAAAAATCCCTTCTCCTGCATCTGCTCCAGCCACGGGAACAGCCAGGAAATCGGCACCACATGCGTCCGGATGCGCTCCGCGCCCCGCCCCCCGCCATAATCCGTGCGCACCATCCCCCGCGCCCGGTAAAACGTCACCGTCTCATTCGAAATCCCCGGATTCAGCGGCCCGCTCAGCACCGCCGTCATCGTATCCGCCTTAAACCCCGTCTCCTCGAACAGCTCCCGGCGCGCCGCCTCCTCCAGCGCCTCCGTCTCGCGCCCGAGCACATCGCCCGCCAGCCCCGCCGGCCATTCCACCACCGGCGCCCCCACCGGCTCGCGCCATTGCGACACCAGAACCAGGCCCCCGTGACGCGTCGAACCCACAATCACCACATTGCCAGAAATCTTCGGACGCTCCACAAATTCCCAGCCATTGCGCACCACCAAACGCAAATGATTGCCCTCAGCCAACAGCTTCTTTTCAGATACAGGATTTTTGCTCATGCGGCGCAGAATACAACGCCCCCCGCCCTATGAAAAGCCAAAACAGCACCCCCATCCCCACCTACCCGCCAATTTTGTCCATTTTTGGCAATTTCAGGGCCATTTTTGGCTGCTTTACCCGATTTTTCATTGTTTTCCGCCCCTTTCCCGCCCATTTTCGCCCTTATCGGCAGCTGCCCGTTATTTCCACCCCACCATGGCGCATCAGCGCCCCCATCGACCCTTCCCGCAATCACGCAATTCCCCTCCACCCTTCTGTTTCCGCCGCGAAAGCGGCGTCCCAAATGTCCGTGAAAGTCCGTGCTCGTCCGTGTTTGTCCGTGTGGCTGTTCCCGCTACGCACGACCCCAAAAAACACCAAAAACCGCCCGTTTCTCGCCCATTTTTGCCCATTTTCACCCCATTTCCGCCCCAAATCGCCCGTTTTCGCCCCATTTCCCACCCTTGGTGCGTCAGCACCCTCCAAAAAAAACGGCGTCACGGCGTCACTGTCTCACGGCGTCATCCCCTGCCCCCATTTCCCGCCCTTCGCCAGCAATCGCCGGTTGACGTCGCCAGCCGCCCCTCCCGCCAACAACACCACATTTTTCACCCAAACCCACCCACCCCACAAAAAATCGCCCAACTCCACGCCCAAAACGTCGCATAATCCATACTTTTGCGCATTTTCACCCGTTTTTAGCCATTTGGGGCCTGTTTTGGGCCACTTTTCGACTTTTTTCGCCAAAAAACCTTCGTTTCAGCCCTTTCAGCCGTTAACCGGCAGCTGCCGACAAACCCCGGGCAAGGCGCGTCAGCGCCCCAATCGCCCACTCACGCATTCCCGCAATCGCGCAATTCCCAAGGCGCATCAGCGCCCGCCAAACACCACCTCCCGACAAAACCGGACCAGTTCCTGATGACTCGCCCGCTCGCGCACCTGAAACGGCAACAACCGCGATGCCGGCCACAGCAGCATCCGCATCTCGAAATCGAGCGCCGGCACAAACGCGTTGTCCAGCATCCACGCATACATCAGCCCGAACAGAATCCCGCTGGGCAGAAAGCCCGATCCCTTCGGCACGGGACGAACATAGGTCAACCCGTCGTCCTGCGGCAGCATCCCCGCCGCGCGCAAATAGGTCCGCAACGCCGCGTCCGGCAACCAGCACTCGCGCTCGCCTTCCGGCCGGAGCCGGATCGTATAAATCCGGCAGTTCTCCCCCGGCGGCTCCCGCCAATGCTTTTTCTCGATGTAGCGCCCCAGCAGCGACTCCCCCAGCGCCACGGCAAAGTTGGCCCGCAGCGCCAGCGGCGTGCGCAGCGCGTGCTCATGCAGCATGATGCTCCGACCGGCCGGCTCGAAATAGCCCAGCACATTGTCCCACTGGCGGCTCCGCTTCCACTGCCCCGCCTTCACCACGCGCACCTCCCCGAATCCGCGCAAATGCTCCGTCAGCACATCCGGATAGTCCCACAAGAAATCCTCGATCACCTCGCGCAGCCCGGGCGGCTTGAAGACAATCCCGTCCAGCGCCCGCCCCGCCGCGCGTATCCGCTCCCAGGCTGCTGGGCGGAAGCAAACCGGCGCCCCCGCCGCGCTCCTGGCCGCCGGCTTTTTCGCCCGCGCCGGACGCCGCGCCGCGGCGCGCTCGCGCGGCCAGCCCTCGTGAATGGCCCGCACCGCCGCCGCGAAACGCACCGGATCGTGATGAATCATGGACTCCTGCCGCCCGCGGTGGCTGGCAAACAAGCTCGCCTCGACCGGCATCACCCCCAACCGCGCCACCCGCGCCCGGTCCAGATGGATCGGATGCTTCCCCTCCAGCGCATAGTTGCGAATGATGCTCCCCGGCACCGTGTCCAGGCTGGTCGCCAGCGCCACGTCAAACAGACCCTCGATGCCGCCGGGAATGTTGCGGCCGTACGCCTCGATCAGTTCCGACACCCAGAACCCGCGGCTCTCCTCGCGGAAGGACATGTCGGTTTCGCCCTCCTGAATCCACAGGTTCGCGCCCAGCACCTTCACCGCGCGCCGGTTCTCGCGGATGGCCTCGACCACGCCGGGCGTCAGCAGCACCGGCAGCACGCTGCTGTACAAACTGCCCGGCGCGTACACAATCAGCTCCGCCCGGCGCAGCGCCTCGAGCAGCCGCGCGTTGGACCGCGGCGCCTCCGCGTGGACCAGCCGCACCCGCTGCACCGCGCAACCCCGCCGGGCCCGCGCCGCCCGCGACTGCCCGGTAGCCACCACCCCGTTGGCATAGTCGAACATCAGCGCGCCCGGCAGATCCGTCACCGGATGCACCCGCCCCGCCGGCGCCCCCAGCACCCGCGCAACCTCCTTGAGCGCCCGCTCGATCGCCCCCGACCGCGGCGGCGCTTCCGCCGCCGCCCCGCGGAACATCGCCAGCGTCAGCAGCAGGTTGCCCAGACAGTGGCGCGGCGCCGCGATCCCCTCGAACACCCAGTCCGGCACGCCCCGCGTCAGCTCCCGCAAGGCCTCGCGCAACTCCGGCGGACACGCCGCCCGCTGCGCCGGCTCCAGCGCCAGCACCGGATCCTGCAACACCTCGCGCGAAGGCGCCACCGGGCCGAAACGATGCTGGAAAATCGTCCGCAGCACATCCAGCGCCGCCCCGCCCCCGCCATAACGCCGCGCGACCAAATCGCGGTCCATCAGCGACAACATTACCTTGCGCGTGTCCCCGATGCCAATCATCGGCAGCCGTCGCACCAGCTCGCCAGTGGACCCGCCGTCATCCGTCGTGCAGACCCCCACCGCCAGATTCTTGAACTCCCGCTTCAGCCCCACATCCGGCCGGTCCGCCCAGGAACGCAACTGCACGTTCCCCCCCAGCACATTCGAGAGCCCCGTCCCCCCGCCCAGCACCACCACCCGCCCGGCTGCTACTGACGGCCCACTCGCCACCGACTCGTCATCCAGCCCCCCCAGCACCTCCTCGACCGACCGCTCCAGACTCCGCCAAGTCCCCCGCCAGCGCGCCCGTTCCTCCCGCGTCATCTCCATTACCACCTACGGCACCCAGAACACGTCGTTCATAAACTGCTCGAGAAAATGCGTCGTGTATTCCCCGCGACGGAACCGGGCATCCGCCAGCAGCGCCTGCGCCACTGGCACCGTGGTGGCCGGCCCAACCAGCTTGAACTCCGCCAGCGCCCGCGCCATCCGCCGCAGTGCCTCTTCGCGCGTGCGGCCCCGCGCGATGATCTTCCCGATCATGCTGTCATAGTGCGGCGGAATCTCATAACCCGAATATACGTGCGAATCCACCCGGATGCCCGGCCCGCCGGGAAAATGCACCGCCTCGACCATCCCCGGCGACGGCGTAAAATTGCGATACGGATTCTCCGCGTTCACCCGCACCTCGATCGCGTGCCCGCGCGGCTCGAAATCGCGCTCCGAAAACTTGAGCACCTCCCCCGCCGCCGCCCGGATCTGCAGCTGCACCAGGTCGGTCCCCGTCACCTCCTCCGTGATCGGATGCTCCACCTGGATTCGCGTGTTCATCTCCATGAAATAGAACTCTTGCGTGTCCTCGTCCCACAAAAACTCGATCGTGGCCACGTTGCGCAACCGGCAGGCCTGCGCCGCCCGCACCGCCGCCTTGAGCAGCTTGCGCCGGCGCTCCGGAGTCAGCGCCGGACTCGGTGCCTCCTCGATCAGCTTCTGGTGCCGCCGCTGAATCGAGCAGTCGCGCTCCCCGAGCTGATACACATGCCCGTGGTTGTCCGCCAGCAGCTGCACCTCGATGTGCCGCGCCCGCTCGATCAGCTTCTCCACATAAATGTCGCGGTTCCCGAACGCCCGCTCCGCCTCGGAGCTCGCCATCGTAAAGCCTTGCGTCAAACTCATGTCGTTGCGGGCAATCCTCATTCCCTTGCCCCCCCCGCCCGCCACCGCCTTGACCAGCACCGGATACCCCAGCCGCTTGGCCACCGCCACCGCCGCCTCCGCCGACTTCACTACCCCGTCGCTCCCCGGCGTCACCGGAACCCCCGCCCGCTGCATCAGCTCCCGCGCCCGCGCCTTGTCGCCCATGTCACGAATGATCTCCGGCGGCGGCCCGATGAACGTAATCCCGCAATCCTCGCAAATCTCCGCGAAATGAGCGTTCTCGGACAAAAATCCAAAGCCCGGATGAATCGCGTCCACGTCCGTCACTTCCGCCGCGCTGATGATGTTGGCCGTCTTCAGATAGCTCTCCGACGCCGGCGCCTTGCCGATGCACACCGCCTCATCCGCCAGCTGTACGTGCAGGCACGACTCGTCCGCCTGCGAATACACCGCCACGGTCCGGATGCCCAGCTCCCGGCAGGCCCGGATCACGCGAACGGCAATCTCCCCCCGGTTCGCGATCAAGATGCGCTTGAACATGCCCGCCTCAGTCCGGCTCCACCAAAAACATCGGCTGCCCGAACTGGACCGCCGTCGCGTTCTCCACCAAAATCTTGCGGACCACCCCGCTCGTCTCCGCCTTGATCTCGTTCATCACCTTCATCGCCTCGATGATGCACACCACCGTGTCCTTCGTCACCTGCCCCCCCACCGACACAAACGGATCCGCGTCCGGCGAACTCGCCCGGTAAAACGTCCCCACCAGCGGCGACACAATCGGCGTCAGCTCCTCCTTCGCCCCCCCCGCCCCCTCGGCTGCCGGAGCCGCCGGAACCGCCGGAACCGGAGCCGCCGCCGGAGCCGCGGACGCCGCTGGCACGGCCCCCCCCCCCGCCTGGCCCCGTTTCAGCGACAGCTTGAAATCCTTGTCCTCGATCGAAAACTCGCTCAGCTCATGCTCGCGCATCAGCTCGATCACTGCTTTGATCCGGTCCATGTCCATAGCGGGCTCCTTGCGATATCCCTTCCAATCGCCCCCCAATAAACCACGTTCCCCCCCCGCCCGCCACCCGATTCTTCCCCCCTCCGTCCCCGATGTCCCCCAAAACGGCGTCACGGCATCATCCTCTCCCCGTGCGCCAGTGCGGCCTCGCCAACACCCACAACACCCCGCACCCCCCACTACCCTGTCCGCCGTCCGCAGGACGTGGTTGCAGGCGGTTTGTTTGGGAGGTTGGCGGGGCTTTCACGCGGAAATAACCGCGGGAGTTTCTGGAGATGCCGCTTGGCGGGCGACCCTCGCAGTACGAAAGTACGCGAGGGTCGTCCTCGAAGCGGCAGAACAGAAAGAACCGCGGTTGGTTTCCGCGCCGCCAACCTCCCAAACAAACCGCCTCTTCCTCCCCTCTCCCCTCCCCCCACCCCTCCTCCCACTCACCACACACCACCACCACCACCCGCAACTCCAGCCTTCACCACAACACCCCAACCTGCTACGCTACATAATACAGGAGGCACCCCCCATGACCACCAACATCACCATCCTCAAACACCCCCTCATCGAACACAAACTCACCATCCTCCGCAACCGCGCCACCGACAACCAACTCTTCCGCGCCACCCTCGAAGAACTCTCCTACCTCCTCGTTTACGAAATCACCCGCGACCTCCCCCTCCGCCCCGTCCAAATCCACACCCCCCTCGCCCCCTGCACCGCCCGGCAGCTCGCCGAAGACATCCTCCTCGTCCCCGTCCTGCGCGCCGGCCTCGGCATGGTCGGCGGCATCCTCGACCTCATCCCCTCGGCCAAAGTCGGCCACATCGGTGTTTACCGCGACGAAGCCTCCCTGCGGCCCGTCGAATACTACTTCCGCCTCCCTCCCGACGCCGCCCGCATGCGCACCTTCGTGCTCGACCCCATGCTCGCCACCGGCGGCTCCCTCGTCCATGCCGTGGACCTGCTCAAGACCAAGGCCAACAATACCCACATCACCGTCGTCGCGATCCTCGCCGCCCCGGAAGGCCTTGACGCCTTCCATGCCGCCCACCCCGACGTCACCATCTACGCCGCCAAACTCGACGATGGCCTCAACGACAACGGCTACATCCTCCCCGGCTTCGGCGACTGCGGCGACCGCCTCTTCGGCACGCTCTAAATTCAGACTTCCTGACCTCGATGGGGTTTTGGTGGATTTTGCGGAAATTGCTTTGGCACTATTGGGGGGCGCGACATCGAAAGGGACATGGCGGATTCTGTGAGTTGTTTTCCCCCGCTGGCTGCGCTTC
>JAAZFE010000142.1 GCA_012511885.1 Lentisphaerota bacterium | reverse complement strand
GTGGTGAAATTGTGGGGGGGGGGGCGGGCGGGCGGTGTGTGTGGTGCGGGGGGAGAAGAGGGGCGGTTTGTTTGGGGGATTGGCGGCGCGGAAACCAACCGCGGTTCTTTCTGTTCTGCCGCTTGGAGAACGACCCTCGCGTACTAAAGTACTGCGAGGGATCGTCCGCCAAGCGGCATCTCCAGAAACTCCCGCGGTTATTTCCGCGTGAAAACCCCGCCAATCCCCCAAATAAACCGCCCGCTGCCATCCCGCAGGCGCGGGACGGACGGCAATCGGCGATTGGGCCTGATTATGCTGGGGCTATATGCGGCGGCAAGACGCTTATTTTGCCGGGAAAGCCCCCTCGTTTGTTCAAAATCCTTTGCCGCATGGCCACGGGGCGCTGACGCGCCATAGGTGGATGTGGGGCGTGGTTGGCGCGAAAAGGGCGGGAGGGGGCGGTGTGGGGGGACAGGGGATGACGCCGTGAGACCGTGACGCCGTTTTTTTGGGGGACATGGGGGACGGGCGGTGACTTGTGACACCGTTTTTCGGGGGCGGGCAGAGTTGGGGCGGGGGGAAGGGGGTTTGGGGGTCGCGCGCGTACACTTTTTTTGATTACTAGGGCGGTTTGACGCTTGACAGGCGGGAGGGGATAGGTCAACTATGTGCGAGTTTCTGACTGAGAGCTATTTTTGTAGTTTTGTACAAGTAAAGTAGGAAAGAGCCCAGATGTTTAGCTGGCTTTTAGGTTATTTTTCGAACGATATCGGCATAGATCTCGGCACGGCCAATACCCTGGTGTATGTGAAGGACCGTGGGATCGTGCTGCGCGAGCCGTCGGTGGTGGCGATCCAACAGGGGTCCAACCGCGTGCTGGCCGTGGGCGAGGAGGCCAAGCGGATGCTGGGCCGGACTCCCGGAAATATTGTGGCGATTCGTCCGATGAAAGCCGGCGTGATAGCAGATTTCGAGGTGACCGAGGCGATGCTGCGGTATTTCATCCGCAAGGCGCACAATCGCAAGTGGGTGGTACGTCCGCGGATCATCATTTCGGTTCCGAGCGGAATCACGGAGGTAGAAAAGAGAGCGGTCAAGGACTCCGCCGGCCATGCGGGCGCGCGGGAGGTCTATTTGATCGAGGAGCCCATGGCGGCGGCCATCGGCGTGGGCCTTCCGGTTCAGGAACCGGCGGGCAACATGATTGTGGACATGGGCGGGGGCACCACGGAAGTGGCGATTATCTCGCTGGCCGGAATCGTGTTGGCCCGGAGCGTCCGCGTGGGTGGCGACGAAATGGACGAGGCGATTGTCCAATATCTGAAACGGGTCTATAACCTGATGATTGGCGAGCGGACGGCGGAGGAAATCAAGGTGACGATTGGTTCCGCCTATCCCCTCGGCGAGGAAGTGAGCATGGAAGTGAAGGGCCGCGACCTGGTGGCGGGCCTGCCCAAGACGCTCACGATCACCTCCGAGGAGATCCGCGAGGCGCTGCAGGAGCCGGTGACGGCCATCATCGAGGCGATCCGGATCACCCTCGAGCGCTGCCCGCCGGAATTGTCGTCGGACCTGGTGGACCGGGGCATTGTGCTGGCGGGGGGCACGTCGCAACTGCGGGGCATGGACAAGCTGCTGGCGGAGCAGACTGGTTTGCCGGTGCATGTGGCCGAAGACCCGGTGAGCGCGGTGGCCGAAGGCACCGGCGTGGTCTTGAACGAGCTGAACTTCCTGCGCCGGGTCTCGCAGAGCGCCTGACCGGCCGCGGGGCCGCCGCCCGTCTCCCATTCTCTTTTCATCTCTTCCGGGGTCCGCGTGAAAGGACGCTCAGGATTGAGCCGGATGAGACATGAAGGATCGTAGATGGATAGCGCTTTGCGCGATCGGGTTGATCGTGCTGGCGATACTGAATCTGCCGGATACGGCCTCGCTGCGGGTGAAAGGGGCGGTGCGCGATGGCCTGAGCCCGCTGCAGGGGGCGCTGCGCGGAGGGGTGCGCGAAGTCCGCGAAATTATTCGTTATGTGCGGGGGATCGGGGATCTGGCGCTGGAGAACCGGGCGCTGTTTGAAGAGATTGTCTATTTGCGCGGCGAGGTGCGCGTGGCGCGCGATTTGGAGCGGGACAACCAGATGCTGCGCGAGCTGCTCGGGTTTTCGCGGCGGTTTCCCACCCGGCTGATTAGTTGCGAGGTGATCGGACGCGACAGCACGGGCTGGTGGCAGACGGTGCGTTTGGACAAGGGGGCGGAGTCGGGCGTGGCGGAGGATCGCGCGGTGATCACGCCGGACGGTCTGCTGGGGCGCACGGTGGCGGTGTCGGACGAGACGGCCGACGTGCTGCTGCTGTCGGACCCGACGTGCAAGGTGTCGGTGCGCGTGGCGCGCTCGGGGGTGCTGGGCATCATGACCGGGCTGGGCGGGGCGCCCGGCGAGCAGCCGGCCTGCCGCATGGACTATATGGGGCTGACGGCGGATATTCAGGAGGGCGACGAGATTGTGACGTCCGGGCTGGGGGGTGTCTTTCCCAAGGGGCTGGTGGCGGGGCGGGTGACGCGGGTGGAGGTTGCGGCGGATGGGCTGTACCGGACCGCGTTTTTGCAGATCAACGCGGACCTGGGGCGGGCGGAGTATGGATTTGTGGTGGCGACCGACGCGGATTTGCAGGCGGCGGCGAAGGGCCTGACCGAGGAGCTGACCGGGACGAAGACGGATCTGCTGGGGGAGAGCGCGCCATGACGCTGCTGTCGCTGCTGTTCTGGCTGCTGGTGGGCGGCACCTTCCAGGTACTGATGCCGGCCTGGCGTTACATGGGCCAGCCGGCGTTCCCCTTTGTGCTGGCGGTGGTGCTGTACGCGGCCATGAGCAAGAAGTCGCGCTATTTTGTAATAATGGCGCTGCTGGGCGGGATTCTTGAGGACTCGCTGAGTTTGGCGCCGCTGGGCTTTTCGGGGTGCGCGCTGCTGGCGGCGGGGGGCGTGGCCACGCTGCTGCGCGCGGACTTTTTCACGTTCCGGGCCACGGCCGTCAGCGTGCTGGGCGCGTTCTGCACGGCGGTGGCGACGGGGGTGATGGCGATCCTGCTGCATGTGAAGGGGCTGATCGTGCTGACGCCGGCGGAAACGGGCTGGCGGATGCTGGGTTCGGCCCTGCTGGGGGCGATTGTGGTGCCGGTGATGTTCCGTCTGATGCAGGCGCTGGAACGGCGGCTGGGCATGCGCGAGGAGATGGTCTGATGCCGCGTCGCCGCCCGTCCAAACCGGAAGTGAACGTGCTGCGCCTGCTGCTGCTGTGGTTCATCATGATGGGCCTGCTGGGCACGCTGGTGTACCGCCTTTGGAATCTGCAGGTGGCCCAGGGGATGGAGTTTCAGCGGCGTCTGGTGAAGCAGAGCCTGCGCAGCGTGCGCCTGCCGGGGAGCCGCGGGCGCATTCTGGACGCGCGCGGGGAGGTGCTGGCGGGGAACCGGCCGAGCTATTGCGTGTCGCTGCACCTCGAGGAGTTCCGGCGGTCGGGAGGGACGGCGCGCACGGTGGATCATGTGATGGATACGCTCTATCGCCTGGCGGAGGCGATGGACCGTCCGCTCGAGTTGCAGCCGCGCGACGTGCGGACGCATCTGGGGCGGCGCACGCCCCTGCCGCTGGTGGCCTGGCGCGATCTGGACGAGGAGGCGGTGGCCCGCTTTGTGGAACACGCCCACCAGCATCCCGGCACGGCGCTTACGATCGAGTCGGTGCGGGAATATCCGTTTGGCCCGCTGGCCTGCCACACCCTCGGCTATGTCGGGCGCGCGGCGGATGATCAGTCGCCCCAGGCCGGCAGCGAGCCGGAGCAGTTCCATTATTATCTGCCGGAGGTGGCCGGCCGCTCGGGCGTCGAGAAGCGGTTCGACGGCGTGCTGCGCGCGGCGGACGGCGGCAAGATCGAGGTGCAGGTGGATGTGGCCGGGTTCAAGTTTGACGAGGTCTCGCGCCGGGATCCGGGCCAGGGCAGCGACATCGAACTGGCGCTGGATGTGCGCGTGCAGCGGGCGGCCGAGGCGGCGCTGGAAGGGGAGAAGGGCGCGGTGGTGGTGATGGACCCGCGCAATGGCGACGTGCTGGCGCTGGCCAGCGCGCCCGGATTCGACCCGAACGATTTCGTGCCCGTGCTGGCCAGCCGGCTGTGGAATCAGTTGCTGGGCGACGAGCGTCGTCCGCTCTACAACCGGGCCACCGCCGGCGAATATGCGCCGGGCAGCACCTTCAAGCTGGTGACGCTGCTGGCGGCCATGGAGAGCGGCCGGGTGCCGCCAAGCACGCGGTACAGCTGCCCCGGCTTTCTGGACCTCGGACGCACGCGTTTCCGCTGCTGGCAGCACTGGGGTCATGGCAGTCTGGACGCGCAACACGCGATCCGCTATTCCTGCAACGTGTATCTTTATCATGCCGCGCTGCACTGCGGGGCGGAGGCGGTGCAGGAGATGGCCCGGGCCTGCGGGTTCGGGCAGACGACCGGGGTGGGGCTGGACTTCGAGCGGCCGGGGCTGGTGCCGGACAATGTGTGGAAGCGCCGCGAGCGGCACGACAGTTGGCGGGACGGCGACACCTGCAACTTGTCGATCGGCCAGGGCGCGCTGTTGGTGACGCCGATTCAGCAGGCGGTGTACGCCGCCGCGCTGGCCAATGGCGGGACGCTCTGGCGGCCGCGCCTGGTGCGCCGTGTGGTGAATGCCAACGGTCAGGGCAAGGAGATCCCGCCCACGCGGATGCCGGACGGCCCCCGGTGGTCGTCGGCGAATGTGCGCGTGGTGCGCGAGGGGATGCGCGACGCGGTGAACGCGCCGGACGGCTCGGGCAAGCGGGCGGCGGTGCCGGGCGTGGTGGTGGCGGCCAAGACGGGCACGGCGGAATATGGCGCGAAGGGGAGCGGCCTCAAGCTGGCCTGGCTGGTGGCGTTTGCGCCGTTTGATTCGCCGCGCTACGCGGTGGCGCTGGTGATCGAGGAGGCGGTGAGCGGCGGCACTACCGCCGCGCCGCAGGTGCGGCAACTGCTTGCGCGTATGTTTGAGGAGCTGGAGGGGTTGGAACTTTCTCGCCCGGAGGCCGTGGCGCGGCCACCGGCGACCGGGGCGCCGGGGGGGGGGGCGGCATGAAGAAGCGCGTTCAGGCCTGGTGGCGCGTGTGGCTGGCGCAGGATTTTCTGGCCTTGTTGACGGTGGCCGGTTTGCTGGCCACGGGGCTGGCGTTCGTTTACAGCGCGTCGTGGCGCGGGGAAGAGATCGGGCTGGCCGGGGCGTGGTTTTCGCGCCAGGTCTGGTGGGTGCTCTATGGAATTGTGGCGGCGCTGGTGATGACGGCGGTGGATTACCGCTTCTGGCTGCGCCATGCCTGGTGGCTGTATTTGGCGAGCGTGGTTCTGCTGGCGCTGGTGCTGCCGTTGGGCACCCGGGTGTTTGGCGCGGCCCGCTGGCTGAACGTGTTCGGGGTGCTGTTGCAGGTGTCGGAGTTTGCCAAGCTGGCGCTGGTTCTGGTGCTGGCCCGGGTGCTGGGGGGGGGGGCCATCCAGCCGAACTCGCTGGCTATGGTGGTGGTGGCGGGGTTGATCGCGGTGGTGCCGTTTGTGTTGATTGCGGCCGAGCCGGACCTGGGCACCGCGGCGGTGCTGGTTCCCACCATTGTGGTGATGCTGCTGGCGGCGGGCGCGCCGTTCCGCTGGCTGGCGGCCATCGCCCTGCTGGGAGCGGGCGGCGCGGCGGCGATTCTCTCGCCGCTGGGCAGCCTGATTCTCAGCGAGTATCAGCGCGAGCGCATCCTGACGTTTTTGGATCCCTCGCGCGATCCGCTCGGGGCGGGCTGGAATGCCATCCAGTCGGCCATTGCGGTCGGCTCCGGCGGGGTGGGCGGCAAAGGATTTTTAAATGGGACGCAGAACGTGCTCGGTTTTTTGCCGCGCACGGTGGCGCCCACCGACTTCATCTTCCCGGTTTTGGCCGAGGAGAAGGGGTTTGTCGGGGCAAGCCTGCTTTTGCTGGGCTTTGCGGTCTTGCTGACGTGCTATATTCGCACGGCGTGGACCGCCAGGCATCCGGCGGGCAGCTTGCTGGTAACTGGAATCGCCGGGCTGGTTTTCGCCCACGTGTTCATCAATATCGGCATGACCATCGGGCTGTTGCCGATCACCGGGCTGCCACTGCCTTTTGTAAGCAGTGGCGGCTCGTTCATGTTGAGCACGCTGGCGGGATTCGGTCTGGTTCAAAGTGTGCATGTGCGCCGGGCCCGGCGCGAGGTGAACAATGTTTGAATGGTTAAAGAAAATGGGACTACGGAAAACAAACAAGTATGAAATCATTGTGAATTCCGAGAGCTTGGAGACCCGGGTGGCCATCATGGCCGAGGGTCATCTCGAAGAATTCTTTGTGGAGCGGCCGACCGAGGAACGGATTGTCGGCAGTATTTACAAGGGTCGCATCCAGAACATCGAGGATGGGTTGCAGGCCGCGTTTGTGGACATCGGGTTAAAGAAAAACGCGTTTATCCACTATTGGGACATGATTCCGGAAGACGCGGCCCGGCTCGAGGCCGAGGAGGGGGTGGCGGTGGCCCGCGCCCGTAAGAAAAAGGCCCAGCCGGGCGAAATGGCCAAGCTGTTTCCGCCGGGCAGCGAGATCATTGTGCAGGTGACCAAGGGCCCCATCGGGACCAAGGGTCCGCGGGTGACCGCCAACTTCAGCATCCCCGGGCGTTATCTGGTGATGATGCCGGGCAGCAAGCTCAAGGGGGTGTCGCGCAAGATCGAAAGCGAAACGGAGCGCGAACGCCTGAAGAAGGTGCTAGGGCGGCTGCCGCTCCCTGCGGGCATCGGACTGATCATCCGGACCTCGGCCGAGAACGTGCGCGCGACCAGTTTTGTGCGCGATTTGCGCGGACTGCTCGACACGTGGCAGAGCATCGAGGACGGGATCAAGAACAAGTCCGCGCCGGCTTGCCTGTTTCACGAGCCGGACCTGGTCGAGCGCACCGTGCGCGACTGCCTGACCGAGGATGTCGGCCGCATCGTGATTGATTCGCGCGAGACGTTCGAGCGGATCCGTGACATGACCACGCGCATCTCGCGCCGGGTCAAAAACCGGGTCAAGTTTTATGACGGCGCGCAGCCGATTTTTGATTATTTCGATGTCGAGCGGCAGCTCGAGAACGCCTTCCGGCGCAAGGTGTGGCTCAAGTCCGGCGGTTATCTCATCTTTGACGAGACCGAGGCGCTGGTGGCCATTGATGTGAATACGGGGCGGCACAAGGGCGGCCAGACGCAGGAGGAGAGCATCCTGCAGGTCAACATCGAGGCCGCGGCCGAGGTGGCCCGCCAGTTGCGCCTGCGCAACATCGGCGGGCTGGTGGTGATTGACTTCATTGACATGAAGTCGCGCAAGAACCAGAACGCGGTCTATCGCGCGCTGAAGGAGGCGTTGCAGACGGACAAGGCCCGGACCAATGTGCTGCCGGTGTCCTCGCTGGGGCTGGTCGAAATGACCCGGCAGCGGATGGAGGAGAGCCTGCTGGCGTCGAACTTCATGGACTGCCCCTATTGCCACGGGCACGGCAAGATTCTCTCGACGCTCAGCATCAGCGTGCGCATTCAGCGGCGTATTCTCGAGGTGATGAAGAAGCAGTCCGAGAGCAGCGAGCTGCCCCTGCGCATTGCGGTGAATCCCAAAATCATGGAGCGTTTGCGCAGCGAGGACGAGCAGGTGCTGATTGATCTGGAGAAGAAGTGCGGCACGCGGCTGACGTTTGTCAGCGACAGCAATCTGCACGTGGAGGATTTCCGCATTTTCCATGGTCAAAGCGGCCAGTTGCTCTACAGCGATTCCGAGCAGGCGCAGGCGGCGGCCCGCGCGCCCAAGAAGTAGGCAGGCGGCCGGGAGCGGGGGGGGGCGGTCAGCAAATGCGCGGGAGCTGCTCGCCGGAGGGGGCGAGGAGTCGGCGGAGGGTTCCCAGCGCGGTGCGCGCGGCGACGGCGCCGCCGCGCCCGCCCACCCGGCCGATGAGCGCGGCCCGCGCCGAGACCTCGTGGCGGCGCAGGCAGGCGAGGGCGGCGTCGGCCTGATCGTGCGGCAGGAAGATTGCCGCGCAACCCTCGTTGGGCACGAAGAGGGGGTCGAAGCCCAGCAACTCGCAGGCGTGGCGCACGGAAGGCTCGACGGGGATGGCGGTTTCCTCGATTTCGAAATCGAGGCCGGCGGATTGGGCCAGTTCGCAGAGCGCCCCGCCCAGTCCGCCGCGGGTGAGGTCGCGCGCGCAGTGGGGCGGGGGGCCGCTGGTGAACAGCTCGAGCATGGGCGCGGCGAGGGGGGCGCAATCGCTGGCGATGGGCGGGGAGAAGGTCAGTCCATGGCGGGTGGCCATGACGGCCATGCCGTGGCGGCCGATGTCGCCGGTCAGGAGGATGGCATCGCCGGGGCGGATGCGTTCCGGGGAAAGGCCGCCTCCGGGCGCGATGATTTCGCCCACGCCGCTGGTGGTGATGTAGAGGCCGTCGCCCGCGCCCCGGCCAACCACTTTGGTGTCGCCGGCGATGACGCGCACGTTGGCGGCTTCGGCCGCGGCGCGCATCGAGGCGGCCACCCGCCGGAGGGTCTCGATGGGCAGGCCTTCCTCGAGGATAAAGCCCGCCGAGAGCGCGATGGGGCGCGCCCCGGCCATGAGCAGGTCATTGACGGTTCCGCAGACGGCCAGGGTGCCGATATCGCCGCCGGGGAAAAAGAGGGGCTGCACCACGTAGGAGTCGGTGGTCAGCGCAGCGCGGCCGCCGCCGATGGCAAAGGGGGTGGCATCGAGCAGGGAGGGCGTCGGTTGCCCAAACGCCGGTAAAAACACATCGCGAATGAGTGTTTCGGTCAGAGTGCCCCCGCCACCATGGGCCATGGTGATGGCGCTGTAGCGCGAGTTGGGCAGGGGGCAGTTCATCCGTACCACCATGAACCGCCCGGGCCCGGGAGAAAAGAATAAAACCGCCGGAAGCGCGTGATGGTTTGGCAAAAGAGTTTGACGGCCCGAATGGCGCGGGCCTATAAACGCGGACGTTATGGTTTGGCTTTTCAACAAGGATTGTGTCCGCGCGCGGCCGACGCCGGCGCCGGCGGGTTGGGGACGGGGAAGATGAAGCACGGAATCACTCTTCTGGTGCGGCCGTATGAGTGCGACTCCTACGGCCATGTGAACCACGCGGTCTATGTCAATTATCTCGAACACGCGCGGATGCAGTATCTGCACGCGATCGGGTTCGACTACAAGGGGATGATCGCGGCGGGCTTCTTCACGGTGATCACCCGGCTCGAGATGGCCTATCGCCTGCCGGCCTACGCGGATGATGAGTTGACCATTGAGACCGAGCCGGGGCCGACTCGCCGCAGCAGCGGGGTGTTTCAGCAGATGATCCGGCGGGGCGGAGATGTGATTGTCGAGGCGAAGGTGCATTGGTGCGTGGTGAACGGCCAGGGGCGGCCGACGCGCCCCCCGCCGCAATTCGGCCTGGGGAAGCTGTCGGGATGAAAGCCGCCCTGCGTGGGAAGATCCGGCGGAAGCGGGTGCCGCCCGCGATGTCGGCGGCCATTCAGCGGAAGGTGCTCGAGCAGGATTGGTGGGCGGCGGCGTTTGGGGTGGGATTGTACCGGGCCCTGCCGGTGGAGCCCGCGACGGATTGGCTGCTGGCGGACGCGCTCGGGCGCGGCGCGCGGGTGGCGGTGCCGATGGCGCGGAGGAAGGGGTATCGCTGGGGAACCGTGGAGGCGGACACGCGGTGGGTGAAGGGGCCGTACGGGGTTTTGGAGCCGGAGCGGGGGGGGCGGGCGGCCGCGGGGGATTTGCGGGTGGTGGCGGTGCCGGGACTGGCGTTTGACCGCAGGGGGGGGCGTCTGGGGCATGGCGGGGGGCATTATGACCGTTTGTTGTCGCAAACCCGTGGATTGCTGGTAGGCTTGTGTGTGGAGGATTGCCTCGTGGAGGACATCCCCATGGAACGCCACGATGTCCCCGTGGATGTCGTGGTGACAGAAAAGCGAATATGTTTCGCGCCGTCCGCGGCGCGAAAACTGGAACAATTGACAGGCTAGCATGACAGTTTGGGAATGGCTGTGGCCTACACTGACCGCGGCGGGGTTTGCCCTGCTCGGATTCTGGGGGCACGCGCTCTATGTAAAGATGAGGGATCGGGCGGAGCACCGCGCGGCGGGGGACCTGCTGCGCGAAGCCCGGCGCGATGCCGACATGGTGCGCAAGGAGGCCGAGCTGTCCGCGCGCGACGAGTGGATCCGTGGGCGCGAGCAAATCGAAGCGGAAATGAAGGCGCGCCAGCAGGTGCTGACGGCCGCGGCGGAGCGTTTGGCCCGCCAGGATGAGCGCATCGAGCGCGAGGAGCAGCGGGTGGCCGAACAGGCGCACGAGCTCGACCGGCGCCGGGGCGAACTGGACACGTTGCGCGCCGAGCTGGAGGGGCAGCGGGATGAATTGTCGCGCCAGCTGGCCGAAGCCCGGGAGCGCCTCGAGGGTTTGGCCCATCTGAGCGCGGAGGAGGCCCGCGAGGAGCTGCTCAAGCGGCTCGATGCCGAACTCGAGATCGAGCATGCCGCCCGCCTGCGGAAGGCCCAGGAGGAAGCGCGGGTGACCGCGGAGCAGAAAGCCCGCGAGATTCTGACGGGCGCCATCCAGCGCTATGCCGCCGACCAGGTGGCCGATGTGACCACCACGGCGGTGCATCTGCCGGACGAGAGCATGAAGGGGCGGATCATCGGCCGCGAGGGGCGCAACATCCGCGCGCTGGAACTGGCCACGGGCGTGACGGTGATCATTGATGATTCGCCGGAGCTGGTGGTGCTGTCGTCGTTTGATCCCATCCGGCGGGAGATCGCGCGGGTGGTGATCGAGCGGCTGATGCATGACGGCCGGATCAATCCGGTGCTGATCGAGGAAATGACCGACAAGGTGACCCAGGACGTGGACGCGTTGATCCTGCAGGCGGGGGAGGAGGCCGTCGAAGCCCTGCGTTTGGCGCCGGTACCGCTGGAGATTCTGCAGTTGCTGGGGCGGCTGAAATACCGGACCAGTTTTTCGCAGAATGTGCTGCGTCACTCGATCGAGGCCGCGCATCTGGCGGGAATGATGGCGTCGGAGATCGGCCTGGACCCGGTGATTGCCAAGCGGGCGGCGCTGTTTCATGACCTGGGCAAGGCGGTGGACCACGAGGTGGAGGGCCGCCACGCCGAAATCGGCGCGGACCTGCTGAACAAGGCGGGCGAGAGCGAGGTGGTGGTGGCGGCGGTGCGCGAGCATCATGACACCCCGCAGCCCGAAAGCGCCTATGCGGCGTTGGTGGCGGCGGCCGACGCCATTACGGCGGCGCGGCCGGGCGCGCGGGCCGAGACCACTGGGCTATATCTGAAGCGGCTCGAGGATCTGGAAGCGATTGCCAAGGCGGAGCCCGGCGTGGTGCGTTCGCTGGCGATGCAGGCCGGGCGCGAGCTGCGCGTATTTGTGGAACCCACCGAGGTGGATGACGCCACGGCCATCCAACTGGCGCGGCGGATCTCGAAGAACATCGAGGAATCGCTGGATTTTCCTGGCCAGATCAAGGTGACGGTAATTCGCGAGACCCGCTGTGTGGAATATGCCCGATGAGTAAAAAACTGGCGAAAGAGAAACTGCGCGTCCTGTTTGTGGGCGACATTGTGGGGCGTCCGGGCCGGATGGCCATGGCGCGGGTGGCCACGCGCTACAAGGCGGCGGGCCGGGCGGACGTGGTGGTGGCCAACGCGGAGAACAGCGCGGCGGGGCGGGGCATTACCGCGGCTCTGGCCGAGGAGCTGTTTGGCGCGGGGGCGGATGTGCTCACCATGGGCGATCATGTCTGGGACCAGAAGCAGACCATTTCCTATTACGATCAGGAGCCGCGGATTGTCCGGGCATTGAACCTGCCGCCGGGTTGCCCGGGGAACACGGAGGCCGTGGTGGAGACCGCGGCGGGTCCGCTGGTGGTGGTGCAGTTGATGGGGCGCACCTTCATGAACAGCCTGGCCGATTGTCCCTTCCGGGCCATTGACGCCTGGCTGAAGAAGAATGCCGGACGCTACCGGATGATTCTGGTGGATATGCATGCCGAGGCCACCAGCGAAAAGGTGGCCATGGGCAAGTATCTCGACGGGCGGGTGTCGGCGGTCATTGGCACGCACACCCATGTTCAGACCGCGGATGAGGAGGTGACGGCCCGGGGCACGGCCTATATGACCGACGCGGGGATGACCGGGCCGTGCGATTCCGTGATTGGGCGCACCACCGACGCCATCCTGAAGCGTTTCTTGACCGGCATGCCCACGGTCTTTGAGATTGCCTCTGACGACGTGCGCCTGCATGGCGCATTGGTCACGCTGGACCCGGTCAGCGGCCGGGCGACCGGTATCCGGCGGATCGAGGAAAAGATGGCGCCGGCCAAATCCTGAGGGGCGGGAGGGCGCGCGATGACCGAAACCGGGGCCGGGCCGCAGCGTCTGCTGGTGGTCAAGCTGAGCTCGATGGGCGACATCGCCAACGCGCTGCCGGCGGTGCGCGCGCTCAAGGAACGCACCGGCGCCGCGATGGATTGGGTGGTGCAGCCGGAATACGCGCCGCTGGTGGCGCTCTGCCCGGATGTGGAGCGGATTATCGAATATCCGCGGCGCAACCTGGCCAAGGGGTTTTGGCGTTTCGTACGCGAGTTGCGCCGCGAGCGCTATGACGCGGTGGTGGATTTGCAGGGGCTGCTCAAAAGCGCCAGCGTGGCGTGGCTGGCCCGCGGGTGTCGGCGGGTGGGGCCGGCCTGGGCCCGCGAGGGGGCGCACCTGTTCTATCATGCCCGGCCGGAGCGGCATCCCGGACCGCGCGGACACGTGGTGGGGGAGTTAATGGATGTGGTGGAGCTGGTCGCGCCGACGGGCAGCGTGGAATGGCCGGAGGCGCGCCTGGATGTGCCCGAGGCTCCGGCCAGCGTCCGCCAGACCGGGCCGCGGGTGGGACTGGCGCCCTTCTCGCGCTGGGCCACCAAGAATTGGCCCCCGGAATACATGGCCGAACTGGGGCGGCGGCTGGCGGCGGAGATGGGCTGCCGGCTGTTCATTCTGGGCGGCCCGGAGGATGAAGCGAACGGCCTGCGGCTGGCAGAAGCGATCGGCGATGCGGCGAGCAATCAGTGCGGCCAGACCGATTTGCCCGGGCTGTGCGCGTTGCTGAAGAGTCTTGATTTGCTGGTGACGGTGGACTCGGGCCCGATGCACTGGGCGGACGCCCTGGGGGTGCCGCTGGTGGCGATTTTCGGGGCGACGGATCCGGCGCGCACCGGGCCGTTGCGTCAGTTGGATCATGTGATTGTGGTGGATCATTTGGCCTGTCGGCCTTGTCACGAGCGCACCTGTGCGCGGGAGGACCTGGCCTGTCTGCGGGATCTCGAGGTGGAGCAGGTCTTTGCGGCGGCCCTGGAGCGTTTGTAGCGGCAGACGGAGTGGCGGCGCATGGCCGCGAAGCGCCTTGGATTGACTTGCTGGGGGAGAATGGCAAGCTAGGGACACAATTTTTAGCCTGAATAATTCACCAACATGAATGAAAACATCTTTATTTATTACTGCACTGCGTGACGCGGATATTTGAGTGAAAAAATTATTTTTCATCCCAGTTGCCCTTCGGCGCGACGATTCCAACCCGTCTGCGGCGTTATTCGGGGCTCGCAGGTTGCCAATACAGCTCCGCCCCTCCCGCCTTGTATCCGGGCCGGACTTGTCGCGTGAATTATCCAAGTTAGGAGATAAAACAGAATGAACCATGAGATTCCGAAGCGTGTATTGGTGACGGGCGGCAGCGGCTTTTTGGGCATCAATTTGATCCGTCATTTGTTTGCCAAGGGGGTCGAGAAGGTGCGGTCGCTGGACCTGGCGGAGTTTGACTATCCCGAGCGGGACCGGGTCGAGGCCGTTACGGGCGACATCCGCGATCCGGCGGTGGTGGCGCGCTGCATGGAGGGGGTGGATCAGGTGGTGCATACCGCGGCGGCGCTGCCGCTGTACACGCCGGAGGATATCCATACCACGGACGTGGTGGGTACGCGGGTGCTGCTGGACGCGGCGCTCGAGGCCAAGGTGGACCGCTTTGTGATGATTTCGAGCACGGCGGTGTACGGCATTCCTGACCATCATCCGCTGATGGAGGATGACGAGCTGGTCGGGGTGGGGCCGTACGGCCGGGCCAAGATCGAGGCCGAGGTGGAGTGTTTGCAGGCGCGCGAGCGGGGGCTGTGCGTGCCGATCATCCGGCCCAAATCGTTCATCGGTCCGGAGCGCCTCGGGGTATTTGCCATGTTCTATGACTGGGCGCACACGGGGCACGGTTTCCCCATGATCGGCAACGGCAAGAACCGCTATCAGTTGCTGGATGTGGAGGATTTGTGCGAGTCCATCTGGCTGACCATGACGCTGGACAAGAAGATTGTGAACGACATCTTCAACATTGGCGCCAAGGAGTTCACGACCATGCGCGAGGACTATCAAGCCGTGCTGGATGAGGCGGGCTACGGCAAGAAAATCCGCGGGTTCCCGGCGGCCCCGATGATCTGGACCCTGCGGTTCCTGGAACTGTTGAAGTTGTCGCCGCTGTACAAGTGGGTCTATGAAACCGCCAGCAAGGATTCGTTTGTGGCGATTGAGAAGGCCGAACGGATTCTCGGATTTGTGCCACGCTACTCGAACAAGGACGCGCTGGTGCGCAACTACCGGTGGTATGTCGAACATCTCGATCAGTTCAAGAACGCCAGCGGGGTTTCGCACCGGGTGCCCTGGAAACAGGGGATTCTGGCGTTGGCCAAGCATTTTTTCTAGCCGGATGAAGCACCGAGGGTAGTGATGCGTCGCCGAGAGCCGGAAAAGAAGGAGTTCCGCTGCCCCCATTGCGGGCGCGATTCGTGGTTGCAGCGCCAGCCGCTCTATGACGGTTTCACGCGGACGGGCGAGACGCTGCTTTGCGCGCTATGCCGGCATGAGTTTGCCAGCGAGGCGGAGATCACTTTCAAAGAGGGGGGGCGGCCGAAGATTTTCACCGAGGCCGATCGTCCGCGCCCGGTGAAGGTGTTCTCGGAGGATGAAAAGGGGCGCATGTGCCGCTATTGCGCGGAGTATGTGGTCAATCCATTCGTGCAGCGTTGCGCGTTGCATCAAGTGGAGGTCGAGGCCACGGACACCTGTCCGCATTTCCGTCCCAAGGACGACGGCGACAAGCCCGATCCGCTGGCGGCGTTTGAGAAGTAAAGAGGCGCGGGGGGGCTCAGGACCAGGCGAGCATCTGCTCGATAGCCCGGCGGGCCTGATTGGCCACCTCTTCCGCGACGGTGACGACAGGGGACAAGTCCCGGAGGGAGGTCAGAACTTTTTCGAGCGTGTTGCGCTTCATGTTGGGGCAGATGGCGTAGGACGACACGCGGTGGAACCGCTTGTCCAGATTGTCTTTCTGCAGACGGTGGATCAGGCCTTCCTCGGTGGCGATGATGAATTCGCGCGCGGGGCTGTCCTTCACGAAATTGACCATTTGGCCGGTAGAGAGGATGTGGTCGGAAGCGTCGCGCGCGGCCTTGGGGCATTCGGGGTGGGCCAGCACCAGCGCCCCGGGGTGGGCGGCTTTGAGCGCGGCGATTTCCTCCGGATGGATCCGCACATGGGTGGGGCAGTAGCCGGGCCAGAGGATGAGCTCGCGGCCGAGGGTTTCTGCCACATAGCTGCCGAGATGCTGGTCGGGCACGAAGAGGACTTCGTCGTCGGCGTAGCGGGCCACAATCTTGGCGGCGTTGCCGGAGGTGCAGCAACAGTCGCTGAGCGCTTTGACCTCGGCGGTGGAATTGACATAGCAGACCACCTTGGCACCGGGATGCTGGGCCTTGAATTCGGCGAGCTGCGGGCCGGTCAGCATGTCGGCCATGGGGCAGCCGGAGAGGGGGTCGGGCAGCAGAATGGTTTTGGCGGGGTTGAGAATAGCGGCGGTTTCTGCCATGAAATGCACGCCGCAAAAAACGAGGTAGCGGGCCTCGATCTCGTTGGCGATGCGGGCCAGTTCGAGGGAGTCGCCGACAAAATCAGCAATGTCCTGAACTTCCGGACGCTGATAGTTGTGGGCCACAATGAAGGCGTCGCGCTCGTCGCGCAGCTTGCGGATTTCTTCAACCAGGTTCATGGCGGAAAGTATCGGTCATGCGGGGGCGGTTGTCCAATCTTTAGCCCGAAAAATTCCGCTGACGTCGGGAGGATGGAACCAGGTCTGAGATGGATACAGCCCGGCTGCGGATGGCCGCAAGGCGGATCCGAGCCAGGCCGGATGGTTGTTCCGTTTACAGCGCCTTGAGGGCGGCGACGGCGGTGAGGGTGTCGATGCCGAAGTAGCGCCACAGTTCGAGGTGGCCCTCGGACGGGGCGATGCGCGGATCGGTGATGCCCAGATGGATGAGGGGGAGGGCGCGTCCGTGCGCGGCGCCGCGCACCAGCCCGGCGAAACCGCGCAGGCCGGTTTCGGGGGCGCCGATGAGGCCGTCCTCGATGGTGACGATGCCGTCGGGATATTGCGCGAAGAGGGTTTCGAGGCGGTCCGCCTCGAGCGGCAGGCCGTTGACGACCCAGGCATCGGCGGGGATGTCGTCCCTGGCGAGCAGGTCGGCGGCTTCGGCGGCGACATAGGCGCTGGCGCCGAAGGCGACGATGGCACGGCGCGCGCCGGGGCGGGCGCGCAGTTGGGTGGCGTCGGTCCAGGGGCTGTCGGGGTTCCAGAGGGGGGCGTCCGAGTCCTGGGCGGTCAGCACCGGGAGGTTGTCGCGCGGGATGCCGATGAGGTGGGCGCCGCTGCGCGCGGCCAGATCGCGGATGGCGATAAAGGCGGCGCGGGCATCGGCGGGGGCGTAGAAGCGGTCGAGATAGGGCAGGTAGCCGATGGCCAGATTGATCCAGTCGAGCGACCAGCCCGAGAAGTGGTCGCGGCCGGTGCAGGAGCCGACGTGCGAGAGGTGGAAGGTGACATTGAGGCCTTCGTTGGCGCCGTTGAGGTTGCGCTGGTAGCGCCACATTTCCATGCCTTCGCGGGCGATGCCCTCGAAGAAGGCGGCAAAGGTGGCGAACACCACCAGTTTGGGGTCGGCGGTGGACATGGCCAGGCCATTGGCCACCATGGTGGCGATTTGCTCTTCGATGGAGAGCTGGAACTGCTGTTCGGCATCGAGCACCTTGAGGGCCAGGTCCACCTTGGTCGAGGGGGCGAGGTCGCAATCAATCACGAACATGGCGTCGGGGTGGGCCTTGGCCATCATTTCATAGGCCAGGGCCACGCCCGCGCGGGGCGAGACCCATTTGCCGCCTGCGGCGGGCAGGGCCGCGCCGGCCTTGGCCACGGCGTCGGCGGAGATGAGCAGGTTTTCGCTGCCGGGGGCGGGGCGGGCCTCCGTGGTGATGGAGACGGGGGCCAGGGCGCGCCAGTGCTCGAGGGCGCAGGCCTGTTCATCGGTGAGCTGGAGCATGGGGTTGGCCAGGATCGCGGCGAGGTCGCGGCCCTTCATATGGCCGTCGTGGTGGGCTTTGCCGCCGGGCAGGTTGTTGACATAGAAGAGGCATTCGAGCATCGAGGGCAGGTCGCGATAGCTCATCAGGCAGCCGGGCAGCCAGACGGGCTTGTCGAGAGCGACGCCGTTGGCCCCTGCAAACTGGGCCAGTTCTTCGGCAATGCCGAGCTTATCGCCGATCTGGGCGAGGGGGACATCATATTTGCCGGTGGGATAGATGAGCGAGGGCACGCCTTCGCGGGCGAGGGCGCGGGCTTCGCGCAGCGTCTGCCAGAGGCCGGCGATGTCGTGCAGCGAGGGAGTCTCGAGGATTTGGATCCCGAGGGATTCGAGCACGGGGCGGGGGTCCGCGCCGGTGATGTTCTGGGTCGAGCCGGAGAGTTGGATGCCGTTGACATGCATGATGAAGGTGATGGGGGCCTTGTGCACGCTGGCGGCGTGGAAACCGTTGAGCGCGTGGCCGGCCAGCCAGCCGGCGTCGCCGGTGTGGCACAGGACCCAGGCGTCGGCGCCGTAGGCCGCGCGCTTGCCCAGCGCCTGGCCGACGGCGGTCGGGATCATGACGCCGAGGCGTCCGCCGTTGAGCTGGGTGCCGCCGGGCACCCAGGCCACATGACCGGGGATGTCCAGCCCGCGGCGGAAGGTGTCCACCACATGCTGGCGGTCCAGATAGCCCAGGGTTGACAGCGCCGAGAAGTAGCCCACCGAGGTGTGCGCGTTTTCGATGGTGAAATCAATCGCCTCATCATTCACCAGCGCCAGGGTCAGCAGCAGGGGCGGAATCATGTCCAAGCCGCCGCCCATGTGGTCCACTTCGTTGATTTGGGCCAGCGACGCGACGGCTTCGATGGCCAGGCGCGCGGACTCGATTTGCAGCCCTTCGAACAGGGCGATGTCTTCGTCCGAGAGCCGCGAAAGCTGCTCGATATCCAACTGCAGGGGCGGGACGGACGACACCACGCTGCGGCGCATGTAGAGGGAGTTGGCCAACAGCGCTTCGTTGCGCTGTTGCTGGAGGTTGTAGGCGGAGAATTGTGTCTTCATAGTGCCGCAAAGTGTGGCCCAAACGGACGGGAAGGTCAACCATCCGCGCACCGGGCGGACTTGTCGGACCGGGCGGGTGGGCCGGACAGGGGCAGTCCGCGGTTGGCAAGGAGCGGGGGCGCGGGGAGCGGGTCAGGCAGCTTTTTTGAGGGCTTTGGTGAGGAGGGCGAGGAGAAAGTTTGGCGTACCGTTTGGGGCGGAAATGTCGCGGGATTTATATGGTGATCCCCGTATCGGCAAATGCGGGGTAAAACAAAGCCAATGAAACCGCATAGGACAAGGCATTCCCGGCAAAAGAGATCAGGAACGAATATGCGATATGCACGCCGGATTTTCTCAGCCACAACAGCCAAAGAATCAAGCCTTCAACAAAAATGATGATGCCCTCAAGATAGATGACCCTGCGGTCATACAGGCTTGCGAAATCAGTCAGTTCCCACTTCAGAACCTCGAAAGGAACCAGCACCAGCAAACAAAATGTTCCCAAGGTCACCAGCAACCATAAAATAGTGTCGCGGATCAGGCGTTTACGCTTGGCCAGCAAGGCAATAATCACGGATTCCGCCAGCAGTGAGGCGAAAATAATAAGAGCTTGTACAAGAAATATATCCGCGTCCCTGAAGGAATACACCCCGATCGGATTGCCAAAAGCCGACAGCGCAAACGCAATCAATACAAAGACGGCAAAAGATATGGTCTTCATGGAATTCTTGAATCATCCATCAACAAGCAGGGGTTTGCAACCGTGAATGGCCGCGAATGAGCGCGAATAAAGGTAGGGCACGCCTCGCCGAGGCGTCCGGTGTGAGGGAAGATTATTCCTTATTGGTTTTTGGAACCACAAAGATCATAAAAGTCACAAAGAAAAAGGCATGGTCTCTCGCCAAGACGCCAAGATCGCAAAGAGATTTTTAGCCTGGATAATTCACGCGACAAGTCCGGCCCGGATGCAAGGCAGGCGGGGTGAAGCTGTATGGACATACTGCGAACCCCGAATAACACCGCAGACGGGTTGGAATCGTCGCGCCGAAGGGCAACAGGGATGAAAAATAACTTTTTTGTTCAAACATCCGCATCATGCTGCCCCGCAGCAAATAACAATACTTTCATCCATGTTGATGAATTATTCAGGTTAGCGCAAGGGGCGCGAGGGGCGCGAAGGAAACGCAAAAGAAGGCATTGTTTCTCGCCAAGATACAGAGAGCACGAGGCGGGTCAGGCGGCTTTTTTGAGGGCTTTGGCGAGGGGGGCGAGGAGTACTTGAGTTCCGCACACCCCAAAAATCTCGCTGTAAGTCATTGCATTGCAACAGGGTAATTTCATTTTTGGGTATCCCAGCCCCCCAGGGTCTTTTGTTCTTCAGCTGTAAGTGCTTGGCATAGAACAGTTGAAAATAAAACTTGCCAAATCTCCTGCTATCCTGTTCATTCACGCTGGATGAAAATAACAACAAGACCCCCCAAAG
>JAAZFE010000141.1 GCA_012511885.1 Lentisphaerota bacterium | reverse complement strand
TGTTGGTCTTGGTCTTGAGTTTTTTTTCATAATACCTGTAGGCTACAGGCACACAAAATCAAGACCAACACTCTTTTTTATCCGCTTCCCCAGCTCAAAATGACATCCCTATGGGATGGTAGTGAAAGTAGATGAATTGTTGCGAACCGGTATTGGCGAGAGCCAAGAGCAGGGTGATCATGGCGGCGCCGAATGATATTTGAAGGGGTTTTGAAAGGTGGAAAAAGACAAGGGGGTTGTTATGTTTTTCCTGGAGCCATTCCATGAGCCAGAGGGGGGCGCACAGGATGACAAAGGCGAAAAGAGTTCCGCCGGCCATGGGAATCCAGGAGAAGTCGAAGAGCATGGCCGACAAAAAGGTGATGACTTGCGACATGGAGTTGGCGCGGAACAGGAGCCAGCCCAGGCAAATGATATGGAACATGAAAATCCATTGCAGGAGGGTCAGCCAGGCGGGTCTGGGTGCGGGCTGCTGGCGGGGGAAGAGAGAGGAAACAAAGCGGTGGATGATGAGGATGGTTCCCTGATAGGCGCCCCAGAATACAAACGTCCAGGCGGCGCCATGCCAGAGACCGCCCAGCAGCATGGTGAGCATGAGATTGCGGTAGGTATGGAAGGAGCCATGGCGATTGCCGCCGAAGGAAATGTACACATAGTCCCTCAACCAAGTGGACAGGCTGATGTGCCAGCGGCTCCAAAACTCTTTTGGATTGAGGGCAAAATAGGGGCGTTTGAAGTTCCACATGAGTTTGAACCCCAGAACGGATGCCAGGCCTTTCGCCATGTCGCTATATCCGGAAAAATCGCAGTAAATCTGGAATGCAAAGGCATAGAGGGAGACGAGGACGAGTCCGCCGGAAAGGGGGGTGTTCCAGGCAAACACGGGATCGACCAGGCTGCTGAGGTTGTCGGCGATGACGACTTTTTTGAAAAGCCCCCAGAAAATGAGCCAGATGCCCTGGCTGACTTGATCGGAAGAAACGTGGCGCGGAGCTTCAAACTGTGGGAGCAGCGCGGAGGCGCGTTCGATGGGGCCTGCCACCAACTGCGGGAAAAAGGAGATGTAGGCGGCGAAGTCAATGAAGTTTCTGGTTGGCGTTTGCTCCCGGCGGAAGACGTCAATGCTATAGCTCATGCATTGGAACGTATAAAAGGAGATGCCGACGGGAAGCACAATGTGAAGGGTGTGGGTCCAGCCGGGAAGGCCAATGGAGTTGAGGAGCCGTTCTGCGCTGAGCGCGAAGAAATTGAAGTATTTGAAGAAAAACAAGATGCCCAAATTGATGAGGATGCTGACGCCGAGAATCCATTTTCGGTTGGCTTCTTTTGACGTGCGTTCAAGCGCGAGGCCGCAGAAATAATCGGTGAGGATGCTGACATACATCAGCCCGAGGAAGCGGAAGTCCCAAGCGGCATAAAACGTGGCGCTGGCAATGAGGATGAGGATATTTTGCTTCCGATGGGGGAGCAGGAAGTACAGCAGCAGTACGGCCAGATAGAAAAGAAAGAACGTGATGGAGTTGAAGAGCATGGTTTACTTCATTTGGGAGCGGTCAGGATTGAGTCGGGGGGGGAGAAGGGGAAAAGGGGCGATTTTCAAGCTTTGATTTTCAATATCCAACATTCAATCATCAATATTCAAGTGGAGGGGGGAGACGGAGGGAGGCTGGCGAGGGCGTCGATGCGGCCGCGTTTGAGGGCGTGGCGGCATTGGGCGAGGGGGGAGCGGGGCCAGTGGTTGATGAGCCAGCGTTTGAGTTTGCGCAGGGCGCCGGGGGGCGGGGTGGGGACGGGCTGCTGCCATCCGCGGTGGATGAGGAGTCGGGTGGTGGAGTAGTTGCTCATGTAGAGAAGCCGGAGCATGTAGGGGAGTTCCAGCCGAAAACTGGGAACAATGTGGGTAAATTGCAGGTCGCGGTGTTTGCCGGCGGCATAGCCGTGGTTGATGGCGGTGATGGTCATGTCGAGGTCGCCGGAGCCGGTGAGAGATTTGCCGGAGCGATCGAATCCGCGGGCGATGGGGTCGTTTTGGAGTTGGGTGCGATAGGCGTTGGCGGCGTCTTGGCGGATGGCCAGGCCGGCGCCGATGGGGAACCAGGCGCCCATGCGCCCTTGTATGCGGGCGTAGAAGAGGGGGTGTCCGGTGCGGGGCGTTTGGTTGTCGAGGTGATATTGCCGGATGCTTGCGGGCATCCAGGCGGGGGGCGGGGTTTCGTATTCGGCTGTGCCGTAGCCGCCGAGGGTGCCCAAAAAGGGGTGGTCGGCGAAGGTTTGGCGGGCGGTTTCGAGATAGTTGGGGGCGAGGAGGCAGTCGTCGTCGACGAAGACAAGGATTTCGCCGCGAGCTTCGGCGATTCCGCGCAGGCGGGCGGGGGTGAGTCCGAGGGTAGATTCGGAGATGACGCGGAAATGGGGGTGCCAGGCGGCGGTGAATTGCGGGGCAAGGGGCGGGGCGGAGGCGTTGTCGATGAGGAGGCATTCCCATTGGGCTTGGGGCAGCGTTTGCCGGGACAGGGCATCGAGGACGCGCCGCAAACGGGGGATGTCCGGCTGGTGCGAACAAATAATTACAGATAATTTGAGGTCAGCAAGCATGGATGAAGCTTAAATAAAGAGAGTGACTGGGGGCAAGACGAAAGGCGGTGGCGCGGCTCGCCGCGCAGACCATAGACATTAGACCGAAGACCGGAGACCACGGGGCTGCTCTGCGACGGGTAAAAGGTGCCAAGTGAAAAGTGGGAGGATCGGACGACCGGCGAGGGAAGTGGGCGCTGGCGCGCCATGGCGATGGGGGGGGAGGGGACAGCCGGCGACTGCCGACAAAGGGCGGGACTGGCGGTTGCCGAGGAGGTGTGGCGGGCTGGGAAGTCGGCTTGTCAGGGAGGGGGGCAATAGGTTATATTCAAAACATGGCACTGTAGGGCGTTGGCCAGGGCTTAGCGCCTGTGCCCGGATCTGGAGATGACAACTATGAGAGCGTCGCTTGGTGTGTTGAGCATGGTGGTTGGCTTGTGCCTTTTGGCCGGCTTGGGGGAGGTTCAGGGTCAGAGCTGGACGAATGAGCCGATGCCAAATGGTGGCCGGGTGAATGTGGGGCTGTATGGCGGGACGGCGGAGGCCAGCAAGAGCAACACGAATGAGTGGCTGTTCGCGATGTCGTTTAATGATGGGGGGACGGTGTTGGGGGCGAGTCGGTTGGAATGGGTGGCGGGGAATCTGGGGGTGAACGCGTTGGTGGATTTACACTATACGACGAATAATGGGGTGACCTGGGTGGATATTGTGACCGGGGTGGCGGCTGCGGATGAGAACTATAGCTGGGCACCCGGGTTTGACTATCCCGCGGTGAAGTGGCGGGTGGTGCATACCAACTCGGGGGTGGCTTCGACCAATGCCAAGGCGTTTAGTGTGAGGCAGTCCACGAATGTGGTGTTCCAGTTTTATGTGAATGACGGGGCGACTCTGGACGACGTGTTTTGCGAGGCCGTGGGGGATGACGCGAATGATGGGGCGGCGTCGGATCGTCCGATGCGCAGCTTGCAAACGGTGGTGAGCACGTACCAGTTGCGGGGGGGCGACACGGTTTATGTGGATACGGGCGACTACATGACGAATGTGACGATAACGATCAGCGGTTTTGACTCCGGGATAGCGGGGAAGCCAGTAAAAATTATCGGCAGCCCGAAGGGTGCGACGTTTAATCGGGGGAATACGTCGGCCGATGTGCTGGATTTGACCGGGGCGAGCAATCTGGAGATTGAGAACTTGCGCTTGACGGGCGGACGTTCCGGGTTGGTGGGTGGCACAAATCATATTGTATTGCGCAACATGGAGTTTGTGGGCAACACGTATGGGGTTAACGTGACGGGGTCGGGGCATGTGTTCGAGTACTGCTTGTCAGCGAACAATAGCCAGAGGGGATTCACGGGCACGGGAACAGGGCTGAACCAGTGGAACAACGGTGTGATGTGGGGGAATCCGATCGTGGTGCATGCCGTGACCAATACGCTGTCGATCTCGAACAGTATTTTGGGTCAGGCGACGACATTGTTCGGGAATCGGGCGGTGAACGGGGACTATAATCTAGTTTGGAACTGCTCGGTCGGTGCGGGGCATAACACGTTTACGCTGTTGCAGAATGCCGGTCTGTGGACGAACAGCCTATATTCGGATCCGTTGTTCGCGAACACGGAGGGGGAGGATTATCACCTGAAGAGCGTGATGGGCCGGTATGATCCGGGAACGGGTCTCTTTGTGACGAATGATGTGGAGCATTCGCCGGGGATTGATCTGGGGAATCCGGCCGCCCCGGTGGGCGACGAGCCGCTGCCCAATGGCGCGCGGTTGAATGCGGGGCTGTATGGCGGCACGGCGCAGGCGAGCAAGAGCCGGACAAATGCGTGGATTCAGTTGATGAATTATCAGGATGGTGGCACATTGGATGCTCAAGTTGGCGCGTGGATTCGTTGGAACACGGGCAATCTGGAACCGGGGGCAACGGTGGGTATTTGGCTTTCCCGCGATGACGGGTCGGGATGGGAGCTGTTGGTTGATGGCCTGGCCGCGGAGGATGGAGCGTTTTTCTATCAGGATCCGGACCCCAAGGATACATCATCTTTGTATGGGCGACTGAAGGTCACGCTGGACGATGTTGGGCCGGAGGCTTCGAGTCAAAGCGCCACAAACTTTATCTATAAGAATGGGATGAACGCGTTTTATGTGAATGATGATTCACTCGAAGGGGATGTGTATTGTTCAGCGATTGGCGATAACAATAATCTGGGGGTGGGTCCCGGCGCGCCGATGGCCTCGCTGGCGGCCCTGGTGAATCGTTACACTCTGGTGCCGGGCGATCGGGTGTATGTGGATACGGGCGTGTACACAGAGACAGATGCGGTTCGGTTTACTTCGGACAACTCCGGGAGCGAGACCAACCGGATTGAGATTATTGGCAGCACGAACCGGCTGGTTGGGGGGACGGTGATTCGCGGTAGGGGTATGACCGTGCAACAGCGTTTGAACCCAGGTTTTGAGTTTCGGGCGGGGGCATCGAATATCGTGCTGCGGAACATGATCCTGACCAATACGACGGTGGGGGTGGTGGTTTCGAATTCGGCGCACATTTGTTTGGATGGGGTCGAGGTTCGGGGAGCAAGCAGCCGGGCGTTTGAAGTGCGCAACAATGCTAAACACGTGGAGATTGTGCATTCGGTGGCGCATCGGGGTGCGGGCGGAGTCTATTTGGCGGGCAACGGGATTACCAATGTGGCTATTCGCCATAGCGTGTTTTGGGAGAACAGCGGTACGGCTGTGCAGCGGGTGGGGGCGGTGGGCTTGACGTTGGAGAATTCAATTTTGGCTTCGACTCAAGTTGGGGCGTATTTGCTGGACGTGAATAATCTGGCGGGCTTTGCCTCGGATTACAACGGGTTGCATGCCGGGCCGAATACGCGGGTTGGGCGGGTTGGTTCCGTCTTGGCGGACAATGTGGCGGCATGGCAGGTGGTGTCGGGGGGCCGGGATTTGCATAGCGTGCCGGGCGCTCCCCTGATGGCGAATCCGGACGCTTTTGATTACCACCTGCAAACCGTGCAGACACTCGGCCGGGTGAAGCCGGACGGAACTCGCACCGCGGATCCCGTGTCGTCGCCTTTGCTGGATGCGGGGAATCCGGATTCCGATTTTGGGGATGAGCCGGCGCCCCATGGCGGTCGGGTGAATATCGGGCGCTACGGTGGCACGGCCGAGGCAAGCAGCGCGCAGGAGATTCCCTGGGTGCGGGCGATGTCGTTTGGAGACGGGGGGGCTGCCGGCAGTGATCCGGTTGGGCTGTACTGGGTGGCGGGGAACGTGTCCAACGAGACCGCCAATGTCGAGGTGTCCGTGGATGGCGGACGAAATTGGCAGGCGGTGGCATCAGGCGTAGAGCTTGCGGATGGGCAGGCGGAATGGCCGGGTGAGGACTTGGCAGATTTGCCGGACACGCCGGCGGCGGTTTGGCGGCTGGTGAGCGTGGAGGATCCCGCGCTGCGAGCGCAGTCCGAGGTCTTTTTTGCGCTGCGCAAGAATCCGTTGAATATTTACGTGGCGACGGGGGATACCAATGAGAATATTTACGCGACGGGTCCGGGAGCCGCTGACAACTGGCAGGCGACGAAAGAAATGCCCATCAATTCGTTGCGGACTGTGTTTGAGCGGTTTGATTTGGAGGAGGGGGACCAGATTTGGGTGGATCCGGGGATTTATAGCGACAACGAGGCGATCTCGATTGGCATGAAAAATTCTGGGACGCCATCCAACCCGGTATGGGTGCGGGGGAATACGCAGCGGCCATATTTGAGCACGGTGTTGGCGCGAGAGGTGCGCACGGCGGGTTCGGTGGTGGTGGACATCCAGCGCGCGGGGGGGGTCAGGCTGGAAGCGCTGTCCATTTCGAATGGCTGGTCCGGGATCAGGGTGGGCAACACCGATCAGGTGGTGCTGGATCGTGTGCGGGTGGTTGGTGGGGGCACCAATGCCGTGCAGGCGGGTTCGGGAGCCACCGTGGATGTGATGTATTCCATTTTGGAGGGGAGTCTGGCCAATGGATTGCACGTTGAGGCCGGTTCTACCGTTCAGGTTGAACATAGCTTGTTGCGGGACCATGGTATGTCCGCAGTCATCTATCTGGGGGGCACGTTGAATGTCGTGAACAGTCTACTGGAAGCCACGGGGACGGGTAAGTACGTGTATTATCGCAGTGGGACTGGCACTTTTGGGTTGGAGTCAGACTTCAACAATGTTCGTGCGACTGAGGGCGCCAATGTGGCGGGGGGGGACAGTCGGAGTTCGGACCGTTTTCTCATTGATTGGCAGGCGAGCACCGGGTTTACCAATGATGCCAACAGTGTGGGGTATGAGCCCTTGTTTGTGGACGCGCAGGCCTACGATTTCCATTTGTGCAGCGAACATGGAAGGTTTGACCCGGCATCCGGGACATTTGTGGCGGATGCGGTGACCTCGAAGTTGATGGATCTTGGCGATCGGGATTCGGATTTTGCCAACGAACCCGTGCCGAACGGGGGTCGGGCGAATATCGGGCTCTATGGGAACACGGTGGAGGCGAGCAAGAGTTCGGAAACGGGCGCTCTAGTTCCCCTGACTATGTCGGACGGAGGGACGATTCGGGGTGAGGTCCGTTTGCACTGGTCATGGAACGGTATAGCCGACAACACGCCTGTGTTGGTGGATTTTTCGGACGATGGGGGTGTGACTTGGACCAATATTTCGATGGCCTATGCTTCGGATGGGCTGGATGGCCGGACTTGGCAGACAACGAACTATCCCAGTACCGCCATGGGTGTTTGGCGGGTAGCCACCACCAACGAACCGCCCATAGTCGGGCAAACGGAAACCTATTTTGCGGTGAAGAATGATCCTGTGGCGTACTACATTAATGACGGTTCTACTGATGGAGATGTGTATTGCGAGGCTGTTGGGCGCCCAAGCCATACCGGATTGACGCCGGATTCGCCTTTGGATTCGCTGAGCACTCTTTTAGCGCGTTACAAGGTGGAGCATGGTGACATCGTATATGTTGACACGGGTGTATACGCCCGTTCGTCGCCTCTAGTGGTGGCCATCCCCTCGGTTGGGGCAACGAATCGCCTGATGATTCGTGGCAGCACGAATGAGGCGGCTGGGGGGACGGTGTTTACGAATTCCGGCAACGGGGCCGTGTTGGAGCTAAACGGTTGCCGCCTGGTTGACTTGGAGCATTTCAACTTGCAGGGCGGCATGCAGGGCCTGGTGCTCAGGCAAACCAGTGAAAGCAGGATCACAAATGTGCGCGCCTCACACAGCCGACAAACGGCCATCATGTTGGAAGCGGGCTCGACGCTGAATGAACTGACCCGTTGTGCGGCACTTAATTTCATGCAGACAGGGTTGCATATGCAGGCTTCTACCGGGCAGCAAGCCCCCTTGACCAACACGTGGCTCAATGGCGTTGTTTCCAGCTATGGAATGAGCACTAGTGGCGTGCCTTTGGCCACGGGAACCCTGGTGGGGGCGACCTCGGGGCGGCTCAACATCAGCAACAGCGTATTCAGCGCGAACGGCTCTTCGGACGTCATCTTTGCTACCCAGAAGGGCGTGATAAAAAGCGATTATAACGCGTATCACCGACCGACCAAGGCTTTGTTTGCACGGACGGGCCGTTCCGCAACGTTCGGTGTTCAAAGTTTATCGTTTGCCTATTTGAACACGTGGCAGGATGAAAACGGAACCGATCTGAATTCGTTTGAGGCCGATCCGTTGTTTGCGAATTTGGCGGACGGCGATTTGCATCCGAAGAGCCAGGCGGGCCGTTGGGATGCGCTGGCGAAAGAGTGGACGAATGATGTGGTTACCTCGCCCTTGGTGGATGCGGGCGATCCGGCGATCAATTGGGGTGCGGAGTCGAATCGGATCAATATCGGGGTTTACGGGGGCACGGTGCAGGCAAGTCGGTCGCCCGGAGAGACGGCTCCGTCTTTTTCACTGCTGACCCTGAACGAAGGCGGGGTGGTGCGGGAGACAACAACTTTGCGTTGGCAGGCGCGCGGCGGGGCAACCAATGGTTTGGCCCACGTGTGGATTTCCACCAACAGCGGCATCGGCGCGAACTGGAAGCAGGTGGCCACGAATGTGCCGGTTCTAAGCGGAGTGTTTGACTGGGATACAACACAGGGAGCTTCAACGCCCAATGCTCGTTGGAGAATAAGCCACGCGCAAATGCCCGGCATCGAGACCACATCCTCTCGCGATTTCCTGATCCACAATGATCCGCTGGAATATTTTGTCAACGATCATTCACGGTCCAATGATGTCTGGTGCACAGCGGCGGGTTCGCTGGAGAATACCGGGTTTTCTGCGGATTCTCCTCTGCCGTCATTGTCGGCGGTTCTTGAACGGTATGACTTGGAGCCGGGTGACAAGGTATGGGTGGATACAGGAGTCTATACGTCTTCGGCCAATGTTGGATATTTGTCCACGGGTACTGCAGAGCAGCCGGTCTTGATACAGGGCAGCACAAGTCATGCCGGCACTGTATTCAAGGGCGGACGACTTTCGATTAGCCATGCCCGTGGAATTCATGTGCGGGATTTCCGTTTCGAGCCGATGGACAAGGAAGGGGAGGCCATCAGCGTGTCGTCAGCGGAGCACATTACCCTGCAGGGCATTGACACGTACGGACGTACGAACGGTTTTATGATTGCCGGCAGCTCCAACGTGTGGCTCCGTCATTTCTCGGTAACGGCGGCGAGCAACGGTGTTGCAAGCTACGCCTCCTACAATACGTGTTTGGAGCAGGGTACGATTTGGTCCAATTTGCTGAGCCAAGTCATTAGTTCTTCGGCGCCCGCGCCAGGGACAGGCGGGAGTTCCCAGCCTGAATCATATGTGACGGTCAGTAACTGTATCTCGGGATCATTTGGTGTTCGGATTCCGATTTATCAGCATCAGGGGAGGATCTATGCGAATTACAACAACCTTTACACAGCCAATGGCGGACTGGTGGGGCTGTCCTCTGTTGATGTGGTTGGATTTGCCCAGGAACTCAATTCCGTAGAAAAGTGGCAGTCCAAAACCGGGAATGATGATCGCAGTTTGTCCTATTTGCCGGAGTTTGCGGATGCGCGGGGCCGGGATTACCACTTAAAGACCCAAGAGCCGGAAGGGCGATGGGATCCGGCGGCACAGGCTTGGACGAATGATTTGGCGACATCGCGCTTGCTGGATGCAGGTGCACCCACAGCTGACTTTTCGGCAGAGCCGGAGCCCAATGGTGGTCGAGTTAATCTGGGGCGTTTTGGGGGGACGGCGAAGGCTTCCAAGACGCCGACGAATGGGGTATTGACGTTGATTAGTTTGAACGATGGCGGTCGTGTGGCGGGCACCGAGGTTCCGATTACGTGGCTGGCCCGAGGCGCCGCAACCCATGGGACGGTTCGGATTCTGTTCTCGCCGCAGGGTGGAGCGAGCAACACATGGATTGAGCTCGTTAGTGGACTCGCGGCAACGGAGGGGAGCTGGATATGGGATTCGACCGTGGTGGAGCAAACCGTTCAAGGTCAATTCAGGATTGAACTTGAGGGCCACGCGGACATCTTTGACGAAAACGATCGCTATTTTGCGGTGCGCAACCAGCCGTTCAAGTTCTACATCAATGATGGCAGCACTGTTGACGACATATATTGTACGGCGGCGGGCCATAATTCGAACAGCGGTTTGACCAATTCGGCGCCGATGGCCGATTTGAATGCTCTTCTGGCGAGGTATGACCTGGAAGGGGGAGACACGGTATATATTGATACGGGTGTGTATCAGATTCAGGATCCATGGCGGATTACCCAAGCAAGTTCGGCGGGGACATTGGCCACGAATCCGGTGGTGATCCAAGGGAGTACAAATAGTTTCCCCAGCCGCACGGTTTTGTCTCGTCAGTCCAATCCCATGGGCATTCAAGTGGACTACGCGGTGGGGCTGAAATTGAGTCACATCACGGTATCCAATGTGTCCAGTGTGGCTGTGGCGGTGAATAACAGTACGGGAGTCGAAGCGGAGTGGATCGCGGTGGCGCGTGCCAAGACGGCGTTTCAATTGCATGGGGGCAGTCATTTGCGCCTGGCCCATTCGGCAGTTTACAACTCGGAAAATGGAATACAAGTCAGTGGATATGACCGAACCCTTGAGGGGTTTGTTGCGCCAGTCATTGAGCATAATGTGCTATGGGATTTGGCGGGTTGGGCGCTGAATGTGGGAAGCAGCCATCGCCCGATTGTGCGCAACAATATCCTGTCGGTCCGTCCTAGTCATTATGTGTATGAGCTGGCCAGTGTGACCGCGATGCAAAGCGACTATAACGCGATTTGGTTGGATCCGGGGGCGCGGGTGGCCCGACGGGCGATGCCTCGTGACGAGTCTCCGGTGCCACAGATATTTGATACGGTCGGAGCTTGGGCCAGTGCGAATGGGCAGGATTTGCACTCGCATGACAGTGACCCGAAGATGGCCAATCCGGGAGCCCAAGATTTTCATCTGCTCAGCGAGGCGGGGCGTTGGAATACGCAGTTGGCGGCCTGGGTCGAGGATGAAGAGACCTCCCCGCTGATCGACATGGGGCATCCGGATTCGGTGGCTTGGACCAATGAAGCCTGGCCAAATGGGGGCCGGGTCAACATTGGGTTGTATGGAGGCACCGCCCAAGCATCCAAATCCTCCTCCAAGCCGGCCTTGCACTTATTGACTTTGAACCGGGGTGGAGTGGCTTCGGGGCAGGTGGCCTTGAACTGGGTGGCTTCGGGTGACGCGACTGGCCACACCGTGCGGGTGTCGGTGTCGGTGGACGATGGTGAGAGTTGGATCAATATTGCCAGCGGGTTGCCCGCTTTACTGGGTGGAGTGATTTGGAATAGTCCCAGTTTAAAGCCAGTCGCGGCGTCGCCCATTGCCCGCTGGAAAGTTGAGAGCGAGGGGGGCGAGGAAGTCGGTGCGTTTAGTGAACGGAGTTTCGTTTTGCATAACGGCCCCATCGCATATTACGTCAATGACGAGGCCCATGATCCGGGAGATGTTTACTGCACGGCGGCAGGCAGCTCGACCAACACGGGGATTTCTCCCGATTCGCCCAAGCGGTGGGTTGCTGAAATTTTGGAAACGTATCATCCGAGAGCGGGCGATACGATCTATGTGGATACGGGAGTGTATGCACCAACGGCCGCCGCCGTGTTTGGCGATTTGAACGGCGGGGACACCTCCCAAGATCCGGACCGTCAAGTGACGATCCAAGGGAGTACCAACGTGGTGGAGGGAGGCAGTCTGATCTATTTGTCGAATCCGGAGCAATATGCATTTGAGCTGATCGACACCCATGGAATCAGATTGCGGGATCTGCGCATTGAAGGCGGTCAACATGGGCTGCACATTGACAACAGCTATTACATTGCGGGGGACTGGTTGGAAATCAAGGGAGCGAGCGATGGAATATGGGTCTCGGGTTCTTCCAACCTGGTGTTCCAGCATTGCGCTTTGGTGGACAACTTGGAGGCTGGCATCCGGTTTTCCGACAGCCGGATGGGCTCTTTCCACGTGGGTTCGAGTGTGTTGTGGGCCAATCGTTATGGAGTGAATTTGCAGAGTGGATACGCCTTTGTGTCCAACTCGATTTTAGGGGCCATAACGCCGAATTCCTTTGCCTACTATATGCAAGCTGACCGGCCGCAAACCGGCTATCGAGGGAGCGATTACAACAATCTGTACGTGGGACATTCTTCAGCCGCCATCGGCGGCTATCAGCGGGGTTCGCAGGCGAATGCCCGAACGACGACCTACGCCTATGTGTCCACGTGGAGCGCGGCGACGGGCATGGATCAACATTCATTGCCTCAGAACCCATTATTGGCCGACCCAGCCAATGGCGATTATCATTTACACAGTGCGGGTGGACGTTATCGGCCGGGATTGGGTTGGCAAACCGATCCTGAAACATCGCCATTGATTGACGCGGGGCGGCCCAGTGCGACGGCGTGGTTGTTGGAGCCTGATCCTAACGGCCGCCGGCAAAATATTGGGCGATACGGCGGAACGCCAGAGGCGAGCAAGACTCCGTTGGCCGGCAAGTTGACGTGTGTGCACCCCACACCTGGAGCCCGGGTGTCGGGCGACGTGGACATCCGGTGGGGGGCTCTTGGCGCGGCGACCGGTCAGACGGTCACGATCGAATATTCTTGGGATGACGGAATTTCATGGACAAATATCGTTGTCGGCTGGCCGGCCAGTTTCGGCGATTACACTTGGGATACGCAGGGATATCCTCGTTCCGCCCGCGGGTGGTGGCGCATCATCAGCGACCAGAACTACGCGATTGCGGATTCCATGGGCACTTTCATGCTGGATAACGAAGGATCGATTCCCTATTATGTGAACGATACAAACACGGTCGGTGACGTGTATTGTACGGCACCGGGGAAGGACGCTAACGATGGGTTGAGTCCCGATTCACCGGTTGCGAATCTTCAGGTGATTATTGATCGCTACGACTTGAGTCCGGAAGACATTGTGTATGTGGACGCGGGAGCCTATCGGGCGGGCTCGCCACCGATACGCATTGGGCCTCAAGACTCGGGTTACAGCAACCTGTATGTGACCATCCAAGGAAGCACAAATCCCGCTGCGCCAACGATATTCATGGGTACTTCTTTTGGGGCTGAAAGTGTTTTTGCCTTGGAGTACGCGGAGTACGTTCGTTTGCGTGATCTGACCATTCGGGGCGCGGAAACCGGGGTTGCGCTTCGTGAGAGCATTGCTTGCGAGTTTGAACGGGTGATGATCCAGCAGAATGCCGAGCTTGGAGCTTTGATTTCGAGGTCTCCCAACACGCGTTTCAAACAATCGATCTTTTGGAACAATCGAACACTGGGGGCCGGTGGCATGGGGCTGTCGGTCGCGGATTCTTCTGTGGCTTTGGAAAACTGCACGGTTTGGCAACATGAGACGGCCATATCGGTTGATCAAGGCAGTCTGTCGGTGACGAACAGTGCCTTGTTCTCCGAGGGAGCGAATGGGCGGATTTATTCCTTTGGCTCCAGCGCAAGCGCCATGAATTCTTATCGGGGAGACTACAATCATTACACCTTCCGCAAAAATGGGTCTTTGTTGGCCGAACAGCGCTTGCAGGTGGGAGGCAGCGAATATTACAACAGCATTCCGGTGTGGAATGACGCAGTGGGGTCCGACTACCACAGCCATACGCTGGATCCGAAATTTGCGGATGCGCAAAACGGAGATTTTCATCCACGCAGTACGGAGGGGCGCTGGACTTCCACGGGTTGGGTGGTAGATAGCGAGCTCTCACCTTTGATTGACGCGGGTGATCCGGCATGGGACTTCAGCCGCGAGCCGGCGCCTCATGGCGGACGAATCAATATCGGGGCCTATGGCAATACTGCGCAGGCATCCATGACCCAAGCCGATCCGCCCTGGGTGCTGGTGGCCTCCTACAATGACTGTGAGGACACAGTGACCGGCGATGCTCTGCTGTATTGGTTGCATGGTGGTCTTGAGACCAACGAGCTGGTCAAGTTGGAGTACACCACAGACTATTGGAATTGGCAGCCGATCACCAACGGCCTGCCTGTTGGACAGCAGCAGTATCTTTGGGATGTAAGCGAAATGCCCTTGGCTGTGGCCATGAATTGGCGAGTTGTCCTTCAAAGCAACACGAACGTCTTTGACGAGTCGGATTGTTCGGTGGCCATCAAGACCAGAAATTATGATTATTTTGTGAATGATGCCAATACCCATGGAGATATGTATTGTAGCGCGCCCGGCGTTGACTGGGACGCCAGTATTCCGGGGACGAATTCAGCTCGACCGCTGAAGAGTCTTCAGCTGGTCTTGGAGCATTTACCGGTCGGCGCGGGCGATCGCATCTTTATTGATACGGGCGTTTATCCTGTAGCCTCGACCAATCGGATTCTTTTGGACGATCGTAATACTGGGACCGAGGCATTCCCATTGATGATTATGGGCAGTACCAATATTTTGGCGGGCGGCACAGTTTTCCAAGGAAATGGTACTGCCCATGGGATTCAGATGCGCAACACCCGGCATATTCATCTCCAGAACATTCGAGTTGCGGGCGCTCAACACGGACTGTTGGTCGAAAATGTGGATACGATCAAAGTTCGGGGTGGAGAATTCTTCCAAAATTTGACCAATGGCATACTGGTCACTGGCAGCAGCGGTTTGGATGTGCGCAACACCCTGATTTGGGGGAATCAGGGCTTCGGATTGTCATCGCGTGGCGCACGAGGAGCACAAAACCTTCAACATCTCACCTTTTGGGGGAATCAGAGGGGAGCCGTGGAAAATGGGCTTGGATCATTGCAGGTCCAAAACAGTGTGTTGGTGATGACCAATAAGACTCCGATTTATCAGGAAACGGGCGAAGGAACGATCGGTGGGGATTACAACCTATTTTGGAGCGAGGCCGGGGGGCCTTTAGCCACTAACGCCAAGAACAAGGTGACCTATAGCAACTTGCGCCAGTGGCAAGCGGGGGGGCGCGACACCTATAGTCTGGTTATCGATCCTTTGTTTGTGGATGCTGAAGCGGGTAATTTTCATGTGGCTAGCCAGGAAGGATATTGGGATGGTGACGCGTGGGTTAAGGGGACCCAAACCAGTTGGGCCATTGACGCAGGCCATCCTGGCAGCGAAGCCTATACCAATGAGCCCAGTCCGCATGGGTGGCGGGTGAATCTTGGACGTTTTGGCGGGACGCCTTATGCCTCAAAGAGTGCCGCAAGCGAGCCGCTTAAGCTCCTGGGCGTCTCGATGCGCGATGGCGGCGTGGCGACCTATCAACAAGAGCTGTATTGGCTTTACCGGGGTGGCGGTGCCAGCGCGTCCACCAATACGGTCAGTTTGTGGTATTCGCCGGACAATCGTGGCACTTGGATTCTTTTGGAGGCCAATCGCTCCGTCGATAGTGATTTTATGTGGGAAAGCAATGCAGAGCCAACGCCTGAAGCTTGGTGGAAAGTGGTTTTGGATGCCGATACAAATGTCTTTGATGAAGTCGGTCCCTTTATGCATCGCACCCGGCCGCTGACCTACTACGTGAACGATGAGAGTACCGAGGGTGACGTGTATACAACGGCCATTGGCGCTCCTGACAACTTGGGATACCGCGCAGAGAGCCCATTGGATTCCATCCAAGCCGTACTGGATAAGTTCGAGCTTTTGCCGGGTGACACGGTTTTGGTGGACACGGGCGAGTATGAGCTGGATGAATCCATCTACATTTCAGTTCTGCAGCGCGGTCGCAAAGATCAACCAGTTTCTTTTGTGGGCAGCACCAATATGACTCATGGAGGCACATGGCTATATCCATCGGGCACGATGCATGAATCTGCATTCGAGCTTTACAATGCCAGTTGGGTGAACCTGGAAAATTTCCGGATCGACAGTTTTACCAATGGAGTGAGTATGGCTGAAAATTCAGCCAACTGTCAGCTGGTTGGCTTGGATATCTTCCACTCATTTGGTCCCGGCGTAGCACTAACAAAGTCTCAAGATATTCTTCTGGATCGGGTGCTTATTCGCGAGGGGACGACAAGTGCCATTGCGGTCAATCAAAGTCGCGTCGAATTAAGCGGATGCGTACTGTGGTCCAACCGTTCAAGTGCGATCTCGCTGGGGGCTGGGGGAAATGTTGGGGTAACAAATAGCGTGGTGGAGGCCACCGATGTTGGCAATTTCTGCTATCATTCCTCTACGTCGGCAGTAATCAGCGCCAACTATAATAATTATGTTCTCCATGACGGAGCCGAAATGGCCTCCATTAATCGCCGGGTTTTTCCGCGCATTCCCCAATGGACTCGTGGATCGGGGAATCAGGACACCTATTCGTTAAGCGTTGAGCCCTATTTTCATGACCCGGAGAATGGGGACTTCCACTTGCGAAGTGTGGCGGGGCGTTTTGATCTCATCTCTGGGGATTGGACACAAGATACTCCCGAGGCCGGACTGCCCGATTTCTCGCCAATGATTGACATGGGCTCGCCCCAGACTTCATGGAGCAATGAGCCGATGCCCAATGGCGGCCAGCGCAACATTGGGCTTTATGGGGGCACTTCGCAGGCAAGCAAGAGTGACACAAATGATTGGGTTCAGGTGATTACCGCCTCTGGAGGCGGACTGGTCTCCAATGTTGTGCATTTGACGTGGGGATATGGCGGGATAATCTCCTCCGGGCAGACGGCCCGCTTGGAATATTCCTATGACAACGGAGAGGCCAACTGGATCTTCATTGAAAATGTTCCGATTGGAAATCGATCGTATGCTTGGCCAAGCCATCTGGAGCAACCGCCGGGGACGGAGCGCTGGCGGACCAGTCCGGCTGGTCGGTGGCGGCTGCTCTTGGGCGGTGAAACAAATGTGATGGATATGACGGACACCTATTTTGGCCTGCGGAATCGTCCGTTCTCTTACTTTGTGAATGATGATTCGACGAGTAATGATATCTATACATCAGCGGTGGGTGACGACGACAATCTGGGTTTTTTCCCTGAAGCGCCGAAGCGCAATCTGCAATCGCTCTTGGAAGAAATTGACCTTGAGCCGGACGACCAAGTATTTGTGGATACCGGGGTTTATCACCTGTCAGATACGAATTGGCCGATTATATGGGGGTTGGAACATAGTGGCAGTGAAGCGAACAGGGTTCGGTTGCAGGGCAGCACGAATGCCAATGGATCATGGTTTGTAGCGACAAACAAATTTGCGACGTCGGCATTCTTCTATCTGGACGCTGATCATGTCGAGATGCGGGATTTGAAGTTCCGCGGGGAATCTCTTGATTTCAGGGGGAGTGGTCTTCTTGTGAGCAATTTGGTCGCAACCAATCGAACAGGAGCAAGTATTTCCTTGAATGTTCAGGGAGACAGTAATCGGTTCGAGAATATCCAGCTGGATCGCGGGTCGTTCCAATTGGCGGGATCAGAGAATCGCTTGGATGGGTTGCTCCAGCGATGGGGGGCGACGACTCTTTCGGGGGCCGACAGTATTTTGATGAATTCTGCGGTTTACGTCACCAATGCCGCGCAGACGGGAGTGGTAGTCAACGCCGTAGGGGCAACGGTGTCCAACTGTACCATTGTGGCGCCGAGCGGTACTGCCGTGGGCAAGATCGGGGGCGGCACCTTGTGGCTGGGACACAATATCTTGGTGGCAGGGGGAAGCCATGATAGTAATGCCGCGATTGCCTGGGGCGGCGGGGACTTGATTTCGGACTGGAACAATTTCTGGATTCGGGGTTCGGCTTGGCTGGGGGATTACCAGGGCAAGTGGGAAAATCTGGCTTATTGGCAGGAGGCCACGGGGCAAGATGCCAACAGCGTAAGTTTTGATCCCTTGTTCCAGAACGAAGCCGCGGGAGATTTCCATCTCAACTCGGTGGCGGGGCGCTGGAGCTCCATATTCAACGACTGGGACACCGACTCCGTGCATTCGCCGGTGATTGACTTGGGCAATCCCTGGGTGGGAACCGCCAATGAGCCGATGCCCAACGGGTATCGGCGCAACCTGGGCGCTTACGGCGGGACGGCCCAGGCCAGCAAGAGCCGGACGGACTTCTGGCTGACCGCCATCACCGCCAACGATGGCGGGGTGCTCAAGGGCACCAATGTGGTCTTGAGCTGGGCGACCTTGAATAACGCGACTCAATCCATCCGTTTGGAATACAGTTGGGACGGGGGGCAGACATGGACGAATATCGCCAGTGACTTGTCCGCTTCGCAACGGACCTATACATGGGATACGTCCGGGTATCCCGACAGTTTCCATGGATTATGGCGGGTGGTGGCGGCGGATGGATCGGCGGGTGACACGAATGATGTGCCGTTTGCCTTGCGCAACCACGCTCATGCGTTTTACGTCAACGATACGGTGACATCCGACGCTGTCTACTGCACCGAGCCGGGCGATGACAGCCATGACGGCCTGTCAACGGCCACGCCTAAACGTACCCTGCAGGCGCTCCTGAATGAATATCACTTGCAGGGCGGAGATACGGTCTATGTGGACTCGGGAACCTACGCATCCACCAATGATATTCGGGTCATTTGGTCGCGCAGTGGCCAGGCCGGCGACCCCATCGTGATTCAAGGGAATCCCAATGGCCCCTATTCCGTTCTCAAACGCGAAGGCGCCACCAATTTCCCGGCGCTGGTGCTGGATGTCAAAAGTTCGAATATCGAATTGCGTAATTTGACGGTGACCGGCGCGGACCGCGGCATCCTTCTTGAATCCAATCGCAATGTGACGGTGGACGGTTCCTATCTGGTGGGGGGCAGTATCGGCATCTCGGTTCAAAGCGTCCAGGGGACGCGGATTCATCGTTCAGCCCTTTGGAAGAATGCAACAGGCATCCAATTGGTGAACACGCGCACCTCGATTCTGGAAAATCTGACGTTCGCCCTGCCGGCACAAGCGGGGATTCAGCTGCAGGGAACGGTGCTCGACACCCTGCAAAACAATATCTTCATTCCGGCGGAAGGCGCATATGCCTATTCGATCGGGGCATCAACGAGTCTGCTCACCAGTGCCTTCATGGACTACAACTTGTACGACTTCGGGAATGCGGGGTCAGGTTTCTTCGCGGGCGCGACCAACTCGATGCGCATGTGGCAATTGACCATGAACCGGGATTTCCGCAGTGCGCTGACCACTCACGGTCTGGTGGAGGTGGATTATCCCGGCGATCTGCACCCGCTGTCCGAATATGGCCGCTGGGAGGCGTCGGTTCTGGGCGGGGATTGGCGCTATGACGAGGGGACGTCCTGGGCGGTTGACCATGGGAATCCTGCCAGCGACTTCTCGGAAGAGCAGGAAAATCACGGTGGCCGGGTGAATATTGGGATGTACGGCAACACGCCGCAGGCCAGCCAGGGCAACACCGACCGGTACATGGCGGTGCGCACGGTCGATGGCGAAGTGATCAAGCTGCTGATCGGCGAACGGTGGCCTCTGGTTTGGGAGAGCCATCTGGATGAAGACATCGAAGTGCTGGTGCAATTCAGCGGCGGGGCCACCAACGAGTTTGGAGAGCTGATTTGGACCACGCTCACCAATACCACGGCCCGCCAGGAGTACTTTATCTGGCAGGTCGAGATCGCTCATCAGACCGCGAACGGATTGTGGCGCGTGGTGGCCAAGGATGACGAGGATCTGGCGGGCACCAGCTCCAAGAAGTTCCAGGTGGCCAGCCCTTCACTCGGCTTCATCAGCCGGCCCTATCGGGCATTCGGTTTGATGCGGTTTGACTGGGAGGGCGGCATTCCCGGAGTGACCTATCTGATCGAATACTCCGATGACTTCGGCGAAACGTGGCAGATTTGGCCGAAGAAATACAATGGCCCGGCACCGATGAACATGAGCCGGTTCAATATTTTGGTGCCGCAGAAATCCTACACCTTTGAGGATCGCACGTCTTATCAGCAGCGCCAGCGGTGGTATCGCATCAGTCGGGAAGTTGAAGAGGGCGAAGGAGATTGAGCGGGCCGCGCGGTTGGGCGGGGGCGCGGGGCGCGGCGTTGGCCGGCGCGGGCGCCCTGCTCCTGTTGTTGGTTCCTATCGAGATGGTTCCTTCCGGCATATGGGGTGCCGCGGCAGGTGACGCCGCTCATGTCGTGTTGTTTGCGGGATTGGCTTGGGTGTGGGGGCGGAGCTTGCCTGCCCGATGGCGGGGATGGCCATTGTGGCTCGGTTTGGTTTGCCTGGCCGGTGCAGTGGAACTGCTGCAGGGTTATACGGGCCGTGAGCAGGAATGGACGGACTGGCTCCTTGGTGCAGGGGGGGCGGCCCTGGTGTGCGGAACCTGGCGTTGGTCCCAATCCGGATGGCGGGTGGCGCTTGTGCTGCTCCTGGCAGCGCTTCCGTTGGGGTGGGCAACTTGTTGTTTAACCATGGAAATGCGGGCGTTTCCCGTGATGGCCGAGCCGGGCTCCCGGTGGGCCGAACAAGGCTGGGAGCAACGAGGCGGCAAGCTGTCACGAGATGGTGGTGTCTTTCGTTTTTCGGCGAAGAAGATTGGAGAGCCGGACAGCTATCCCGGGGTGTTTAGAGAGCCTGCCGTGCGCGATTGGCGGGAGGCGGATGGATTCAGTTTTGCCATTTATTGGCCGGAGGAACGCCTGGCTGTTTTTGGGATTCGAGTTGATGATTCGCGCAAGCAGCCGGTTTACGCGGAACGCTTTCAGAAGGAACTCAATGTTACCCAAGGATGGAACCAAATTTTGATTTCTCGGCAGGAATTGGCCCGGACTTCGGGCGGGCGGCCCATGCGGCTGGATCATGTAACGCGCTGGGGCGTTTTTCTTGTCACAGCGGAGACTTTTGACTACTTTTTGCTGTCGGAAGTGCGTTTGGGTCAACCCGAGAAAGATTAACGATGAAAACCCTGTCCATTGTGATTCCGGTTTATAATGAAGCGGCCACTCTTGAGACGCTCGTGCAACGAGTTCGCGAGGTGGATGTCGGGCTGGAGAAAGAGATTGTCCTGGTGGATGATTATTCGACGGACGGCACCCGCGAGGTGTTGCAGAAAATGGCCGCCGATTCGCCGGACATCAAGGTGTTTTATCAGGCTGTCAACCAAGGGAAGGGAGCGGCTTTGCATGCCGGCTTCGCGGCGGTCACTGGGGATCTTGTGTTGATTCAGGATGCGGATCTCGAGTATGACCCCAAAGAATATCCCCAACTGCTGGCGCCGCTTCTGGAGGGGCACGCGGATGTGGTTTATGGCTCACGCTTTCTCGGCGGCGGGGCGCATCGCGTCGTATTTTTCTGGCACTATGTCGGCAACAAATTCCTGACCATGCTGTCCAACATGACTACGAATTTGAATCTGACCGACATGGAAGTCTGCTACAAAGTGTTCAAGCGCGAGATCATTCAAAGCATTCCCTTGAAGGAAAAGCGGTTTGGCTTTGAGCCGGAAGTCACCGCCAAGGTGGCCCGCCGAAAGTGCCGGATTTATGAGGTGCCCATCTCCTATTACGGGCGCGATTATGCCGAGGGCAAAAAGATTGGCTGGCGGGACGGGTTTAGCGCCCTGCGCTGCATTTTCAAGTACTGGTTAATGGACTGACCGCGGGGGGGGGGCATGAAGCCTGCGCACGGCGCGGCGTTCAGATGAAGCCGGCGTCTTGAAGGTGTTGCCAGGTGATGGCGGGGGCGGGCGGGTGGGGGGCGGTTTGAAGGGTGGCGCGGACGTACTTGGCCATCATGTCGGTTTCCAGATTGACCCGCTGGCCGGGGGAAAGCGAGGCGAGAGCCGTATGCTGCCAGGTGTGGGGGATGATGTGGACGGTGAAGCGTCCGGTTGTGTGATCAACATTGACCAAGGTCAGGCTGACACCGTCAATGGCGATGGAGCCTTTGGGCACCATGTCGGCAATGAGAGGTTTGCAGGCGATATCCAAGACGGTGTCGCGGCCGGCCGAGGAGATGGCGACAAGGTCACCGGTGCCGTCCACGTGTCCGCTGACGAGATGTCCGCCCAAAGGGTCGCCCAGGCGCAGGGCGCGTTCGAGATTGAGAGGCGCGCCGGGTGCTTTATCGGCCAAGGCGGTCCTGGCAAAGGTTTCACGCAGGATATCGAAGGCGAGCAGTTGTCCGCGTTGCTCGACCAGGGTCAGACAGGCGCCGTTGACCGCGATGCTCTCGCCGGGCTGGAGCGGATCGGGGAAGGAGGCGTTGAGCCAGAGCCGGCCGGCCTCGCCGGAAAACTCTATGCGCGCGAGCCGGCCCACTTGCTGGATCAGGCCGGTGAACATGAGTCCTCCTGGCCGGATAAAGGTGTCAGGCGCAGCAGCAGGTCCCCGCCCACGGGAGTGGTGCTCCGGATGGCAAGGCGGGGGGCTTGGGGCAGGGGCCAGCGGGCGGAGCCGACGGCGCCAACGGGGCCGCCCAGCATGAGGGGCGAAAGGAAGATGTTGAGTTCATCCACGAACCGGTTTTCGAGCAATCCGGACGCGAGGATGCCGCCGCCTTCGCAGAACACCCGCAGGATATCTAGTTGGCCGAGTTTGCGGGCCATGGCGGATAAAAAATCTTTCTTGGGCAACTCCCAGACCGTGACACCCTGTTCGCGCAGTTGGGCGGCCCGTGCCGGCTGCCAGCCGCGCGGGGCGGCCACAATGGTGCGCGGGGCGTGGGCGTCGGTGAAAACCCGGGCGTCGGCGGGGAGGGGGCCCTGACTGGCGACGATGACGCGCCAGGGATTGCGCCCTTTGGGGGGGCGCGGCCAGAGCGAGGGGTCGTCGTGGCGGACGGTGCCGGCGCCAACCATGATAGCATCAGCGGTCCGGCGCATGTCCTGGACAAGCGCGCGAGCTTTGGGACCGGTGATCCAGCGGGAACTGTGATGATGGTCGGCGATACGGCCATCCAGGGTCAGGCCAAGCTTGAGCGTAAACAAGGGGCGGTGATGGCATAGATGGCAGGCAAATGGCGCGATCAGGCTGGTCGCGTCGTCGCTTGGGCAACGGACGGTTTCGATGCCATGGCGGCGCAGGAGGCGCAGGCCCCGGCCAGCGTGTTTGGGGTTGGGGTCAATGGCGCCGACCACCACTCGTTGGATGCCGGCGGCGAGGATGGCGGCGACGCAGGGGGGGGTGCGGCCTTGAGTGGAGCAGGGCTCGAGGGTGACGTAGAGGGTCGCTTCGCGCGCGTTTTTGCCCGCTTGGCGCATGGCGTAGATCTCGGCATGGGGGCCGCCCGCGCGCCGATGCCAGCCTTGGCCGATCAGCTTGCCATTTTTGACAAGGACGGCCCCGACAGGCGGATTGGGGCGGGTGAGGCCTTCACCGCGGCGGGCCAGAGCCAGGGCCTTTTGCATCCATTGGAGATCGGCGGCGGTCGGACTCATGAGGAGTTCCCGGTGTTGAGCATGGCGTCCACGTATTGGGCGGGATCGAAGGGAACCAAGTCGGCCTGCTGTTCGCCGAGGCCGATGAAATGGATGGGCAGGTCGAGTTCCTGCCGAATGGCGAAGAGAAAACCGCCCTTGGAACTGCCATCGAGTTTGGTGACGATGATGCCGGTGAGCGGGGTCATTTGGTGGAATTGCCGTGCCTGGAGGAGGACGTTTTGGCCGAGGGTGCCATCGAGAACGGCCCAGGTGTGATGGGGGGCTTCGGGCAGGCGCTTGGCGATGGCGGAGCGCACTTTTTGGAGTTCGCGCATGAGGGGTTCGCGGGTGTGCATGCGGCCGGCGGTGTCGATAATGACCACATCGCAGCGGCGGGCGAGAGCGGCATCCACGGCATCGAAGGCCACTGAGGCGGCGTCGGCGCCGGTGGCGCCGATGACCGCCTGACAGCCGATCCGCGCCGCCCAAATACCCAGTTGGCTGGCGCCGGCCGCGCGGTAGGTGTCGGCCGCGCCGAGCAGGGGTTTGCGTCCGGCCTGCTGGGCCGCGTGGGCGAGGCGAGCGGCGGTGGTGGTTTTGCCCGAGCCGTTGATGCCGACCAGCAGGATGACAGCGGGGGAAGGCAGAGCGGGCCAGGCGAAGTCCGAGGCCGGGCCGATGGCTTTCAGGAGGAGTCGGCGGAGGGCGTCGCGCGGGGTTTCGCGCGCGGATGCCGTCTGGCGAAGCTCGTGGCTGATTTCATCCACGAGCCGCAGGGGGACGTCGGCCATGATGAGCAGATCGGCCAGTTCCTCGAGGGTGGCCTCGTCGGGGCGCGCGGAACCCAGAACGCCGCGCAGCGCGCCGGCGAAGCGTTCGCGGGTTTTGCGGAAACCCTCGAGCCAGTTCATTGGGCGGGCTCCGCGGGTTTGGGGGTGTGGGGGGCGCGCGCCGGGCGATCGAGTCCTTTGCGGATGCGGTCGAGGATGCCGTTCACGAATTTTCCGGATTCGATGGAGCTGTAGGCTTTGGCGAGTTCGACGGCTTCGTTGATGGAGACCACGGGGGGGATGTCGTCGCGATAGAGCATTTCGTAGGCCGCGATGCGCATGGCATTGCGGTCCACGTTGCCCATCCGCTCGATGTCCCAGTTCTCGGCGTATTTGGAGATCAGGCCATCGAGTTCCGGCAGGTTGGCGATCACTCCATAGATGATTTTTTCGGCGAACTGCCGGGCCTTGGCCCGGCCTTTGGCATCAGCGGGCACGGGGGGGGGCGCGAAGCGGGGCGCGAGCGGGGGCGAGGCCTCGAGGTGCTGCCAAAACACCTTGAGGCCTTCTTCGAGGTTGTCGGCGCGGTTGAATTCGTTTTGGAACAGGAATTGCAGCGCCCATTCCCGGGCATGGCGGCGCAGCCCCATGGGGGAATCTTTTCGGGAGGAATGCATCAGCCGATGGCTTTCATGAGCGAAGCCATTTCGATGGCGGTTTGCGCGGCGTTCCAGCCGCGGTTGCCGGCCTTGCTGCCGCAGCGTTCGATGGCCTGCTCGAGGTTGTCGGCCGCCACGATGCCATCCACGACGGGCAGGCCGTGGTCGAGGCTGATTTGGACGAGGGCGCGGGCAATTTGCACGTTGATGAGTCCGGCGTGGGGGGTGGCCCCCTGAATGACGACACCGAGCGCGACCAGCGCGTCGAACCGGTTGCTCTTGGCGAGTTTCTGGATGGCGAGGGGCTGATCAAACGTGCCGGGCACCCACACGATTTCGACATTCTTGGTATCGGCGCCATGGCGGGCGAGGCAATCCAGAGCGCCCTTGAGGAGCTGCCCGGTAAAGAGGTCGTTGAAGCGGCTGGCCACGATGCCGAAGCGCAGGCCTTTGGCCTGGAGTTGTCCGTTGATTTCCTTGTAGCTCATGGGGTCCTTTCCGGGGCATCACAACAGATGGCCCATTCTTTCCTTTTTGGTTTTCAGATAGCGTTCGTTTTGGGGCGTAGGGGGGCAGGTGATGGGGACGCGCTCGACGATTTCGATGCCGTAGCCCTGGAGGCCGACGATTTTTCGGGGGTTGTTGGTGAGCAGGCGCATGCGCCGGATGCCCAGATCGAGAAGCATTTGGGCGCCGACACCGTAGTCGCGCAGGTCGGCGGGGAAGCCGAGGGAGTGGTTGGCCTCGATGGTGTCCTGGCCCTGCTCCTGGAGGGCATAGGCCCGGATTTTGGCGGCCAAGCCGATGCCGCGTCCTTCCTGGCGCATGTAGAGGACGGCGCCGGCGCCGGCGTCCACGATTTGACGCAGGGCGACATGGAGCTGGCAGCCGCAATCGCAGCGGCACGAGCCGAAGACATCGCCGGTGAGGCATTCGGAGTGGATGCGCACGAGGGGGGCGTCGGTGGATTTGAGGTCGCCGTGCACCAGGGCGAGATGGTGCTCATTGGTGGTTTCGTCCAGATAGAGGTGGAGCATGAAGTCGCCAAAATCGGTGGGCATCTGGACGACGGAATCGCGGCGTACGGTTTGCTCGCGCTGCCGCCGCCAGGCCACCAGGGAGGCGACGGTCATGATGGGCAGGTTGTGCTGGCGGCAGAATTTTTCGAGATCGGGCAGGCGGGCCATCTGGCCGTCTTCGCGCATGACTTCGCAGATGACGGTGACGGGCTTGAGGCCGGCCAGGCGGGCGAGATCGAGAGAGGCCTCCGTATGGCCGGTGCGGCGCAGGACGCCGCCGGGGACGGCTTGGAGCGGGAAAATATGGCCGGGACGGATAAAGTCGGCGGGGGTGGAGTTGTCGTCGGCGAGCAGCCGGACGGTGCGGGCGCGATCGAAGGCGCTGATGCCGGTGGTGATGCCTTCGCGGGCGTCCACGGAGACGGTGAAGGCGGTCCGGAAGCGGTCGTGCTCGTCGGGCGGCACCATGCGGTTGAGGCCGAGGCGCAGGAGGCGCTGCTCTTCCATGGGCACGCAGATGAGTCCGCGACCGTGGGTGGCCATGAAGTTGATGGTTTCGGGGGTGATGGATTCGCCGGCCGCGACCAGGTCGCCTTCATTTTCGCGGTTTTCATCATCCACGATAATGAGCATGCGGCCGGCGCGCAGGGTTTCCAGCGCCTCTTCCACCGTGCAGAAGCAATCGCGTGAATCGGATGTGGTCATAAAAAATCCGAAGACCTTTCTGTCTTCGGGCGGGGCGGGTTGACCGGTTCCTGTCTTCTTTCATCCAGACTGTTTACTGTCGGCCAAGGAGTTGCACCTTGTCTGCCTGTCGGCTCGCGGGCTGTAACCGCCGGTCGGGAATTTCACCTCGCCCTGAAGACGATTCGCAACCTATCACGCGGGGGCGGGGCGCGCAAGGGAAAAGGTTGGCCAGAAAAGGTTGGCCAAAGCGGGCGGGCGCGGGGGGGGGGGGCGGGCAGGGTCTTTTGTTATGGCGCTCATCTTGGCTGATGGATCAGGCGAAATGCGAATGCGACACTACTTGCGACATGCTCGGTGAAGCCGTTGAGTCCGCCATAGTGTTCCAGATGGGGCTGGTGGATG
>JAAZFE010000140.1 GCA_012511885.1 Lentisphaerota bacterium | reverse complement strand
GCATTCCTTGATCCCGCCGTCTACAAGTCAAATCGGCGGCGGTTCGGCAGAGTTACAAACAGGCGGGTGCGGGGAGCTTCGCGGGGCTCTCCGCCCCGCCTATTCATAACTCTGGTGTTCCTATAAGAGTGGAACGGGAGGGCAATTTTTTAACGCAAACGACGCAAGAGGCGCAAAGGGAACGCAAGCGTGGGTTTTGGGGGTAACCACAAAGAACACAAAAACCACAAAGAAAGAACCGCGAATAGACGCGAATGGACACAATTTTTTTTGGGGGGCGGCCCGCGGGCCGCAGAAGGCGGTAGGGGCGAAAGATTTTTCGCCCGGAAACAAATCGAGATGGACGCGAATTTTTTTAAGGGGGGGGCGCTGACGCGCCAGAGCAACGGCGTTACGAAATTGCCATTTGTAAAGGTAGGAGCCGGTCCGCCTCGGGCGGGACGCCTCGCCGAGGCGTCCGCGCTGCGTCCCGCCCATGCGGGACGCAGCGAAGAAAAAAGGTGCTCGAAAAGTTTATGCGGGATGCGGCAAGGCCCAGGTTGTGCGGGAAGCTCTCAAACCATTTTTTCTATGTCCCATCCCGCACGTGCGGGATCGGGCCACGGACGCCTCGGCGATGCGTCCCTACCTTTGGAACAGCCACACGGACCAACACGGACGAGCACGGACCGACATCCCGTCCCGCACGTGCGGGACGGGACAGGCGGATGCTGCGGACGCCGCTGCGCGGCGAGCAAAGAGCCAGAAGCCAAGAGCACGAAAACATTCCCAAGCGTCCGTGTCCGTCCGTGTGGGTCCGTGTTGGTCCGTGTCGGTTTTGCCCTGCGCTTCCTCCCGGCTGCACGGCACATTGACGCCGCGTTTAACCGGTGATGCGGGCGACGATGGGCACGGGGGCGGCGGCGGGCTCGGGGGCGATCTCGAAGGCCTTTTCAATATAGGTCATGGCCTGGGCGAGTTTGTCCGGCGAGTTGGCGTGCACGGTGACCAGCGGCTGGCCCGCGGCAACCTGGTCGCCGATCTTGGCGAGGCCGGAGGTGCCCACGGCGTAGTCAATGACATCGTCGGTCTTCTGGCGTCCGCCGCCCAGCACGAGGACCGCGCGGCCGATGGACTCGGCGTCCACCCTGGTGAGGTAGCCCGCGGCGGGGGCCTCGTAGGCGGTGACGATCGAGGCCTTGGGCAGCTTGCCGAGGTCGTCGAGCGCGGTGACATCGGCGCCATGCAGTACGGCCATTTCCTTGAACTTGGCGAAGGCGGCGCCGGAGGCGATGTGGCCCAGGAGAATCTCGCGGGCGTCCTCGACGGTGGCGGCTGTTTTGCCCAGCACGAGCATTTCGGCGGTGAGGGCCAGGGTGATGTTCATCAGGTCGTCATCGGCGTGCTGTCCCTGGAGGCATTCCATGGACTCGATGATTTCGAGGGCGTTGCCGGCGGTGCGGCCCAGCGGTTGGTTCATATCGGTGATCAGGGCGACCATGCCCTTGTTCATGGCTTTGCCCACGCGGACCATGGACTCGGCCAGGGTGGTGGCGTCATCAAGGGTCTTCATGAAGGCGCCCGCGCCGTATTTGACATCGAGCACGAGCGAGTCAATGCCCTCGGCCATCTTTTTGCACATGATCGAGGCGGTGATGAGCGGGATCGAGGCGACAGTGCCGGTGACGTCGCGCAGGGCGTAGAGCTTTTTGTCGGCCGGGGCGATCTCGCCGGTCTGGCCGATCATCGAGAAGCCGCAGGTTTTGACGGTTTCGATGAAGGCTTCCTCCGAGAGGTTCACGTTGAAGCCGGGGATGGACTCGAGCTTGTCGAGGGTGCCGCCGGTGATGCCGAGGCCGCGGCCGGAGATCATGGGCACGGCCAGGCCGGCACAGGCGGCGAGGGGGGCGAGGATGATCGAGACTTTGTCGCCGATGCCGCCGGTCGAGTGCTTGTCCACGAGGGGCAGTTCGACCGACGAGGTGTCCACCATGGCGCCGGAGCGCATCATGGCATCGGTCAGCACGGCGGTTTCCTCCGGGGTCATGCCCTTGAGGTAGATGGCCATGGCCATGGCGGCCATTTGATAGTCGGGAATGGTGCCCGCGGTGAAGCCGTTGATGAAGAAGCGGATTTCTTCGTCGGTCAGAATGTTGCCGTCACGTTTCTTTTCAATAATCCATTGCGGAACCATGGGACTCTCCTTTGCAAAAACCTGGAGTCCACTATCCCGATTTTGGGCCGCTTCTTCAAGCGGCAATCTGGCCGGTGCTGAAACTTATCCGAGGAAGGATGCGCCCCGGGGGAGGGGGGGCAGGCCGAAGTAGGCGGCGAGCGACTGGGCGATGTCGTAGAAGCCTTCGCGCACACCGAGGCTTTGGGCGGGCTGTCCCTTGCGATAGACCAGCAGCGGGACATATTCGCGGGTGTGGTCGGTGCCCTCGAAGGTCGGGTCGTTGCCGTGATCGGCGGTGATGATCAGGAGGTCGTCCACGCCCAGCAGCGGCAGATAGGAGGCCAGCCACTGATCGGTCTTTTCGAGGCTGTCGGCATAGCCGCGCGGGTCGCGCCGGTGGCCGTAGAGCATGTCATAGTCAATGTAGTTGGCCATGATCAGGCCTTTTTCTTTTTCCCGGGTCCACTTGGCGACCAGCGCCTGCGAGTCCATGTTGTTGCCCGTGTGCACGGATTCGGTAATGCCGCGGTGGGCGTAGATGTCCTCGATCTTGCCGACGGCATAGACCGGGACGCCGGCCTCCACGAGGCGTTCGAGGATGGTTTTCTCTTCCGGCAGATAGGCGAAGTCCTTGCGGTTTTCGGTGCGCTTGAAGCTGCCGGGTTCGCCGACGAAGGGGCGGGCGATGATCCGGCCCACGCGCAGGGGGTCGCAGAGGCGGCGGGCGATCTCGCAATAGCGGTAGAGTTCGGGCACGGGCACGACCTCCTCGTGGGCGGCGATCTGGAAGACGCTGTCGGCGGAGGTGTAGCAGATCAGCGCGCCGGTCTCGAGGTGCTCCCTGCCGAGTTCCTCGATGATCACCGTGCCGCTGGCGGCCTTGTTGCCGATCAGCTTGCGCCCGGTCTCGCGCTCGAAGTCGGCGATCAGGTCGGGCGGGAACGAGTTTTCGAAGGGGAAGTTATGGAAGCCGGGGCGGACTTCGAGGCCGGCGATTTCCCAGTGGCCGGTGATGGTGTCCTTGCCCTCCGAGACTTCACGCATGGCGCCGTAGGAGGCGTTGGGGGCGTCCTCGGCGGGGACGCCGGCAATGGCCAGGGGCGGCTGGTGGTGCAGCAGGGGGGGGATGTTGCCCAGGCCCATCTTCTGCATGGTCGGCAGCTTCACGCCGCCGACGGCCGCGGCCAGATTGGGGAGGGTGGCGGAGCCGGCATCGCCGTAATCAGCCGCGTCCGGCGCGGCGCCAATGCCCACGGAGTCGAGAATAATCAGAATGGCTTTCATGCTGTCTTTCCTTGTCGCGGCGCTCAAACCGCTGGTTATGGTTCAACCGGGACACTATTCACCATGTCCGGGAAAATGTCCACTCTGGGGGGAGAAAAATTGCGGCGGCGAGCCGCCGCGGTGGAAGGTGCCAGGTGGAAGGTGCAAAGATGCGTTGTGCTTTGTGCGTTGTGCGTTGTGCTTCGTGCTTTGTTGGGCGCTGCCGCGCCATGGCAACGGCGGCACGGGATTGGGGTTGTTTTGGTAGGAGCCTGTCCGCCTCGGGCGGAACGCATCGCCGAGGCGTCCGCGATGTGTCAGAGACGCAGCGAAACAGCCACGCGGACCAACACGGACCCACACGGACTGACACGGACATTTGGGACACCGCTGCGCGGCGGAAACAGGGGCGACGGCGAGGCGGGGTGCAGGCGCTACCGCGCCTTGATCGTGGCGGGAGGGGCATGGAGAAAAGAACACGAAAAGATTCCGCAATGTCCGTGTGGGTCTGTGTGGGTCCGTGTGGGTCCGTGTTCCGGCGCCCCGCGTCAGCGGGGCAAGAAAAACGGACAAAAACGGGGCGTTGTTTGGGCGCTGGCGCGCCTTGCCCCGGGGTTTGTCGGCAGCTGCCGGTTGATGGCAAAAAACGGGCAAAAATGGCCCAAAACGGTCCAAAACCGGCCATTTTGGGGCAAAAAAGCGCGTTTTTTGGTGTTTTTGGGGCGGTTTGGGGTGTGTTGGGCGCTCCTGCGTCTTGGCTGGGGCGCAACCGGCGACTGCCGGATTGGGTAGGGGGGGGCTTTTACCTTGTGCCTGGCACCTTTCACCAGCCGGCGTCAGCCGGCGTGTTCAGGCGGTGGCGATTTCGTCAACGATGCCGACGATGACGCTGCGGACGGGGCCGTCCTTGTCTTCGAGGACTTGGCGGGCGCCATTGCCTTCGTCGAGGACGAGGACGGTTTCGCCGGGGCCTGCGCCGGCCTGGTCAATGGCCACCACATAGCCGGGCAGAGGCGTGCCGTCGGGCTCGATGCGTTCGACGAGCAGGATTTTGCGGTTGCCGTAGAAGGGGTGGTGGATGGTCGAGTGGAGGTTGCCGAGGACTTTGCCGATGATCATTCGGGGCCGCCTTTCCAGTCGGGGACATCCACGCCGTCCACAATGCCGACAATGGCATGGTCCACGGGGACGAACCAGGGTTCGAGCAGCAGGGCGGCTTCGCGCCCGCCCTCGTAGTAGATCAGTTCGCCGGGGCCGGCCATGCGGGTGCCGTCGGCACAGACGATGGGCGCGCCTTTTTCCCGGCCTTCCTTGGTGAGGGGCTGGACCCAGAGCATGGGGACGCCTTCGAGGCCCTCATAGATTTGGGTGGCAACGACGGTTCCAATGACTTTTCCGAGCAGCATGGCGGGTCTTCCGGGGTTACGAGGCGGTTTCTCCTTCGAGGGCGACGGACTGGGCGAGATCGAAACGGGTGGAGACGGAAATCTGGGTGAGCAGGGCGTCGTGGGGCGAGGTGAGGATGCGGTACTGCGCGGGGATGCCGCGGGTTTCGAGGGTGGCGAGAGCGATTTCCTGGGCGGCTTCGACGTCGTAGAGGTCGCCCTGCAGAATGGCCAGCCCGCGGCCGTCCATGCGCGGGTCGCCGGCGCGGAATTCGATCAGCTCGACGGGCACGCCTTTGAGGGCGGCTTCGATGGCCTGGAGGTTGCAGGAGACGGTGGGGGTTTCGAGCACGAGCAGGGGGCCGGCGCCCATCTTGCGCACGTTGCCGAGGACCGCCTCGTAGAGGGCGGGATGGATGTCGGGCAGGAAGGCGTCGTCGGCCACCTGCAGGCCGCCGTGGAAGAGGGCCTCCTGGTGGGCCTCCTCGACCGAGGCGGTGGTGCCGGCCAGCAGGATGAGGTAGCGGCCGGAACCGATGGTGCCGGAGCGGATCATCGAGATGGGCGACTTCTTGAGCAGGGCGTCGGCGGCAAAGATGCCGGAGGGCACGCTGTTGAACTCGATCGAGGCGAATGCGGGATGGGCTTTCATGCGGGCGTCGCGAAACTTTCAGTCGGGGGCGGGGTCATACGATGCGGAAGTGGTCGGCGAGGGTGCAGCGGCGTTCGCGCGAGAAGCTGCGCGCGGTGGTGAGGCCTTCGCCGGTGGGCGAGGCAATGGTGAACGAGGTATAGCCTTCGCCGCCGAAGCCGAGGCCGGCCTGCGAGCGGGCGTTTTTGACAAAGATCGAGCAGTTGCAGGCGCGGGCCATCTTCGAGAGCTTGTCAATGTTCTTCGAGTGCATGATGGCGGTATGGAAGTTGCCGCCCTCCATCTGGATGGCCAGATCAATGGCATAGTCCACGTTGGGCGCGCGGCAGACGGGCATGATGGGCAGCATCTGCTCGGTCCAGAAGAGGGGGTGGTCCTCGGGCAGCTCGACGATGCCGAGGCGCGTGGTGGCGGGGGCGGAGATGCCGATTTCGGCGAGAATCTTGTCCGCGTTCTGTCCGATCCACTTGCGGTTGATGGTGGCGTGCTCGCGGGGGCCGGCCATCTTGGAGAAGATGACCTGCTCCATGGCGGCCACCTTGGATGGATCAATCAGCACGGCGTTGTTCTGCTGCATCGCCTTGATGAGCCGGTCGGCGACGGAGGCGACGACCACGGTTTCTTTTTCCTCGATGCAGATCATGTTGTTGTCGAACGCGGCGCCGAAGACGAGGTCGGCGGCGGCCTTGTCAATGTCGGCGGTTTCGTCCACCACCACGGGGGGGTTGCCGGGCCCGGCGCACATGGCGCGCTTGCCGCTTTCCATGGCGGCCTTGACCACGCCGCCGCCGCCGGTGACGACCAGCACGCGGATGCCCGGGTGCTTCATGAGCTGCCCGGCGGACTCGATCGAGGACTCGCCCACGCACACGGCGGCGTTGGCCGGGCCGCCGGCGGCGATGATGGCCTTGTTGAGGAGGGCGACGGTTTCGACGGAGCAGCGTTTGGCGCTCGGGTGGACGTTAAAGACGACCACGTTGCCGGCGGCCAGCATGCCGATGGCGTTGCAAATGATGGTGGAGGTGGGGTTGGTGGTGGGGGTGATGGCGCCCAGCACGCCGAAGGGGGCGTATTCGATCAGGGTGAGGCCGTGGTCGCCGGTAAAGGCGCGGGCGGGCAGGTCTTCGGTGCCGGGGGTCCTCTCGATCACCAGCTGGTTCTTGAGAATCTTGTCCTCGAAACGGCCGTAGCCGGTTTCTTCATAGGCGGATTTGGCCAGCGCGGTCGCGTTTTCGCGCATGACGGCGCGGATGCTGGCGATGACGGCCGCGCGCTTTTCGATGGAAAGGGCGGAAAAGACGGGGAAGGCGGCGCGGGCGGCGGCCACCGCTTCGTCCACGGTGTTGAAGACGCCCATGGCGTCGCCGTAGTCAGCGGGGGACGCGGCGGGGGCGGACGCCGCGGCGGGGGGGGGGGCGGCCGGCGCGGGCGCGCCGCGCAGATCCCCGGCAATGCGCCGGGCGATGGCTTCGATGTCTTGATCGGTCAGTTTCATGGTTGCCTCCCGCGAGCTTGCACTCTACACACTTGGCCGGGTCCGGCCCCGGGCGGGGCCGCGCGCTCCGGACTTACTTGACATATTTGGTTTTCCCGTCGATGTCCCAGGTGTCCACGATCGCCATAATGACCGCGTCAACGGGTTTGTTCTGGGTCATGGTGGTCTGGCGCGCGGACGATCCCGCGGCGGTCAGGACCATTTCGCCGGGGCCGGCGCCCATGGCATCGGCCGCGACCACGAACGAGGATGTCTCCTTGCCCTCGGTGTCCACCAGGCGGACGAGGAGGAAGCGGATGCCCTCGAGAACGGGCTCTTTGCGGGTGGAAACGACGGTGCCGACAACTTTGCCGAGATTCATGCGGATACCTCCGGGTCTGGCTGACAATCAAAAGGGGATGGACGCCGCCGCCGGTGTTGCGGCCGGCGGCAGCGTCGCGCTCAAGGGCGGCTACTTGCCCTTGGCGGGCGGGCGGCCCAGCGGCAGCACCGCGTCCACGTTGGCGTGGGGGCGGGCGATCACGTGTACGGCGATCACTTCGCCCACGCGGCCGGCGGCAATCTGCCCGGCGTCGCAGGCGGCCTTCACCGCGGCCACGTCGCCGCGCACGATCACGGAGGTGTAGCCCCCGCCGGTCTTCTCATAGGTCACCAGTTCGACTTTGGCGGCCTTGACCATGGCATCCGCGGCTTCCACGGTGGCCGGGAAGGAGCGGGTCTCAATCATTCCGAGTGCATTTGACATGTTGGTACCTCTTGTTGTTGTTTCGTTGTTTTACAGGGGTTGGGGGTTCTCTGGGGTTTCCGGGTTTACTGGCGCGCTCCGCCGCCTTCGGCCCGGCCAGTCACCGCCTCGATGGCGGCTTCGGCGGCGCGGAAGGCCACATCAATATCGCGCTCCTCGCCGCCCAGCCATAGGCGTCCGAACGAGCCGAAGGTGATCACTTCGAGGATATTGATGTTGGCGGCCTTTTCGGCCTCGTTGGCGGCCAGGGCGGCATAGGCCGCCGGGGCCACTTCCATAATATAGAGCGACTGCCCGCGGGTGATCAGGTTGCCGTGGCGCATCCGGTTGATCAGCATCGTCTGGTGGTCGTCAATGTTGCGGATGACCTGCGACGAATAGACCTTCGGCTTGATGCGCTCGTCCTCGGTCAGATCGAGGTCCTTGAGGATCGCGGCGCCGGCCTGGCGCACGTCCGCCTGCGAGTCCGAGTGGATTTCGAGCATGCCGTAGAGGCGCTCGACGATCTGCATGCCGGGGCGCACGCGGGTGGACTTCAGGGCCACGTCGGTCACCTGGTTGATGGCGATGCCCGGCGAGATTTCCACGAAGAGGGCGGCTTGGCCTTCCACGGGAAGATAGCCCTTGGCCACGGTCGCCAGGAACGAGGCGAACTGCGGCTGGAGGCTGTCAATGAATATGTAGGTTCTGAGTTCGGCCATGGGGTTGCTCCTTTATCTGCCGCTGGCGGCGGCTTCTTTCAACATGTTGACACTGTTCGAGGAGCCGATGCGGGTGGCTCCGTTCTGGATCATGCGCACGGCGTCGGCATAGGTGCGCACGCCGCCGGAGGCCTTCACGCCGAGGCGTTTGGGCGCGACGGTGCGGGCCATCAGGGCGATATCCTCGGCGGTGGCGCCGCCCTTGTTGAAGCCCGTCGAGGTCTTCACATAATCGGCGCGCGCGCGCATCGAGGCCTCGCAGGCCTTCACGATCTCGTCCTTGGTCAGCAGGCACGTCTCGAGAATCACCTTCAGCAGCGCGCCGCCGTCGGTGCAGGCCTCGGCCACCGCGCGGATGTCCTTGTACGCCGCGTCCCAGTCGCCGCCTTTGGCCAGGCCCACGTTGAGCACCATGTCAATTTCGCGCGCGCCTTCGCGGATGGCGCGGCGGGCTTCGAGGGCTTTGATTTCGGGCGGGGCGGCGCCGAGGGGGAAGCCGACCACCGCGCAGACCTTCACCGACGATCCGCGCAGAATCTGGGCCACATAGCGCACCCAGGTCGAGTTCACGCAGCAGCTGAAGAAGTTGTGCTCGAGGGCCTCCTCGCACAGCTTGCGGATTTCGTCCTGCGTGGCCTCGGGTTTCAGCAGGGTATGGTCAATCATCCGCGCCAGTTGGCTGGCCGTCGGCGCGTCCGCGGCGGCGCCGGCCGCGGCCCCGCCGCCTCCGACGATCTGTTGGACGCGTTCGGCAATGCGGGCGACATCTTGGGGGCTGAGTTCCATTTTCATCTCCCTTATCGCGGACATGATGGGGGTGTTGGCCCGTCCGCTTTCGAGGTCCCTAATCATCTGAACGCGCCGCAGGTGACGTTCCTCGGTGCATTCAGTGGCGATAAAGACATCCACGATGCCCTTCGCCTGTTCCAAACTGGTCTGGCCCGAGCCGAGGGTCAGCACGTTCGCGCCGTTGTGTTCGCGCGAGTTTTTCGCCAGCGTTTCATTATAGCAGGCCGCCGCCAGCACGCCCGGGATTTTGTTGGCGGTCATGGCCGAGCCGATCCCCGCGCCATCCACCATAATGCCCAGGTCCGAGCGCCCCGCCGCCACCGCGCGGGCCACCTGCGCGGCATAGACCGGATAATCCACCGCCTGCTTCCCGTGGGCGCCCACATCGGTCACATTATGCCCCAGGCCGCGCAGCCAGCCGGCCAATTGTTCCTTCAAATCATAGCCGCCGTGGTCCGAGCCAACGGCAATTCTGCAACGACGTTTCGACATACGGCGCGTATCTTGAGCATCCCCGCCCCTCCAGTGCAAGCCTTATCTGCAAAAAAACGCCCTCGACCGGCCCCCCCGCTGCACAAAACCTAAAAGATTGCGGCGCGCGGCGGGCGCGTGCCGCTGTGCTTTGTGCTTGGTTCTTTGTGCGGCGCCGCTGCGCGGCGCTGTGCTTTGTTTTACGCCGCGGACGCGGCGGGAAACCAACACGGACCCACACGGACCCACACAGACCCACACGGACTTTGCGGAATGTTTTCGTGCTTTTTTGCTCGCCGCGCAGCGGCCCCCGCTTGCGTTCCTTTTGCGCCTTTTGCGTCGTTTGCGTTAAAAATTGTCCTGGCTTTCCCCCTTCCACCTTCCACCTTGCACCTTCCACCTGCACGCCGCGCGGCGGCGTGCTTTGGAGATTGCGGCTTGGCTTGGGCGGGTGGCATACTTTCTTGCGCGACACAAGGAAGGCACACATGCGCATCGTACTCATTGGCGGGGGGCAGACCGGGGGTCGGCTGGCCGAAACTTTTTGCGGGGACGACCACGACGTCGTGGTGGTGGACATCCACAAGGACGTCCTGGCCGAGCTCGACGCCCGGCTCGATCTGATGACCGTCCACGGCAGCGGCACCGACCCGGCCGTCCTCGAACAGGCCGGCATCGCCCGCGCCGACCTGCTCATCGCCGTGACCGACCGCGACGACACCAACCTGCTGGCCTGCATCCTGGCCCGGGCGCGCGGGGTGGGGCGCACCGTCGCGCGCGTATCCTCCGCGTCCTATGCCACCAGCCGCCACATCCCCTTCGAGCGCCTCGGCGTGGACCTGCTCGTCAACCAATACGCCGAATACGCCGGCGACCTCTTCAACGTCCTGCGCCTGCCGGGCGCCATCGAGGTGGCCGACCTCCTCGAAAACCGCGTCATGATGGTCGGCATGGTCGTCCACATGGACAGCCCGCTGCTTGGCGCCACCCTGGCCGCGCTCGACGGCCGCCCCCCCATGAGCCGCGTACGCGTCGTTGCCATCCGCCGCGGCAGCGACGATCTCGCCCCCCGCGGCGACACCACCCTGCTCGTGGGCGACGACGTCTATTTCGCCGGCGAGCCCGACGACGTGGCCGCCTTCATGCACTGGGCCTGGCCCGAGCACGCCCGCTTCCAGCGCGTCGTCATCGCCGGCGGCGGCGAGCTTGGCCTGCAGCTCGCCCTCCTGCTCGAGCGCACCCGCATGCAGATCATCCTCCTCGAGCGCGACGAAGCCCGCGCCGACTTCTGCTCCGACCGCCTCAACCGCACCCTCGTCATCAAGGGCGACGCCCTCGACGAGCAGACCCTCGAGGGCCTCGGCGCGGCCGGCGACCTCGCCTATGTGGCCGCCACCGGCAGCGACGAACACAACATCATCGGCTGCCTCGTCGCCGAGAAATACGGCGCGCGCTTCACCGCCGCGCAGGTGGGCAAGCCCGAATACATTGGCATGATCAACCGCCTGCGCCTGGTGGACCGCGTCATGGACCCCCACCTGGCCATGGTCAACTCCATCCTCCATTTCGTCCGCGGCAAAAACGTGCAGGCCGCCTCCATTTTGGCGGAATTGTCCGGCGAGTTGATCGAGTTCAAGCTCGAGAAGGGGCACAAGTGGGCGGGGCGGGCCATCCAGGACCTGCCCCTGCCGCGCGGCGTAGTCATTGTCGCCGTCCTGCGCGGCGTCAAGGTCCACACCCCCACCGGCCCCCTCGAGCTCGCCGCCGGCGACCGCATTGTGATCTACTGCCTCCCCGCCGCCCGGCCCAAAATGGAAGGCCTGTTTTAGCGGGGCGGCGCCGCCGCGCGTCGCTGTGCTTTGTGCTGCGCCGCTGCGCGCCGCTGTGCTTTGTGCTTCGTTGGGCGCCGCTGACGCGGCGGGAAACCAACACGGACCCACACGGACCCACACAGACCCACATCCCGCGTGGGCGGGACAGGCGGACTTTGCGGAATGTTTTCGTGCTTTTTTGCTCGCCGCGCAGCGGCCCCCGCTTGCGCCCTCTTGCGTTCCGCTTGCGTCGTTTGCGTTAAAAATCCCCCCCCCAATCGCCCAATCTCGCATTCCCGCAATCACGCAATTCCTCCCTCCTTTTGCGCCCCCTTGCGTCGTTTGCGTTAAAAATTGTCTTGGCTTTCCACCCGCACTTCCGCGCCCGGGCTCAGCCGCGATTTTTGCGCCTGAACAGGCAGGCGAGGGCGCCCAGGCCGAGCAGGCTCAGGGTGGTCGGTTCGGGAATGGGTTTCAGGAAGTAAGTTCCGTTGTAATATGCGGCGGCAGGCATGGTCTCAAACGATTCGGTATTTTCCTGCTTCGTTCCGTCGTGTCCCAGGTAGCTTGCAAACGGCGTGTTGCCGGGTCCCGATATGCCCTTATAAAATGGCACAAATTCAAATGTGTTCAGGCCAAGCTGCGTGCCGCTGATCGTCATCATGTCAAACGTGCTGATAACAGGGATATAGTGATCGCCCTCGGGCCAACCATCCTCGGGATTGGGAATCACCGTGGCGGTTGTCGTTGTCCAAGCGTTGCCATTGAGTCGCCAGACTATGCCGGCATCCGTAATGGTGTCCGCTCCGTCAAACTCCAAACAGAGTGCAAAATCAAGGTTAAATTCATTAAAGCCGATGATGTGGGTCATTAACTCCACGTCCTTGAAAAGGTGATCGCTGTTCATCAAGAACCACATGGTGCCTCCTGCGCCGACTCCCGGATGGCGAAAAAACGCGCTGACTTCGGATTTCTCCAACCACCGGTGGTCGGCCATGGCTGTACTGGCGAGAAGAATAATGAGGGCAAAGACGGTCAATTTTTTCATGGTTGTTCCTTTTGATTGGTTGTCAAAGCGTGTTCTCGGACACCGGGCAGGATAGAATTGTTAAGATTGTGTGTCAATGCTGCCGCCGCGAGCCAAGAGCCAGAAGCCAAGAGCACGAAAACATTCCCAAAAGTCCGCCTGTCCCGTCCCGCACGCGCGGGACGGGATGTTTGTCCGTGTTCCGGCGCCCCGCGTCAGCGGGGCAAGAAAAATCGCCCAAAACCGCCCGTTTTCGCCCCAAAACGCCGTTTTTTGGCCTGTTTTGCGCTGTTTTGCGCCGCCGCTGACGCGGCGCAACAGCCACACGGACGCCGCTGCGCGGCGGGCAAAGAGCCAGAAGCCAAGAGCACGAAAACATTCCGCAAAGTCCGTGTCAGTCGGTGTTGGTCCGTGTTTGTCCGTGTTCCGGCGCCCCGCATCAGCGGGGCAAGAAAAACCACCAAAACCGCCCAAAATCGCCCAAATTGGCCCAAAATCGAGCAAAAAAGCGCATTTTTCGATAAAAAAGCGCGTTTTTGCGCTGTTTTGCGCCGCCGCTGACGCGGCGCAACAGCCACACGGACCAACACGGACAAACACGGACCCACACGGACGCTGCGGACGCCGCTGCGCGGCCCCAAGCACAAAGCACAACGCACCAAGCACCAAGCACGAAGCACAACGCACAAAGCACCAAGCACAACGCACAACGCACGAAGCACCAAGCACAACGCACAACGCACCCAGCACCCAGCACGCGCCGCCGGCGCCGGCGCGTCGGCGCTTGCGCGGGGTGGGCGGGCGTGCCATGCTGGCGGTTTGGATCCGGGCAATGAACTTTCGTAGCGTTTTCCATGTGATTGCGTGGCTGCTGCTGGTGGTGGGCGCGCTGATGGGCGTTTGCGCGGGCTACGCGCGTGTGGCGGGCGAGGCGTCCTGCGCGCGGGCGCTGGGCTGGCCGGCGCTGGGCACCGCGCTGGCGTCGGCGCTGCTGTGGGCGGCCACCCGCGGCGGGCGCGAGCTGTCGCGGCGCGACGGCCTGGGGGTGGTCACTCTCGGCTGGCTGCTGGCGGGTGGGGCGGCGGCGCTGCCGTTTTGGCTGTCCGGCGCGGCGGCCACGCCCATGTCGGCGTTCTTCGAGGCCATGAGCGGCATCACCACCACGGGCGCCACGGTGCTGGGTCCGCTCGAGGCCCTGCCGCGCGGTCTGCTGCTATGGCGCGCGGCGCTGCAATTTCTGGGGGGCATGGGCGTTCTGGTGCTGGTGCTGGCGCTTCTGCCGATGGCGGGGGCGGGGGGCATGCAGCTCTACCGCGCCGAGATGCCCGGCCCCTCGAAGGACCGCCTCGAGCCGCGCATGGCCGGCACCGCCAAGGGCCTCTGGGGCGTCTATGTGCTGCTGACGGCGCTGCTGCTGCTGGTGCTGCGTCTGCTGGGCATGGGCGGCTTCGACGCCCTCTGCCACGCGCTCACCACCGTGGCCACCGGCGGCTTCTCGACGCGCACCGCCGGCATTGCCGCCTTCGACAGCGTCGGCATCGAGGCCGCGCTGGTCGTCTTCATGCTCCTGGGCGGCATCAACTTCTCGCTGCACTACCGCGCCCTGCGCGGCGAGTTCGCCCCCCTGTGGCGTCATGGCGAGGTTCGTTTCTTCCTCGGCGCGTTCGTCGCGGCGGGGGCGGCGGCGGTGCTGCTGGCGCATCCGTCGCGGGCGGCGGCGGGCGGGACGCTGGCGGGCAGCCTGCGCGAGGTGGTCTTCACCGCCGCCAGCTTCGCCACCACCACCGGGCACATCACCGCCGACCCCACCCGCTGGCCGCCCGCCGCGCAGCTCGTGCTTGCGCTGCTCATGCTCATGGGCGGCTGCGCGGCCTCGACCTCCGGCGGGCTTAAGGCCGGCCGCGTGCAGGTGCTCCTCCAGGCCTGCTGGCGCGAGGCCCGCCTATTCGTCCAGCCCCGGGCGGTCATCCCGGTGCGCCTCAGCGGCCGTCCGCTCGACGCCCCCCTCGTGCTGTCCATAGCCGCCTTCGCGGCGCTCTTCGTGCTGCTCGTGCTGGCCGGCGCCTTCGCGCTCAGCGCCTGGGCGCCCGACCTGCGCACGGCGGCCGGCGCGTCCCTGGCCTGCGTCACCAACACCGGCCCGGGCTTCGCCGGGGTGGGGCCCGCCGAGACCTACGCCCGGTTCCCCGACGCCGCCAAGGGTGTGCTCTGCCTCCTCATGCTGGCCGGCCGCCTCGAACTCTACACCGTGCTGGCGCTCTTCATGCCGGCCTTCTGGCGCGCATGAACCCGCCCTCGATTCATTTCCCCGCGCTCGCGGCCGACGCCCGTCTGGCCGGCCACCAGCGCCGCCAGACCCAGGCCATGGGGCTGCTGCCCCTGGGCCTCTCCCTGCTTTTCATGGCCGCGGCCACCCCCCAGCGCCCGCCCGCCGGCCTCTGGCTCGGGGTGGCGGGCTCGATCGGCGGCATGGTTTTGCTCGAGGCCCTCTGGCGCGCGGCGCGGCGCGGCGGTCTGCGCGCCTATGCCATCTGGCACTGGCTTCTGCGCTACGCCTTCATCGCCCTGTGTCCGCTCCTCCTCTGGTTCGCCACCGGCCCGGCCATCCTCGAAAAGACCGGTCCGAATCCGCCGCTTCTGCTTGGCGGGCTCCTGCTGCTCTATCCCCTCGGGCGCGTCCTGGCCGAGCTGGCCCGCGCGCGGCCCCGGCCCGCGCCCGCGCTGCGCTTCGCCCTGGTTGTCGTGCGCCAGCTCCAGATTGCCGTCGTCGCCCTCGCCGCCGCCGGCATCCTGCTCGGCGTCATCCTCGAGGCCCAGGGCGACCTCCCCACCGATCCCACCCCCATTGTGCTCCTCATCAGCCTCCTCGTCACCCTCGTCCTCCTTGCCGGCGTCATCCAGATCGTCGCCGGCGTCCGCGGCGACCTCCCCCCCGCCGCCCCTCGACCGACCCTCGACGACCCCCCCCCGCCGCCCCCCGAAAACCCCGTCAAGTACGGTTCGGAACGCTTTTAGCTTCGTGCTTCGTCGCCCAAAAACCGCCAAAAAACACCGTTTTTTGCCCAAAAACACCGTTTTTGCGCTGTTTTTTGCGTTTTTGCGCCGCTGACGCGGCGGAACAGCCACACGGACCCACACGGACCCACACAGACCCACACGGACTTTGCGGAATGTTTTCGTGCTTTTTTGCTCGCCGCGCAGCGGCGTCCGCAGCGTCCGCCTGTCCCGCCCACGCGGGATGTCAGTCGGTGTTTGTCCGTGTGGGTCCGTGTCGGTTTTGGCCCGGCGTCAGCCGGCCTCCCCCCCAAAAAATCCCCCCCCCAAAAAAAATCCAAAAAAATCCAAAATTAGGTATTGACACCTATACGTGGCATCACGTATCTTCGCCGACAGTGAGAGGAAAAGCGGACCACTCGACACGCGACTTTAGAAAACAAACCCCCAACGGAGTACGCATTATGAAAAAGACACTATGGATTGCACTGGTCGGCTTGTTGCTGGCCGGCGTGGTCGCGGTATCGGCGCAGGAGGTTCTCAGCGCCAACGCCGTCGGCTACATCAAGAAAACCATGCCCGCGGGCGGCAAGCTCGTCGCGGTCAGCCATCCCCTCGAAAGCATGACCTCCAGCGATGTCACGTTCGGTGCCACCTCGCTGGCGGACGAAATGCCGCAGGGCTCCGTCGTGTTCTTCTGGGATGAGCAGTTCCAGAACTGGGGCGGCGGCATGAAGTCCGGCAAGGGCTGGGCGG
>JAAZFE010000139.1 GCA_012511885.1 Lentisphaerota bacterium | reverse complement strand
TAGAAATCCAACTCGGTGTTGAAGCAAGTCGGATCATAATCTCGTTCTTTTGCGAATATTTGCTGAAAAACGGCTGCTTGGCGACCTTATCAGTGCTTAAGGTGTCCCATTTCGGAACTCAGGAAAATGGGCGGGAAATGGGCGGAAATGAACAATTTTGGGCGGATTTGGGCGGAAAATGGGTCGAAAATGACGAAAACAGGCGATTTTTGTCAAAAAAAGGGCGTTTTTGGTGCTGACGCGGTGGGAACAGCCACACGGACCAACACGGACCAACACGGACGAGCACGGACGGACACGGACATTTGGGACGCCGCTTTCGCGGCGGGAAAAAAGGGCGACGGCGAGACGTTTTTTGGGCGCTCTCGCGCCTTGGCCGGGGAATAACGGGCGACTGCCGGTTGGCGGTGGAGAGGGGCGAAATTGACCAAAATCGGCCAAAAACGGGTGGGAAACGGCAAAAAGAGCGAAAAACGGGCGTATTTTTGGTGAAAACGGGTCAAAAATGGCAAAAAAAAGGGGATAACGGGCGACTGCCGGATTGGGCGGGGGGCAGGTGGATTAGAGGAGGGGGAGGAGGGCTTGGACGGCTTCTTCGGGGGAGATGGCGGCGAGGGCTTTTTGGGCTTTGGGGGAGCGTCGGGGGATGTCGCGTGAGCGGTGTTCGGAGCGTTGGAGGACGCGCTGGGTGCGGCCGAGGGGGCCGGTTTGGCCGGGGTTGGTGATGCCGTAGATGGCGACGAGGGGGGTGCCGAGGGCGGCGGCGAGGTGCATGCCCCCGCTGTCGTTGCAGAGGACGCCGGCGGAGAGGGCGAGGACACCAGCGAGTTCGGCGAGGGTGGTTTGTCCGGCAAGGTTCATGCCGTTGGGGGCGGCGGCAGCGGCGACTTGCTGGCAGGCATCGTATTCGGCGGCAGTGCCGAGGGTGATGATGGAGCCGCCAGTGGCGGCCATGAGTTTGGCGGCGGCGAGGGCGTAGTGCTCGCTGGGCCACTGTTTGGCGGGGCCGCGGGCCGCGCCGGGGATGAGGGCGATCCAGGGGGTGGGCAGGTTGCCCAGCTTGCGGTGAATCTGCTCGACGACGGGGGGGGGGACGGTGAGGGAGGGGCGGGGATAGGTGCGGCGGAGGGCGCCGGGGAAGAAGAGATCGAGGTATTCGTAGACCTGGTGCTCGCGTCCGGGGCCGGCGGCGGGGGGGTGGACTTCGGTGAGCATCCAGTCGCGGGGGAAGTGGCCGGGGGTGCCGACGCGCCGGGGGATGCCGGCGAGCCAGGCGGGCAGGGCGGAGCGGAAGGAGTGGGGCAGGATGAAGGCGGTGTCGAGGGAGAGCTCACGCAGGGTTTGAGCGAGCGGGCGGAGGCCGGAGGTTTGGGCGGGGAGGGCGATCACGCGGTTGGGCGCGGAGTGCATGTTCCAGAGGGGCAGGAGGGAGGGGCGCACGAGGAGGGTGATGTCGGCTTCGGGGTTCTCCCAGCGGAAGGCCTGGATGGCGGGCATGGAGATGATGGCATCGCCGAGCCAATTGACGCCGCAAACCAGGACGCGTCCGGGCGGCGGAGGGGGAGGGGGGGGGGCTGGAGCGGCGGGGGTTACCATGTGTAGCGGACGGTGTAGGTGAGGGTTTTGGAACTGCCGGCCTTGACGGGCAGGGTGAACCGGATGGAGTTGGGGATGATGCCGGGGGTGTGCTCGGCGCTGGCGGCCAGGATTTCGTAGTTGCCGCCGCGATAGAGGTGCTCGATGACGGTGATGGTTTGGTCGGCATCGGTTTGGTTGTAGAGGGTGATTTCGAAGGTTTCCTCGAGGCCCTTGAAGCTGGCGACTTCGGTGAAGGCGGTGCGCAAGCGGCGGCCGGAGAGTCCGGGGGCGGGGCCGAGGTTGAGGGCGGCGACATCGCCGGGGGCGAGGGGGGGGAGCCAGTCGGAGCCGACATGCTCGAGGGCCTGGTTGGCGTCGCCGCGCATGAGCTGGAAGGGTCCGGGGGGCAGGCTGGCGCCGGCGGGCAGTTTGAAGGTCAGGCGGGTTTCAATGACGCGCGAGAATTCGGTGCCGAGATAGGAGTCGGTGCGGCGATTGCGCTGATAGCGGTCGAAGCGGACGCCATCATAGAGGTAGCCGGTTTCGACGGGGATGGATGCGATGAAGGCGAGGTTGGCGTAGATGTCGGCGGCGGGGGGGAGGGTGAGGGGCTGGGGCAGGTCGTAGGTGGCGATGGTGGCCATGCTGGCGGCGGCGCGTTCGGGGATCCAGGTGATGCCGTCGGCGGCGGGGCGCAGGGCGGGGGCGTGGCCGGCGCGAGGGTCGCTGGCGGCGGGGACGAGGGGCGAGTAGCGGCCTTTGTCGGAGAGCGCCAGGCGGATGCGGGCGTTGGCGAATTCACGGACGGTGCGGTTGGCCAGGTGCACGCGGGAGATGAGCGAGATGACGCCGCCTTTGGGGGCGAGGATGCCTTCATGGACGGCGGACCAGGCGAAGCCATCGGCGGTGTAATTGAGTTGGACGGCGGGGGGGGGGGGCTGGCCGGCGGGGATTTGCCAGTGCAGGGCCTGTCTCTTA
>JAAZFE010000138.1 GCA_012511885.1 Lentisphaerota bacterium | reverse complement strand
GGTGTCGGGGGTGGTCAGGTGGAGGTCGGGGAAGTGGCGGCGGAGGGCGCGAAGGATGCGCGGGTCGAGGTCGGCGGGGAGGCTGACGCCGGGGGCGGCGGGGAGTTCATAGGCGCCGGGATGAAGGGTGAGCCGGCGGGGGGCGGGGAGCAGGTGGAGTTGGGGCGTTACGGGGTGGATGGTTCAGGGGGTTGCGGGCGGGGGGGCGGGGGGGGGGCCAGACGGGCGAGGAGGCCTTTGATGAAGGCGAGCTCGAAGGGCTTGGTGAGGAAGGCGGTGATGCCTTCGCCGCGGACTTTGGCGGCGAATTCTTCGGAGGGTTCGCCGGTGATGAGGATGAGGGGCCGGCCGGCGGCGTGGCTTTTGAGTTTGGTGAGCCACTCGTGGAAGGGGGGGCTGTCGGGCAGGAAGATGTCGGAGATGATGATGTTGATGCCGGGGTCAGCCATGAGCTCGAGGCCGTCGGCGAAGGTGGCGGCCTTGGTGGCGCGATGGCCGAGGCGATCCATGAGGGTGGCGAGGTAGTCGCAGACGGCGGAGTCGTCTTCGATGATGAGGATATGCGCCATCGTGCTCTACCTCGCCGGGGGGGGGTCAGGCTCCCGCCGCTTTCATCTCGTTCCATTCGTCGTCGGCATCGTCGCCTTTATGCACCTTGATGGTCTGGCCATAGGTGAGGATTTTGCGCAGGGCCCAGAAGAGGACCCCGGGGATGACGAGTCCGACCATCATCAGATGGATGAAGGTGAAGTGGAAGGACATCTGGTCCTGGCCGCGGTAGAGGTTCCAGAAGATGAGCAGGCAGGAGATCCAGACGGTCAGGAAGTTGGGCAGGCCGTCGCCGGAGTGCATCCACTGGAGTCCCGGTGTGCGCAGTTTGGTGATGGGATAGAAGATGTTGGAGCCCATGTGGCCGAGCTGGTCTTCGACGACGTGGACGCCATAGCAGGCGGCGATGGTGACGAAGCCTTGCCAGGCGAGGGCGTAGTGCGAGAAGAGGTGGCCGAGCATGCCTTTGATGGCGCCGAAGAGGGAGAGGCCTTCGGCCAGGGCGGGCGAGCCGGGCAGACCGGCCCAGAGCATGGCGCCCACCATCCAGAGCAGACCGAGGAAAGCGCCCATGGTGAGGGAGTGGGACCACTCGCGGTGCCAGGGGAGGAATTCGAGGTCGAGGGTGCCGTCTTCGAGGGGCTTGAAGCCGAGGGTGGGGCCGTCGAAGATGTCCACCTTGAGGGCGGCGTCGTAGGTCTGGACGACTTTGGTCTTGAGGGGGGCGCGGGCGATGGCGGGGTGGAGGTTTTCGGTGCCTTCGACGGGCACTTGGCCGGTGTTGACGACGGCGCCAAACTTGACCAGGACTTCCTGCGTCTCGTTATCTATTTTGACGGAGTATTGCTGCCAGAAGTCGGCGCCGAGGCGCACGGAGCTGAGCTTGAGGTTGACGTAGCGTTTTTCATCCACGGCGATGGCGATGGCCCGGGCGAATTCGTCGGCGACGTATTGGGGGTCGAGATCGTTGGGGTCGGGCTCGACGTAGACGTCGTGGTGGTAGAAGAAGCGGTAGAACTTGAAGTCAATGGTGTCGGGCAGGATGCCGCAGGCGCCACCGAGGACGAAGAAGAGGGGGTTGCCTTGGAGGGCGGCTTCGACGGCCCAGGGGCCGAACGAGGCGACGGCTACGCCGGACATAAAGTGGGTAAAGCCTTTCATGATGTTTCTCCCGTGGTTAGGTAAGTTTGAGCCAAGCGGTGATGGTTTCGCCAAATCCAGACATGTTGCAAGCGATGGGCAGCAAGAGGACGCCCAGGCAGTTGAGGCGGCGCGAGCCGAAGAGGACCGGCAGGAGGCCGATTCCACTGGCAACGAAGGCAATAAAGAGGCCGACCCAGCCGGTGATGGCCCAGACCATCAGGACAACGATGACCAGGGCCACGGAGGACACATGGCGGTAGTTGAAGCGGTCAATGAGGCGCAGGATCCATTTCGCCAGGGGCTCCATCATGAGGAAGGAGATGGCCGAGGCGATGGCGATGGTGCCGAGGATGAGGTAGTAGTCGGCCTTGCCCATCGGGGAGTAGAGGGTCTTGATCATCCAGGCGCCGCCGCCGCGGGTCAGGTGGAGGCCGGGGACGAAGAGGAACATGAAGGCGCCGACGTAGTAGATGAATTTGGAGACGCCCTGGCCCATCAGAAAGATGCGTTCGTCGCGCTGGGCGGTGGCATGGCCGGCGAGCATGCCGCCGACGCCGCCGGTGACGATGGGGAAGTAGGCCGCGATGCCGCCGCCGAGGCTGCCGGACCAGACGGAGCGCAGGATGACGTCGCCGTTGACTTCGAGGCCGAGGGCGGTGCGTTGCGGGGGGACATCGGCCGCAGAGATGATGTTGAGCAGGCACCAGGGGATGGCGAAGAGGCCGACGAAGGCGGGCATGATGTTCTGGAAGGCGACCTCGTGGCTGACGGGCGAGCGGGTCATGAGGATGAAGCCGAGCAGGCCCGCGAGCAGGAAGGTGATGATGCCGGCGATGAGCGTTTTCCAGGCGTCGAAGAATTTGGCCCAGCCGGCGACGCCGCGGTTGCCGCCCTTGGGCCACTCGGACATGATCATGAAGGTGATGATGATCCAGAGCACCCAGTGCATGTGGCCCTTGAGCACCTGCTGGGACACCGGCAGGTAGCGCGGGGCGAGGGGCGCTATGACCAGCACCAGGAAGAACGCGCCGGCCAGGCCGCCGACGGCGGTGATCATGGTGCCTTCGAAACCACGGCCGGACATCAGATATTTCTGGCCGGGCAGCACGGTGAACATGGCGGACTCGTCCGGGGTGCCCAGGAGCACGGCGGGGATGGTGTTGACCATGGCCCAGGCGACCACCATGGCGGTCATGGCCGGGATGTAGAGCTCCGGCGAGACGGCGATGCCGCTTTTCTCGAGGGCGAGGATGCCCAGCACCATTCCGCCCATGACGTTATAGATGTGCAGACCGGGCAGGATCGAGATGACGCTGGCGATCAGGGTGCCGGCGACGGCGGAGAACAAGACAATCCAAAATGCGGACATGATGGCGCTCCCTTCGATCAGTCTTGCACGCGGACGGACTGAGCGCCGCCAGCCTTGAGTTGCAGTTTGCCTTCGTATTCGCCCAGGATGCCGGAGGCGCGGACTTGCCGGCCCTCGGCCAGGGTGTCGCGCACGGATTCGGGGACGGAGGTGTTCCAGAGGATGAGGTCGAGCGAGCCGGTGTCATCGCTGAGGGTGTAGGCGGTGCCCTTGCCGGCGAGGTCGCGCGGCGCGCCCAGGGTGCCCAAGACCGTGAACGACTTGCCGGCATCGGCCGAGCTGAGTTCGCCGATGCTGCCAGCGGCGGCCTTTTCGGGGGGGGCGGTGGGGGCCTGGATCTGGCGGACTTTGTAGCCGCTTTCGACCATCAGTTGTGGGCGGTCGCGGTAAACATCCACTACGCCCTCGATTTCGAAGAGCGCACCGGGCGCGGGCTTGTCGGCGATGACGTCATCCACGTTGGACCAGTAGCTCACGCGCAGGGACTGGCCGCCATCGCGCAGCAGGAGCGAGAAGGGCTGTTTGGTGCCGGGCTTGGGCGGGGAGACGGAGCTGACGAAGCCGCGCACGCGAACGGTATGGCCCTTCAGATCGGCGGTGACATCGCCGGGGGCCAGGGCGGGGGCGTCAGCGTCGCGACCGCGGGAGAAGTCGCGCGGGGGGGGGGTGTCTTTCTTGCGGTAAGTCTCGGCCGCCTTCTGGGCGGGGGACTTGGCTTTTGCCGGGGGGGCGGGGGGGGCGTCGAGAATCTCGAGGTCCTTGCCCGACGCCAGCTTGATCTGCATATTCTTTTGATAGACGCCCACGGCGACGCGCATGCGGACATAGGCGCCTTCCAAGGAGTCGGCCCGGTCAATCTGGTCGTATTCCGACTGCCAGAAATTGATGATCTGTTCGCCGGAGTCATCCTGCAGATGGAGCGCGTAGGGGCGCTTGGTGCCCTCGGCGGGGGCTTCGAGCTTGGTGACTTTGCCGGCCACGATGACGGCGTTGCCCTTCATGGCGGGGGAGAGGTCCGCCAGGCGGAGTTCGTCGGCCGCCGAGCGGGTCAGGGTCATGTCCTTGAGGCTGAGCAGGCGCATGGACTGCTGATCCTCGGATATGCTGAGCGAACCGATAAAGCTGATGGTGTCGCCGGCCTTGGGCACCAGGTTGAGCTCGTTCATTTCGTCCATCTGCTTCTTGGTGATGAAGACGATGATGGAGCCGGTGCCGTCGTCCACATGGAAGCTCATACCCAAGCCGGTACGGAAGAGTTTGGCGTCGCTGCGGACGGTGCCTTCCACGCGGATTTGGCCGAAATTCATGGTGGGCTGCACATTGCCCAGGGCGACCACGGGCACCTGGCGGTTGATGGCCATGAGCCAGAGCAGGAAGAGGCCGATGGTGGCCAGGAGGATGGCGGCCCAGCGAGTGGCGACCAGGCTCAGACGTTTTTCGACCTTGGCTCCGCAATAGGGGCATTTGTTGACCGCGCCGACAAACCGCCCGCAACTGGGGCAATTCACCTCGGTGGGTTGAGTTTCGTGTCCGGGCAGAGTTTTTTTCTGATCAGTCATGCGAGCTACTCCTTAGCGCCCCGGTTCGGGGCCGATGGCTATTCGAAGTCCGGACTATACCCCGACTCCCGCTTGGCGACAACCCATAAACCCCATTTTGCCACGTAGTTTTCAAAACTGGAATTTTTTGTAGTTAACAAAACTGGAATTTTTCATGTTGGTCGGTTGGAGAACAAGACGACGGGCAAACAGGAAGGGTCGGGCATCTGCTTGAGAATGGAT
>JAAZFE010000137.1 GCA_012511885.1 Lentisphaerota bacterium | reverse complement strand
TCAGTCGTTCATCGTCCAGCACAAACCCCTTGACGATAAACTCCCGCAGGGTCTTGGTCGCCCAGATGCGAAACTGGGTCGCCTGATAACTGTTCACCCGATAGCCAACCGCAATAATGGCATCGAGGTTGTAATATTTAGTCGCGTAAGATTTGCCGTCAGCGGCAGTTGTTTCCAAAATGGAAACAACTGAATTCTCCGCCAATTCGCTTGATTCGAAGATATTTTTGAGATGCTTGCTGATCGCCGGCACGTTAACCCCAAACAGCTCCGCCAGCGCCTTTTGAGTCAGCCAGACCGTTTCGTCTTTGAAATAGACTTCCACCTTCACCGCTCCATCCGGCGCGGTATAAAGCATAAATGACTGGTTTGGGTTCATGATGTGTGCCTCTTGGACCACAGGGTGCGGCTGCCCCGGACGATGTACGTGCCGCAAACCCGCAACGCAACATCATAGACCAGTTGCGCCACCTGGAAGCTCTTGAGATGCCGAAACCCGCCATGCTTCGGGATGGGCCGCTCGCCTGGTTCCGTCTGACCACTCTTCGCCATCAAATCATCTCTCTATTGTGTCGGTAATGTGGATGAAAAGGATTGAGAAAATGGAACGGCGGGAGTATCGAATCGTGTCAGTGGGTGAAAGTGATGACATCCACTGGAGCGCCCCCCAACCAACCCATCGCCACACCCAAAATCAAACCCACGCGCCAAGACTTCATACAACACCTCATTCTGCTACACGCAATCCTTCCAACATCGGAGCATCCGGTTGTCCACACTCAGAGTCAACAACATAACCGCCACCGCGCCCCCGCCGCTTCCCCATTGGCCCTGTTTGCACCAAACACCCCCAAAGCGCCCCCCAAGCGCCCATTCCCGTATTCCCGCAATCCCCATCGTCCATTCCGTCCGTTCCGTCCTTGGTTTTCACAAAATTGCCCCCCCCCGCGGACGAGGTTGCATTCCTCCCTCCAGCAAGCCAATATTGGTCGTCTTTTCCCAATTTTTGCGGTTGCAAGGGATTTTTTGGCATTTTTTTTCGTTTAGGGCGCCCCAAAGGCTCGCGCTCGGCCAGGTTTTGGTCAAAAAACACGAAAAATAAGGGAAAAATGAGAATTTATGGGAAAGAGCCAGTATTACGATTGTGAACAATCGTAATACTGCAGGATTCGGGAACGGACAAAAGACTGTAAGGCGGAGCGAACGTGGGTTTTCGCGGTTTTTCGGGTTTTCGCAGCCCGCAAAAGGGGTCGGTCCTATAAATTAATAAAAAAGATTGACGTTGAGAGAATGGAAATGGCGCAAGAGGAACATGCCAAGAAAACCCAGCGTGGAATATGCGGGGGAGATACAGCTTGCGAAATGTGCTTGGAAACGTTGGGTGAAGCCCAAAAAGCAGACCGGCAGAGATAACGCTTGGGGCATACCCCGCCGCAGTCCACAACACAAACGCCGCCGTTAACAGCCTGTTTTTATTAATTTTTAGATTCGCCCCCTTTGCGCAAATATGATGTAACCGATTCGGGCATCTGCTACGACTCATCCGTTCACAATGAGAATCAACATTCGCACACGATCATCCCCCCCTCTCACAAACGCCTTTGCCCAAGGATTTGGCACTTGGCCGATTGATGAGTTTTACAGAACTTTCGGCTCATAACCAACGTCTTTCCGTGATCATCTTCCCATGAAAATCCACTTCCTCTCAGACCTGCATCTTGAATTCGGCGATTATGCCCCCGCCCCCGTGGATGCCGATATCATCGTGCTGGCCGGCGATATTCACATCAAGGGCCGGGCGATTCCATGGATTCAAAGGACCTATCCGCGAACACCCGTCGTTTATGTGGCGGGGAACCACGAATATTACCGGAAAGCCCTGCCCAAGATGGACGACGATCTTCGCAAAACCGCCATGGGCACCCATATTCATTTCCTGGAGAACGAGGAATTCTTCCTGGGCGATGTGCGCTTTCTGGGATGCGTTTTATGGACGAACTTCACCCTGTTTGGTTTCGACCAACGGGAGGCCTGCATGCAGGCCGCGGAACGGGCCATGTACGACTACGCCCTGATTCGAGTCAGCCCGAAATACGACAAGTTGACTCCGCTCCATAGCGCCGGTTTGCACAGGCAAAGCCGCGAATGGCTCGAGGAGCAATTCGCCGCGCCGTTTTCGGGGCGAACTGTCGTCGTCACCCATCACGCCCCCAGCCGGCAATCTCTCCAGAAGCGACACCGCAACGATCCCGTCAGCACAGCCTTCGCAGAGGACATGGAAGCCTTCATCCTGAAACACGCCCCGGACCTCTGGATTCACGGCCACACCCATTATTGCGTGGACTACGCCATCGGGGAAACCCGCATCTTGAGCAACCAGCGGGGATATGCCGACGAGCTGGTCAAGGAATTCCGGCCTGATGTGGTCGTAGAGATTGAATAAGGGCAGGGCTCGCCCATTTTGACGCCGCAATCTTTTCAACCAAATCCTCGTTGTGTTTCGAAATCCGGTGTCGTGTCCCATGAGGCCATGCGCCATGCGCACGCAATTCCCTGTTTTCTGTCGCGGAATAGGCATTGGCAACAGCCACGATCTCCAGTAGATTCTTTGGAGCCATTGTTATGACCTCGACATCTACGAATGCTCCGCTTTATTTGGTGACCGGCGCCGCCGGCTATGTCGGCTCCGAACTCGTGCGCCATCTGGCGGCGCGCGGGGAGCGCGTGCGCGCGATGGCGCGCCGCTTGAAGCAATTGGCTCCATTCGACAACCCGCGGATTGAGCCGTTCGAGGGGGATATCCGCGATCGCGCCGCCATGGACCGGGCCATGGCGGGCGTGGCCGGGGTGTATCACATCGCGGCCTTGTTCCGACACGCCAATGTCCCTGATTCCGCCTATCGCGAGACCAATCTGGAGGGCACGCGCAATGTGATGGAGGCGGCGATCGCCGCGGGCGTCCCGCGCCTGATCCATTGCTCCACGATCGGGGTGCTCGGCCACGTGGAGAACCCGCCCGCCGACGAAACCACGGAATACATGCCGGCGGATCTCTACCAGGTGAGCAAGATGGAAGGCGAGAAGCTGGCCCTCGAGCTGTTTCGCAGCCAGCGAATTGGCGGCGTGGTTATCCGTCCGGCCATGATCTACGGTCCCGGAGACACGCGGCTGCGCAAGATCTTCCGCATGATCGCCCACCGACGGTTCTTCTATGTGGGCCGGGGCGACTCGCTGGTGCATTTCATTGATGTGCGCGATCTGGCGCGCGCCTTCATCCTCGCGATGGAGCACACCGAACGCAACGGAGAAATCTACATCATCGCCGGGGAGCGGGCGATGCCACTGAAAGAATTCGCGGAGGAGGTCGCCCAAGTCCTGCAAGTTCCCCCGCCGTGGCTTCGTCTTCCGGTCCGGCCCATGCAAATGCTGGGCACGCTCTGCGAGGCGGTTTGCGTGCCGTTGCGTATCCCTCCGCCGATTTACCGGCGCCGGGTGGATTTCTACACCAAGAGCCGGTCGTTCGCTACCCGCAAGGCGCAACAGGAGCTGGGCTTCGCGCCCCGTCAGGGCCTCCAGGGCGAAATCCGGGATATCATTGCGGACTACCGGCAGCGGGGCTGGCTGTAGGGGCCGTTAACCCAAGTTTCGCGGGCGCTCTTTTTTGAGGCTCAAATCGTCGCAAATTGACCGTTTTCGGTCCATTTTGCGGCATGTTCGGGCCGTTTTGGGCATGTTCGTGCCGTTTTCGTGCTTTTTGAGACGTTTTGCGGCCGAAAACCGCGTTGGCGCAGCCGTCACCGCGCCCCGCGCGACTAAAGTCGGCGGGGCGCAAATAGGCAACTCATTCAGGGTCGGGCTAGTACTTCACCCGCACCTTGCGCAAAAACACATCGCCCTGATAGGCGTTGATGATCAGCTCCTTGCCGTAGGGCGGCTGATTGACCTGCCAGACGACGGTTTCCCAGTCGCCGCTGGCCAGATACACGCGCCGTCCCCCCTCGAACGTTTGGCTCTCGCGGCCGAAGCGCGCGTTGATGAATGTATTCCGGTCGCCACGGGTGCGCCGGACTTCCGCCGTGATGGTTTTCACCTCGCGCTCGGGCAGGCTGACCCGCCACTGGCCCATTGATACATTCGGCTCGAACGTATCGCTCGAACTCTTTTTCTTTTTCTTCGCCAGCGCGTCCTGCGGAAGCGTCACCATCATCAGCCCCACGCCCACCAACGTAATCCACTTCAACCAGTTTGTTTTCATCCTCACTCCTCGGGTTACTGATTCATCGTCACGATGCAACGGAATGATGTCGCTCGTCTAAAGCAACTTCAAGTCCAATTCACTCTATGCAGTCGATTTCCCCCTCTGACTAGTTACTCCGCGGCCGTGTGACCGGCTATTCCAGAGCCGCAGCCAAAGCCTGCAACGTGTAGGCGGTGACCAGGTTGGGGTCGGCCTCCCACCAGCGGTTGTTCACGTTCACCCAATGGCCGTCATCCTTTTGCAGGTCAATCAAACGACGAACAACCTCCTCGCGCCACGAGACCACGCTGCCATCGGGGCGGGTCAATTGCTCGCTGCCCATCACCTTGAGACTGCGGGTCAGGATGTTGAAAAAGTAGTAGAGGCCCTCATCGCCCATGCCGGGGTTTTCGTCGAGAGACCAGTGCCGCATGGCCCAGTCGGAGGCCGCCAGCACGCGTTCGTCCTGGGCGTCCACCTCGGCATAGATCAGCGAGAGCAGCCCGGCATAGGTCATGCTGCCGTAGGAGCGCAGGGTCACGCGGCCTTCCTCGTTGGTTCGCGTGGCGCCACCACCGGGGGTGTAGGCAAAGCCGCCCCGGTCCTCTTCGTTGTCGCTGCGCCAGGCGTTGGTGTTGACCCCCTGCAAATTCTGCAGTTGCGCCAGAAAACTCTGCGCCGCCTCCCAGTCCAAATCCACGCGCGCCTCGCCGCTGGCGCGCAGGTCTTCGACATCTTCGGTCAGGCGCATGGCCTCATAGGCCATGTGGCTGTTCGACAAGTCGGCATATTCGCGCGGCTGGTTGGCGTCGTAGCCGATGCCCCCGTGATAGACTCCGCCATTGGCATACTGCGTTTGGGCCACATAGGCGCGGGCGTTTTGCACCACCCACACCAGCTCGGGCCGGCCCAGCGCATGCAGCGTGGTCAGGCAAATGGCGGTGTTGTAGTTGGCCAGCCCCCCTCCCCGGCGATCCGCGGACGGCTGCCGCCAAATGGAGCCGTCTTCATGCACACAGGTCAGCAGGAAAACCATCGCGCGGTTGATTGCGCCCTCATACAAATTGGCATCGGTCCGCTGCAACGCGTTCATGGCCAGACCCGTCATGGCCGGCGAATCCGGCGAGCCCCAAAAGCCGCCGCGCTGCTGCTGGGCTGACAGCCATTGCGCGCCGCGCGCCATGGCCTGACGCGCCTCCGCCTCGAGCTCGCCGGGCAGTTCCCCGAACGCGTTCACGGCCAGCACTGCCGCTAAAACCAACAGCCATCCAACATTCGTCATTCGCTTCATGGTTCCATTCTCCTTCCGCCGCGTTTTCCGCCGCCAAAAATATTGATCCGCCCGGCCGGTTCCAAGACGGCCCGTTTATCCTGCAAACGACGCCACACCCAATCGGGTTCAGCCCGCCGTCGATTTCTCCGGCCGGCTACAACCGGATGCGCACCGCCGCTCCGAGAAAGACCGTGTCGGTATCAATCTTCTTGACCTCGTCACCCACATCCAGCTCGCGGATTTTGCCGTTGTAGCGGTAGCTCGCGGAAATATCGAGATGGATCCGCGGCAGCACGGTCACATCCAGCCCCGCCTTGAACGCGACAAATGGATCATCCGCCCAGCCGCCATCAATATGGGTCATGCCCGCGCCCAGCGCCGCGTAGATAAAGCTGCCCACCACCACATAGGCCGCCGGTGCGACTCCGTCCTTGCCAAACATGTCCGGCAAAATCTCCAAATCCGCCTGCAAACCGATCAAGGCGGGCCGCCACTGATAGCTCAGCAGATAGCTGAGACCCTCCTTGTCAATGTCGTCAATTTTGATGTCGTCGAGCGCCACCCAATAGTTGGCGCCCACCCCCAGGCGATGTTCCGCCCGGGCCGGCGCGACCGCCAGCCATGCCACGGCCGCCGCCATCAGTACATATCGTGTCTTCATGCTGCCTCTTCCTGGAACGGGTTCCTCATGTTGCCTGCTCAAAACGTCCAATTCAGACCCACGCTGGCAAACCAGTCCCGCGCGTGGGCCACTTCGCCCAGCAGAGCGAGCTGCCGGGTCAGATTGAGGCGCGCCCCCCCCGCCGCCGAGGGATAGGTGCGGTCTTTCGAGCGTTTGCCCTCGCGCGTGTTGACGTCCTTGTCTTCCACCACTCCGCCCGCGTAGCAGTAGGGGCTCAGCCACTTGAATTCGCGGCTGAACACCAGCCCCAGGGCAAAGGCGTTTCTTTGCACGTCACCCCCCTTGATGTCATGGCCGGCGTGGCTCCACGTGGCGCGCAGGCCGATATCCACCAGATTTTCGGAAACCGGCAGGGTCAACAGCCCGCCGGCCTGGACCGCCAGGCCCAGATCGCCATGATCCGGATCCAGCACGGCCAGATCCCCGAACAACGCAAACCTGCCGAACGGCGAAAACGTCAAACGCCCCCCGTGCGCATTGAAATCATCGCTCAAGAGCGTGCCGCCGGATACCGAAGTGGCACCCGCGTGCCGCACCCCGGCGGTCGAGCCGATGGGCAGGCCCGCGTGCTGCGCCTGCGCCGACACCGTCATCCATGCCGCCAGTCCCATCCATAGCCATTTTTTCATATTCCATCTCCACACGGCCAAGCGCGGGTCATCCGCCCCGCCCGATCATACTTCGACTTGGCGGTTCCACCCTAGCAATCCATCCCGCCCACCGCCAGTCTGAATAATTCACGCGCCAAGCCCGGTCCGGATGCGGGCGGGACAAAATCGGTTTGACGTCCTGCGAACCCCAGACAACGCGGCAGATGGGCCGGAATTTCCACTCCAAAGAGCAACAGGGATAAAAACCAACGAAAATACCGCAAGTTACGCATCATGCCGCCTGCAGCAAATAACAATACTTTCATCCATGGTGATGAATAAGCCAGGCCAAAAACCTTTTCTTTCTCATACTTTTGGCCAACAATGCTCCGTCATGAGCGAATCCGACCAGATTCTGCCCGACGATCACGCCTTGATGAGGCGCATCCGCGGCGACGACGAGCATGCCTTCCGTCATCTGGTTGAACGGCACCAGCGCCCCTTGTTGAACTTTTTCGCCCGCATGGGCGTTCGCAATCATGGCGAGGATCTCGCCCAGAAAACTTTTTTGCGATTATGGAACTACCGCGTCAAATACAAGCCATCCGCCAAGTTCACCACCTTCCTTTATACCTTGGCGCGTCATGTGTGGATAGACCACGTGCGCCAAGAGGGTCGTTTTCAGCTTTTCACCGAGCGCTATCAGCAGGAAATCCCCAACCAGACCGACGGCGGAATCCGCCGCCTGCGCGCCCGGCTCGATGTTCAGGAGGCCCTGGCCAAGCTCACCCCCAAGCTGCGCGAAGCCCTCGTGCTGATGGTCTATCAGGGTTTCACCTACGCGGAAGCCGCCGAAATCCTGCGCATCCCCGAGGGCACGGTCAAATCCCGGGTCTTCAACGCCTTGGCAACCCTGAAAGGACTGTACGATAAACCCGCCCCCTGATCCCCTGCGCGACCCCCGGTTCAGCGCCGTTCTCGACGAACTCCGCGCCGCCCCCGCCGCCGAGCCGGCGGCGGATTTTACGGATCGTGTCATCGCCGGCATGGCCGCGCCGCCCAGACCGGTTTCCGTTTTTCCCCGCGTCGCGTTCCGGGTGGCCGTGGCCGCCACGCTGATCTTCTCGCTCGTGATCTTCCACATCCAGCATCAAGAGGTGGCGCGCCAAGCCGCCCCCACCCCTCTCGATGTGCTCATGGCGGCACAGCGCGGCGATGGCGGCTGGGCGGTGAGCGGCGAGCAGCCCCGGCCCCAATATGATGTGGCCGTTACCGCGCTGGCGGTGCTGGCGCTCATCCAGTCCGGCCCGGCGCCCCTCGATGAACCGCTCGCGCCGGCTCTGCGCGCCGGAGTGGATTTCCTCATCCGGACGCAGAACCGCGACGGCCAATTCGGACCGGCCTTCTCCGGCCTGAAGTTCACCCAGTATCTGGCGGCCAAAGCTCTCGGAGCCGCGGCGGATTTGCCCGACGCCGACCCCGCCTGGCAGACCGCCGCCCTGCGCGCCCGGGAACGGATGCCCGCCGAGCATCAGATGGTGGCGCTGAACCGGCAGCTCGCTCAGCCGCAGTCCTTTCCCGGAAACTGGGCCGACGCCGGCGGGCCGGCCGTCCAGGCCGCCCTCGAACTGCTCAAGCGTTGAGCCCCCCTGCCGGCCAGAGTCAGCCGGTCACTTTGATCCTGGCAAAGCCGCGCTTGCCGCTGCGAATCACCACCCCGTTCTCCGGCGTGACCATGTGGCGGAAATCCGTCACTTTTTCGTCGCCGACATGCACCGCGCCCGCCTGCACCAGGCGGCGCGCCTCACTGGTGCTGGCGGCCAATCCGGCTTGCACCATCAAATGCAGCAGTCCGATCGGTCCCGCCGCCACCTCGACCTCCAGGATGTCCGCAGGAAGCTGGTGCTGCGCGAACACCCGGGCAAACTCCGCGCTGGCTTCACTCCCCGCCGCTTCGCCGTGGAACTTGGCCACGATCCGCCGGGCCAGGTCATCCTTCACGTCGCGCGGATGCCGCTCGCCCGAAGCCACCGCCGCCTGCAGGGCGGCAATCTCGCCGTCCGGCAGGGAAAGCACCAGCGAGAAATAACGCCACATCAGGTCATCGCTCACGCTCATGGTCTTGCCAAAGATGTCCTTGGGCGTGTCATTGACCGCGATGTAGTTGCCGAGGCTCTTGCTCATTTTGTTGACGCCGTCCAAGCCTTCAAGCAGCGGCGTGGTCATCACAATCTGGGGCGGCTGGCCGTGCGCCTTCTGAATTTCGCGCCCCAGCAGCAGATTGAAGAGCTGATCCGTGCCGCCCAGCTCGATGTCGGCCTTCACCATGACCGAGTCGTAGGCCTGCACCAGCGGATACAGGAACTCCACAAGCGAAATCGGCTGGTTGGCCGCATAGCGTTTGGCGAAATCGTCGCGCGCCAGCAGCTGCGCCACGGTCACCTTCGCGCTCAGGCGGATCACCTGCTCGAACGCCATCGGCCCGAACCACTCCGAGTTGAAACGAATCTCGGTGCGGGCCGGGTCCAGAATCTTGAACACCTGCTCCTGATAGCTCTTGGCGTTCGCCATCACCTGCTCGCGAGACAATTGCGGGCGCGTCGCGGACTTGCCCGAGGGATCGCCGATCATCCCGGTGAAGTCGCCGATGATGAAAACCACGGTATGGCCGAAATTCTGGAACTCGCGCAGCTTGTTCAGCACCACGCAATGGCCCAGGTGCAGGTCCGGGGCGGAAGGATCCGCGCCCAGCTTGACCCGCAGGGGGCGGTTGTCGCGGCCGGCCTGGACCAGGCGTTCCTTCAGCTCCTCCAGGCTGTGCAGATCCACCCGGCGGGCCGTCAGCACGGCCAGTTGTTGCTCGAGCGTGGGCATGGGCCTATTCGACATCCACATTCCAGCCGTGCACGTCCGGCAGTTCGCCATACTGGATGCCCTGCACGCTGTTGTACAGTTGCTCGAGAACCGGCCCGCAGCCGATCTCGGGCCCGGTGCGGTACATCTTGCCGCCGCGCTCGATCTCGTTGACCGGCGTAACCACCACCGCGGTGCCGCAGGCCGCCACCTCGGCGAAATCCTCGATTTCGTCAAAGGCAACCGGACGGATCTCCACGGGAATCCCCGCGTCCTTCGCCAACTGCTGCAGCGTCAGATTCGTGATGCTCGGCAGGATGGAGCTGGACTTGGTCGTGACATACTTGCCGTCCTTGGTAATCGCCAGGAAGTTGCTCGTGGCGAACTCGTCAATCCACTTGTGCTCCTTGGCATCCAGATACAGCTCGACGGGATAGCCCTTCTCTTTGGCCAGCAGATGCGGGTAGAGGGCGGCGGCGTAGTTGCCGCCGATCTTGATGTGGCCGGTGCCCTGCGGCGCGGCCCGGTCGTAGCCATCCAGCACAATCGCCTTCACGGCCTGAAGACCGCCCTTGTAGTACGGCCCCACCGGCGTCACCAGCACGATAAACGTGTACTCCTCCGCGGGGGCCACGCCGATCTGCTCGCCGCTGCCAATCAGCAGCGGGCGCACATAGAGCGACCCGCCCGTCCCGTAGGGCGGCACATAATCCAGATTGGCCTTCACCACCCGCCTGCACGCGTCAACGAACATGTCCACGGGCACCGGAGCCATGCAGGTGCGCTCTGCGGTAACCAGCATCCGCTTGGCATTCTCTTCCGGCCGGAACAAACTGACCTTGCCGTCCTTGCGCCGGAAGGCCTTGAGGCCCTCGAACGCGGCCTGGCCGTAGTGCAGGGCGGTCGCCGCAATGTGCAGATTGATGTAGGGGCTCACCACCAGTTCGCCCTCATCCCACGCCCCGTCCCGCCACACATAACGGATGTGGCAATTCGTATCCATATAGGCAAAGCCCAAGCTGTTCCAATCAATCGGTTTCATCCTGACGACCTCCTCAACTAACACCTGCTCCCGGACTACATCATGCCGCGCAGCGCCTCGGTCAAACCGGGATTGGCCAGCAGATCCTGAGCCACCCGGCGCGCGATCGCTTCAATTTCCTCGTCCGACAAAATCCCGGCCTCGCAGACCGCCGCGGCGGGCGCTCCCGCGGCCGCCGTGTCGCCCGGCGGCAAGTCCATCGCCGCCGCCTGGCACAGCGTCACCGCCGCCACCCCCACGATGTCCTCCGCGCTGCAGCCTCGCGACAAATCATTGATCGGCTTGGCCAGCCCCTGCAAGATTGGCCCCAGCGCCCTCGCGCCCGCCAAACGCTCGACCAGCTTCACCGCGATGTTCCCCGCCTGCAAATCCGGAAACACCAGAACATTGGCCCGGCCGCGCAACGGACTGTCCGGCGCTTTTTGCTCGGCCACCTGGGGCACAATGGCGGCATCGGTTTGCAGCTCGCCATCCACCACCATCTCGGGATCCGCCTTCGCCGCCGCCGCGCGCGTCAGCGCGGTGGCCTGCGCCACCTTGTCCACCAGCTCGTGCTTGGCGCTGCCGCGCGTCGAAAAACTCAATAGCGCCAGGCGCGGCACGGTATTCAGCAGCGCGCGATGCGTCCCGGCCGTGGACATCGCGATATCCGCCAACTGCTCCGCCGTCGGGTTCGGGTTCACGCCGCAGTCCGCAAACAGCAGCGTATCGTCACCCGCCGCGGTCGGCGTCTTCAGCTGCAGCAAAAAACAGCTGCTGGCCGTCTTGATGCCCGGCGCCGTGCCCGCGCAGCGGAAGGCCGCCCGCAGAACATCCGGAGTGGACGCGATGCTGCCGGCCACCATCCCCGCCACCCGCCCCGTTTCCGTCATCATCGCCCCGACATACAAACGATTCCGCAACGCCTCGCGGGCCTGCTCCGCCGTCATCCCCCGCCCGGCCCGTTTGCGGTGATACGCCTCGATCAGCTCCTCCAGAAAAGGAGCCCGGGCCGGATCCACAATCTCAAAATCCGAGGGAATCACCCCCGCCGTGGCGCAGGCCTGCTGCGCCTCCGCCGGCGTGGCCAACACCACCACCCGCGCGAAACCGCGACGGACAATTTCCGCCGCGGCCTTCATCACCCGGGGATCCTGCCCCTCCGGCAGGACCACCCCGCCGCCAAAACTCCGCGCCCTGTCAATCAACAATTCCATAGGCCCGCCATGCTACCCCCACTCCCCCCCCCCGTCCAGCAAAACCGCTTGGCCACCCTGCCGGCAACCAGATCAGCCTGCTGCGGCCGTGCGCAGGGCCCTGATTGCCGGCAACTCCCGAACAACATCCAGCAATTTTTGCGCCATCACTGCCGCGCTATAGTGATCCGCGCACTTGCGGCGCGCCTCCCGGCCATAGGCTTCCATCCGGGCCGGTTCACTCCAAAGCCGTTGGATATGCCCGGTCAGCTCTTCCACCCGATTCGGAGCGAAAACCTCGCCCGCGCCGGACACGATATCGGGCAAATCGGACACAGCGCCGGCCAGAATGGGCAGCCCCATCGCCATCGCTTCAAACACCTTGCAGGGCACTTGCGATTGCGACAGCAGATCACCCGTCATGGGCAGAATCGCCACATCCCCCGCCCCCAGCCAGCGGGGCATCTCCCCGGCTGGTTTGGCGCCCGCCGCGACCAGACGGTCTCCACCCGGACCTTGAATCAACTCCTTCAGCGTCTCGGTCATCGGGCCGATCACCAGCAGACGCAAGTTCGGATCCGCCACCTGCCGCATGGCCTCCACAATGGTTTCGACACCCTTGTGGGGACGCACCAAACCGCCAAACACAATAACCCGGTGCCCGGGCAGCAAGCCCAGCTCATGGCGCACCGTCTGCTTCTCGACCACGGACAGTGGTTGGAAGCGCTCGGTATCCACACCCATGCGGATCACACTCCCCCCGAACTTGCGTTGCAGAAAAGTGCTTGTGGAAATCACGTGATCCGCGCGCGGCAGCAGACGCTCGATCAGCGGATAATAATTTTCCTCCAGCGGATGCCACCAATGTTGCCGCCAATAGGCGCGGCGCTCTGCCGCGGTGCGCCGCGCCATCAAGGCTCCATCCCATTCATCAAGGCACACCACCACCGGGCAGCCGCGTCGTTTCTTCTCCCGCAGCGCCAGCCAGACCGTCTGCGGCATTGCCTTGAACGCAAACAAAACATCCCCCGTGATGGCCCGTTGCAAACGGCGGATTTGCCAGAAGAAATCCGGAAACCGGTACAAGCGTGGCGTCGGTACGACCGTATAGTCGAATCCGCCCCGGTAAATCGGCATCACCCCACTGTTCCAAAAATCCGGCCCGATCACCTGAACCGGAGAGGTGTGCTGCAACGCCCGGGCAAATGCTGTGACAAAACCCAGCGATGGCCCCCCCATATTGGGCGCCAGAAAACTCAGCGCGGGCATATCATCCGTTTCAGGTCGTTCCGGATTCACGGCGTGTCCGTTGAACCCGTCCCGGCCTCATAGGCCGCAATTTCCGCTGCCATGAAACGGCGGACGGCATCGGCATCCGCGGCCGCCAGCATGGCGCGGTAGCCTTCGGCGGTTCGGCGCACCGTCGTCTCGAAATCCCACTTGGGCCGCCAGTTCAGTCGGCTCACGGCCTTGTCGATCGCCAGTTGAAGCAGATGCGCCTCATGCAGGTTGGCGGCCTCTGGGGTGGCTTGCCAACTGGCTCCATCCCCCCAAGCCGCGCAGAAGATGTCCGCCAATTCCCCAACCGTCCTCGCGCTCGCCGGATCCGGCCCAAAATTCCAACCCTCCGCTACGGCACCGCCCTGTTCGAGCAGAGCCTGGCCCAGGCGCAAGTAGCCGACCAGGGGTTCCAGCACATGCTGCCAGGGACGTACCGCCCGGGGATTGCGCACGGACAACACCTGTCCGGAGTGGATGGCCCGCACCGCATCGGGCACGATTCGATCCGCCGCCCAGTCACCCGGGCCAATCACGTTGCCGGCACGCGCGGTCGCCAAATGCACTTTGCCACCCGGAACAAAAAGCGCATTGCGATAGGATGCCGCTACCAGCTCCGCGCACCCCTTCGAGGCGCTATAGGGATCATGACCACCCATCGGATCCTCCTCGCGGTAGGCATAATCCTCCTCACGGTTTTCATAACACTTGTCGCTGGTCACCACCACCACGGCGCAGGGGCAATCGGCAAGCCGTACCGCCTCCAGCACATGCGCCGTGCCCTGCACATTCGTGTCGAACGTTTCGACGGGTTCGCCGTAGGAGCGCCGTACCAGGGCTTGCGCCGCCAAGTGGAACACCACCTCCGGCTGAGACTCCCGCGCCAACGCCGCCACGCGCTCCCAATCACGGATGTCCACGGTCTCATGGCGATAAAGCTGACTCAATTCCGCCCGGACAAACGGCCCCTCCTCCGTCTCCGCGGTCAACGCGCTGCCCAGTACCTGCGCGCCCAACCGGTGCAGCCAGAACGCCAGCCATGAACCTTTAAACCCCGTGTCGCCCGTCAGCCAAACGCGACGCCCGGCATAGCTCGCCTCGAAATTATGTTGGTCGCCTGTTCTCATCATGCTAGCATTATACGCCCAGCCAACGAATTTATGAAGAAAATCCTGATGATTCTGACCAGCCACCGGCTGGATTGCTTTAAGCTCTGCATGGACATGCTGATTCAGGGCGGTTCCATCCGCCGTTTTGATCGCGTGGTCCTCCTGCTCAACGGCGTCAAAGGCCGCCATCTGCGCTATGTGCGGCAACTGCAAACGCTCCATCCCGATATTCCCTGGGACACCATCGCCGGACCGCGCGGGCGCGGCTGGTTCATTTCCAATCTGCAAAACGATTGCGTCAAACGCTATCCCGATTCGCTCTATTTCAAAATCGACGAAGATACCTTTGTTTCCGCCGACTGGGACTTGCTTTTGACCGAGGCCCATGAGGCCCATCGCGACAACTCCGATTTGTCCCTCGTCACCGCCACCATTCCCAACAACGGGCTAGGCGCGTGGCAACTGCTCAACATGTTCCCGGACATCCGCGAAGAATTCCTCAAACTCCCGCACGCCGGCCATTCACCGGGCGCGGCAAGCGCGGTTTGGTATTACCCCCATTTGGCCGAGTGGATGATCCGCAAGTTCCTCAACCTGGATGAGGCCAACCGACTCGCCCGCGCGGCCACCACCGACAAGTGGGTTCCCTTTCACGAGCGCTTCAGCATCAACTGCATTTGCTACGACTACCGCCACTGGCAGGAAATCAGCGGCGTGCAGGAGCAGGACGAAGTCGGCTGGGGCGAGTGGATCACCCAAAATAAAAAGCTCGTGGTTCTGGCCGCGCACGCGGTGTGCCACCACTACACCTTCTTCAATCAGCAGGATTGGCTCGACCGCTCCTCGCTGCTGGAAGACCTGCGCGCCGCCAATGTCCGCACCACCGTCTGGGAGCGCACCCTCCTCGCCCGCGCCCTCCCCCGCGCCGGGCGCATTGCCCGACAACTACCCGCCATCCTCAAGCGTCGATTCATTCATAGCCAATAACAACGGAATCCGTATGCCTCACTACCCACGCTCTTTTTCCCTCGAACAAGCCCTCCCCCGCGATATTCTGCACGATTGTGGGGCGGACCAACTACATGTCCATCCAGTCAAATTTGCCAACTGGATGTTTTCATATGAAGCCAGTGGAATCCCATCTATCTGCCGCTACCTTTCTTATCTTAAAATAATGCATGAGTTGGCTTATGCTATTGCCGAAATTTATGATTGGCGCTCGCCACCAGGCTCTCATGGCAAAAAAGAACATTTGCGGCATACCGGCCCAGTCGAAATGCTGTTTCTGGCCAACCATTTATACGCGTTAGATTCATTTGAAGTTGCGGGCAATGTCTTGGAATGCGGCGCGTCCCACGGCTATTCCACTTGTGTGCTTAGCCATGCCTGTGCACAATTGAAGAGAAAACTCTTCGTGGCCGATAGCTTTGAGGGGCTACCTCCGACAAGAAAAGATCAAGGTTTTTTCGTCCAAGGCGATTATGCCGCATCTCTTGAAAGCGTAAGCGATAATCTTACTACTTTAGGCCGTCTCGATGCTGTTGATTTCATAAAGGGGTTTTACGCCGATTCATTAAAAGGGTTTCGACATCCACTCTGCCTACTTTGGCTGGATGTCGATTTGTACGAATCCGCTCAGGATGTGCTTTCCAATGTGTTCCATTGTCTCAATCCGGCAGGAATAATTGCTACGCACGAATTTACCGACTTCCACAATCACCCTTATTCCATAGATGAAAAATGTCCGCCAAGCGCCATCTTCAAAATGTTCGAAAGTTCGGGCCTGAATTATCGTACCATCCACCTGATGCGGTATTTTGGAATGATTGCTGGCGACAACTCTATTCAGCCAGATTCTGGAGCGTTCCTCCCCTTTTTACTGAACAAACTCGATACAATGGACCACCGTTCGCGACAATTCCAAGAACTCAGGCAGTCAAATACTGTCCGAACTGCTTTTCGCATCAAAAACCTGCTGATGCCCCGCCAAACCAGACCATCTGCGCCTGAAGAAGCCTCAGCAGTCGATGCCATGTCCGCCGCTGAACTAGAAATCAAGAAAAACAATCATCTATGATATATTGCATCTGATTTCTTCGAATTTCTCCAACGCGGTGCCGATGGTGTTTTCCATGTCGAGATAGGCGTAGGCGCCCAGCCGACCGCCAAATACAACATGGGCATGTTCCGCGCGCCCGGCCTCCTCGAGATATTTGGCGTGAATGGCGAGGTCCGCATCGGTACGCACCGGATAATACACGTCATCGCCAGGCCGGGGATCGAATGAAAACTCACGATAGATCATTGTGCGTTCAAACGACCGCTCCGGCGTGAAGTGCTTGAATTCGTGGGTCCGCGTATAGGCCACATCGCCATCGCACTCATTCATGACCGAGGTGCCCTGATGATCCTCAATGTCCAGCACTTGCGTCTCGAAGCGCACCGAGCGCCAGCCCAGGCGCCCGTGCCGATAATCAAAATATTGATCAATCGCCCCAGTATAAATCAGCAGGTCGTGCGCGGGCAGAGCGTCACGCTCGGCAAAAAAGTCGTTGTTCAGGCGAACCTCGATATTCGGATGGTCGAGCATCCGCTGGAACATTGCGCCGTAGCCGCCAATGGGAATACCCTGCCAGCGGTCGTTGTAATAGCCCACATTATAGGTATAGCGCACAGGCAGGCGCGTGATGATATAGGCGGGCAGCTCGGTGGTCTTTCGCCCCCAGTGCTTTTCCGTATATTCCTTCACAAACGCCTCATACAGCGGACGCCCAATCAGCGAAAGCGCCTTCTCCTCCAAATTCTGCGGGTCAACCACGCCGGCCTTGTCCACTTCCGCCTGCACCCAAGCCCAGGCCTCGCCAGGCGAAAGACGCTGACCCAAAAGCAGGTTGATGGCCGCCAACCCAAACGGCAACGGATATACCTTTCCGTTGCGTGTCGCCCACACCGTGTGCCGATAATCATTAAACTCCGTGAAGCGATTAATATACGTCCACACGCGCTCATTCGAGGTGTGGAAAATGTGCGGCCCATACGTGTGGACCTCGATGCCGGTGTCCGGATCGGGGCAAGACCACGAATTACCGCCCACATGGTTGCGCTTCTCCAGTACGATCACCCGCCAGCCCAAATCGTTGGCAAAACGCTCCGCCATCACCGATCCATAAAAACCGGCCCCGACAATAATCACCGTTTTTGGTCGCGTGTCCGTCATTATTCTCCACCTGCTCGTTTCGTCGCCGTCATGCTACGCGGCACGGGCTCACTATAGCGGATTTTTCCACAGCGTGGAAAAAATATTTCCACGGCGTGGAAAACTCGCGACGCCAGCCTTCACGGCGCGCCCCCTCCCCTCCTCGACCCACGGTATTTTATCCGCGCCCACCCATCCGACCCGTGGCGCGGGTGACATGGGCAAAGCGGTCGCGCATGGGGTCCGTCATTTGCTCCCAGGTGAAGCGCCACTGCCAGTTGCCCCCGGCAACGCCGGGAACATTCATGCGCGCCTCCGACCCCAGCCCGAGCAGATCCTGCAGCGGCACCACGAAGGTGTTGGCATTGGAACGCGCGCCGAGGTGGATCAGATCCCAGTGGATTTCGCGGCCATCCGTGCCGAGATAATCGAGGATCATCTTGCGCTCGGCGGCAATTTCCTCGGCGGTGCGAGTGCTGCCATTGCCACTTTCGCTGTGAAACCAACCCACGGTGGTGTCGTTGTCGTGCGTGCCGGTATAGACGCAGCAGTGAGCGGGATAGCTCTCGGGGCGGAACTCCGCGGAGCGGTTATCGTTGCCGAAGGCAAACTGCAGAATCCGCATCCCGGGGAAGTCATACTGGTCGCGCAGGGCTTCGACTGGCGGGGTGATCACGCCGAGGTCTTCCGCGATGATCGGCAGAGGTCCCAGCCGCTCGAGCAGAACGTCAAACAAATCGCTGTCCGGGCCCTTGACCCAGCGGCCGTTGATCGCCGTGGTTTCCTCGCCGGGGATCTCCCAATAGGCCTCGAAGCCGCGGAAGTGGTCAATGCGCACAATATCCACCAGCTCGAAGGTCCGGCGCATGCGCGCGACCCACCAATCATAGTTTTGGGCCTTGTGTGCCGCCCAGTCATAGAGCGGATTGCCCCAGAGCTGCCCGGTCGCGCTGAAATAATCCGGAGGCACGCCGGCCACCACGCTGGGCTGGCCATCCGGCTCCAGGAAGAACAGTTCCGGATTGGCCCAGACATCGGCGCTGTCGTGCGCCACAAAAATCGGAATGTCACCGACAATCCGAATGCCCCGCTCCGCGCAGTAGGCGCGCAGGCACTGCCACTGCTGCTCGAACAGGAACTGGATGACGCGCACATCGCGCATCTCGCCGGCATATTGTTCGCGGGCCGCGGCCAGCGCCTCCGGTTCGCGCTGTCCCAGCTCCGGAGCCCACTCCGTCCAGGGACGGCCGTCGTGCGCGTCCTTCAGCGCGGCAAACAGCGCGTAATCTTCGAGCCAGGCGGAATTGCGCCGGCAAAACGCTTCAAAATCCTGGCGCATCCCCGCCGACGCCTTGCGCTCAAAGTTCGCGCATACCTTTTTCAGCACCGCCATGCGGGCGGTAATCACCGGGCCGAAGTCCACTCGTTCGGCCAGAAACTTCGGATAGTCCCTCAACTGGCTCTTGGTCAATAACTTGTCCTGAATCAGCAAATCAAAACTGATCCACAGCGGATTCCCCGCAAACGTCGAAGGCGACTGATACGGGCTATCGCCAAAACTGGTCGGACCCAACGGCAGGATTTGCCAGAGCGCCTGTCCGGCCGACTGCAGAAAATCCGCGAAACGCCAGGCCTCCGGCCCAATTTCACCAATTCCATAAGGCCCCGGCAAAGATGTCGGATGCAGCAAAACACCTGAAGAACGCTCAAATTTCATGAATCATCGCCTCTGTTGGTTCACCAAAATGCGCGTATCCTGCCACAATCCCCCTCCCCCGTCGAAACGTTTTTTGCGACGAAAGCCTGGAAATGAGGGTTGACACCGTTCGCCCTCTTTTCCTACAGTGCACGCGTTTTTCCGTCGGACAACCTCCGGCGGCCCGCCCCCGGGGCGGGAATTTCCACAGAAGGCAGGTGAAAATCTCCATATGACAGAAGTGAAGATCAGGAAAGGCGAGAACGTCGAAAAGGCCCTGCGCCGCCTGAAGAAGAAACTCGACCGCGAAGGCACCATGCGCGATGTCCGCGCCAAACGGCATTTCGAAAAACCCTGCGAAAAGCGTCGCCGCAAGGCCGCCCGCGCGCGAATCAATGCCCGCCGGGCAACTTATTTGGCATCGCTGTAAAAGATGATCTCTTTGCAGTTCAGCAGGCCGGATTGGTTTTTCAGTCCGGCCTGTTTCCTGTCCCCAACCGCGCGCCATTGCGCCCCGTCCCTCCCCGTTCCCGAACCAACTCCAGTTTAGCACCATGAAAATTCTCGTCATCAACGCCGGCAGTTCCTCCATCAAATACCAGCTCATGGATCTCGAAGACGCCCACAACTATACGGTGCTGGCTTCCGGCCTCGTCGAAAAGATCGGGGAATCCACCGGCCGGGTCATCCATCGCAAAAACATGAGCGCGGTCGAGGAAAAGGTGGTCGAGGAAGCCCCCATTCCGGATCACCGCAAAGGCATGGCCCGCGTGGTCGCCCTGCTCACCGACCCCGTCAAGGGCGTCATCAGCGACGCCCGTGAAATCGAGGGCGTCGGCCATCGCGTCCTCAGTTGCGGCGAAGTCTATTCCGACACCGTCCGCGTCACCCCCGAAGTCAAAGCCAGCATCCGCGATTTCTTCCCCCTCGGCCCCCTGCACAATCCGCCCAACCTCGTGGGCATCGAAGTCGCCGAAGAACTTTTCCCCCACGCCCCGCAAGTGGCCGTTTTCGACACCGCTTTCCATCAAACCATGCCGCGCAAGGCTTATCTCTATGCTGTTCCCTACGAATGGTATAAGGATTACCGTCTCCGCCGCTACGGCTTCCACGGCACCTCCCACAAATACATCGCCCAGGAAACCGCCAACTATCTCGGCAAACCCCTCGACCAAACCAATCTCATCAGCCTGCACCTGGGCAACGGCTGTTCCATGTCGGCCATCCGCAATGGCAAGTGCGTGGACACCTCGATGGGGGTCACCCCCCTCGAAGGACTCGTCATGGGCACCCGTTCCGGCGATATCGACCCCGCCGCCCTTCAATACATCATGGGCCAGACCGGGATGGACATCCAACAAATGACCGATGCCCTCAACAAAAAATCCGGTCTCAAGGGGCTTTGCGGCGGCAACGACATGCGTGAAGTCGTCGAAGCCGCCGCCAACGGCAGCAACCGCGCCCAAACTGCGCTGGATATCTTCGCCTACCGCATCCAAAAGTACATCGGCGCCTACATGGCCGTTCTGCCCCGGGTTGATGCCCTGACCTTCACCGCCGGAATCGGCGAAAACTCCGCTCCTGCCCGTGAACATATCTGCCGCGGCCTCGAGCACTTGGGCATTCGCCTCGACCTCGAAAAAAACAATTCCCCCTCCCGTCAGCCGCGCGAAATCCAGCAGGATGGCGCCCCCCTCAAGCTCCTCATACTCCCCACCAACGAGGAACTCCAAATCGCCCTCGAAACCAAAGACATCATCCTGAGCACCCCCACCTGACCCCACGCCCCCTCCCCCGCTCCACGCCACAGCGCGTCAGCGCCCCAATCGACCATTCCTGCACTCCCGCAATTCCTCCCCGCCCTTCGTCGGCAGTCGCCGCCTGTTCCCCCAAAACCGTCCTTTTCCGCCTCTTTTACCCGCCGCGTCAGCGGTGTCCGCAATGTCCGTACTACTATCCGCCAACTTCGTGTTTTTTGTGCACGTTTTTGAAAAGGCATATTCATAACCAGCTTGATATCAAAACAATACATGACCAAAACTACACCCCTACTTTTTCTCTTGGATGTTG
>JAAZFE010000136.1 GCA_012511885.1 Lentisphaerota bacterium | reverse complement strand
GGGCTCTTCGTAGATTTTTATGGAAAGCTTGAGTTTGAGCCTTCCAGCCATGAGAACCTTTGCTGTTCACGCCTCAAAGATTCTCAACCGGGATCAATTCTCAGAAAACCCTTGCGCCGCTTGATCATTTGGCTTGCCCCGCCCTCCGCTCCGCGAGAATGGGCTCACCCAAAGCTCGTCGGAGCGGAGCGGAGGACGGGCGGTGGTTTTGGTGAAGAAACCATAAAATTTTACGAAGAACCCATTTTTCGACCATTTTTCAGCGATTTTTCTCTTTTTTATTGTTCGGCGGCATGAGGGCGAAACGGCAGCATTTTTTTGTGATTTCTTCGAGCATTCGTTGACTGTGCGATGGCCGTCCGGGTAAAATTGCGGCGAAAGAAGCACAAAGACAAAAAATCTGGAGGTTGGCATGGATTTGATCGCTTTGCTTCAGAAACTGGGGATTCTTCGTGTGGGGGGCACCGCCGCAACCTATACCCAGGCAACGGACCGGCCGATGGGTCTGCAGATGGATGGCGTGATCAACGAAGAAAAAGATTTGGTCACCAAGCAGGATGTCCGCGGTGCCGCGGACGCCGTGCAATAATCGGCCAAAACCAAAAAGGGATGCATGGCCTGCCTGCTGATCTTGATCGGCTTTGTTCTGGCCATCGTGCTGCTCGGGATCATCGGCGCCATCATCGGCGGGTCGGACGACGACTTGACGCCCCCGGCCGTGACCGAGCCAGTCGGCTTGGACTGACCGGCTGGCCACCCCTGCCGGCATCGGCAGCGCCCGCCGCCGCGCTCTGGCGCGTGGCCGCCGCCAACACCGCGAAAATCACGGTTTTGGGCCTCCAAAAGACCGGAAACAGCGAAAAACAGGCCGTTTTCGGTGTTTTTGGCCTTATTTTGCCTGTTTTGGTTCGATTTGGGCCTATTTCCGGCAACCTTCGAGTCCATTCGCGTTCATTCGCGGTTCAACCCTCTTCCCTAAAAAATTGCCCATTCACACATTTCCGCAATCGCGAAATCACGCATTTCCAATTGGTTTTCTTGTTGGTTTTCTTGTTTGCGTCCCGGCGGGTGGTGTTTTAGGGTATCCGGTCGGACATAGGCAGGAGTAAACGATGAGTAAAGCCGCTTCCCAACCCCGCCGTTTGGTGGGCCATGGCATGATTCGCGTAGACGCCGACGGCAAGGTGCGCGGGCAGACCCGCTATCTTAATGATATCCGCTATCGCAATGTGTGGCATGGCGTGGTGGTGCGTTCGCCGGTGGCCCGGGGCCGCTTTAAGGCCCTGACGCTCGACCCGGCCTTTGACTGGTCGCGCGTGGTGGTGGCCACCGCCGAGGACATCCCCGGCGAAAACGTGGTGCATATGCACGATCGGACCATGCCGCTGCTGGGCGAAGTGGGCGGCGAACTGCTCTATCGCGGCGAACCGGTGGCCGTGGTAGCCGCCAAAACCCTCAAACTGGCCACGGAGGCCGCCGGCCACATCCGCGTGGAAGTCGAGGAACTCCCCCCCCTGCTGACTCTACAAGAGACGGTGGACATCTTTAAGAAAACCCCCAAACGCTTTGTCTCGATGCAGGACAAAAACATCGTTAAGGGCGACCTGGCCAAGGGATTCGCCGAGGCCGACGAGATTCTCGAAGCCGAATATTGGGCCGGCCACCAGGAGCAGCTCTATATCGAGAACCAGGGCATCGTGGTCTTCCCGCAGAAGGATGGCTCGATTCTGGCCGAAGGCTCGCTGCAGTGCCCCTATTTTCCCGTGAATGAACTCAACGACCCGCTCCAGTTGCCGCCCGAGAAAATCCGCGTGCGCCAAACACCCGTCGGGGGTGCGTTCGGCGGCAAGGAGGAGTATCCCACCATGCTCGTCGGCTATGCGGCCCTACCCGCGCTCAAGTCCGGTCGCCCGGTCAAAATCACCTACGAACGCCACGAGGACATCCTCTTCACGCCCAAGCGCCACCCGGTCTGGGTGCGCTACAAAACCGGCTTCAAAAAGGATGGCACGCTCACGGCCATCGAGTGCGACTATATCCTCGACGGCGGCGCCTACTTGACGATTTCCGACGTCGTCATGTTCCGCGGCATCCTGCATTGCGCGCTGGCCTATCGCTGCGACAACGTGGTGATTCGCGGACGGGTCGCCCGCACCAACTCGATGCCTTCCGGCGCGTTCCGGGGCTTCGGCGCGCCCCAGGCCATCTGGGGAATCGAGTCGCACATGGACGCCATCGCCGCGCGGCTCGGCATGACCCCGCACGCCCTGCGCCGCAAGCTGCACGCCCGCGCGGGCGACACCACCCCAACCGGCCAAGTCCTCTCGAAGGAAAACGGCGCCACCGAATGCCTCAATCTGGCGCTCGAACGCTCGCAATTCGCCCAAAAACTGCGCCAAAGCTCCCGCGGCAAACTGCGCAAGGGCCAAAGCAAATATTATGGCGCGGGCCTCTCTTTCTTTGCCCACGGCGCGGCCTTCACCGGCGACGGCGAGGCCAAGTTCCAGGCCAAGGGCCGCGTCGAGCTGGCCCGGCTCGAAGACGGCCGGCCGGGCGTCAACATCCGCGTCTCGTCCACGGAAATGGGCCAGGGTGTCCATACCATCTTCACGCAGATTGCCGCCGACGCCTTCTCGCTGGACCCCGCGCGCATCCGCTACCCCATGGCCGATACCGGCCTGGTGCCCGATTCCGGCCCCACGGTGGCCTCGCGCACCACCATGGTGGTGGGCAACATCGTGCACCGCGCCTCGCTCGACCTCAAAGCGCAGATGGAAGCCTTTGCCTCGTTGCACTTCTTCCGCGGCGAAAAGGCCCGCCTCGAAAACTCGCAATTCCACGCCGAGGGCCGCAAACCGTTGCCCTTCGGCCGGGTGGCCGGCAAAATGCTCGATGAACTCGGCGAGGCCAGCGGCTTTTTCCAATTCAAGCTGCCCGCCGATATCCGGTGGGATCAAGACCGCTTTCGGGGCGACTCCTATCCGGGCTATTCCTGGGCCGCGCACATTGCCGAGGTCGAAATTGACCCCATCACCTGCGAACTCGAAGTCACCCGCGTGACCGCGGTCATTGATGTCGGCCGCATCATCAACCCTATCCTGGCCGCCGGGCAGGTCGAAGGCGGCCTGACCCAGGCCCTGGGCTACGCCGTCATGGAGAAAATGGCCACCGGCAAGGACGGCCTCTATGATGCCTCCCGTCTCCAGACCTATATCATCCCCACCGCCCTCGACACCCCCGCCTACGACATCCAGTTTGTCGAATACCCCTACTCCTTTGCCCCCCCCGGTGGCAAGGGCCTCGGCGAGCTGCCCATGGACGGTCTGGCGCCGGCCATCGCCAACGCGGTCGAAGCCGCCATCGGCAAGCGCCTGCGCACCATCCCCATCACGCCCGAATCCATCTTTGATGCCCTCCACGACCCCTCAGGAGCAACCCCATGAGCACCATCCAACGCACCTGGAAACTCAATGGCAAAAAAGTCAGCGTCCGCGGCCCGGCCGGCCGCCGCCTGCTCGACTATCTGCGCGAGGACCTCGACCTGATCGGCGCCAAGGAGGGCTGCGGCGAAGGCGAATGCGGCGCCTGCACCGTCCTGATCGACAACGAACCCGTCGCCTCCTGCATCGTGCCCATCGGCCAACTGGCCGACGGCACCGAAATCCTGACCATCGAAGGCGTCGAAAAGAAGCGCGCCGGCCGGCTGCTCCAGCGGGCCTTTCTCGAATGCGGCGCGGTCCAGTGCGGCTTCTGCATCCCCGGCATGATCATCAGCGCCTACGCCCTCCTGATGCGCAATCCCCGGCCCACCCCCCGGGCCATCCGCGCCGCCCTCGCTGGCAACCTCTGCCGTTGCACCGGCTACGCCAAAATCATCCAGGCCGTCACCCTGGCCTCCTCCCGCCTGCCCGTCCCCACCAAACGGAAATAGCACCCGCCATGAGACCGACCGAAAACATCAACATCCGTTTTCCCAAAAACCTTCAGGAAGCCCTGCGCCTCCAGGCCAAAGCCGGCACGCGCGGGCAACTGCTCGCCGGCGGCACCGATCTCATGGTGCAGTGGGTCTCCGGCACCCCCCCGCCCCGCCGCGCCACCTCCGTCTGGAATCTGCCTGAACTGTGCGAAATCGAAGTACGCGACAAGGACATCCTGATTGGCGCGGGCGTCACCCATGCCTTCCTGGTTGATGCCACCCCCATCCACCGCCATCTGCCCGCCTTGGTCGCCGCCGCCGGCACCGTGGGCGCGGCGCAAATCCAGGCCCGCGGCACCCTCGGCGGCAATGTCGCCAACGCCTCCCCCGCCGGCGACACCGCTCCCGCCCTGCTCGTCACCGACGGCACCGTCCTCCTCGCCTCCCTCGGCGGCATTCGCGAAGTGCCCCTCACCCAATTCTGGACCGGCTACCGCCAGATTGACGCCCGCCCCGACGAAATCATCCAGGCCTTCCGCCTCCCCAAAAAAGGCGCCGCTCGGGAGCGCTTCCGCAAGATCGGCACCCGCAAGGCCCAGGCCATCTCCAAGATCATGGCCGCCTCACGCATCCGCGTGCGCAAAGGACAGATTGTCAGCGCCGCCATCGCGCTCGGCTCCATCGCCGCCACCCCCGTGCGCCTGACCCAGGTCGAAGACTTCCTCGCGGGCAAGCCGCTCACCGCCAAACTCATAACCGACGCCGAACAACTGGCGCAGAAAACCGTCCAACCCATCGCCGATATCCGCTCCACCGCCGAATACCGCCGCTGGGTCACCGGCCGCCTCGTTCGCGACGCCCTCGAAAACCTGTGATTTTGATAAAACCTGTTGCCAGCGCCAAGGCGATTGGCCTATGCTGGATGGGTCTGGAAGTAACCTGTTATAACGCATCCTGAAGGAGGCCCTTATGTTTACTCGCATCTTGGTATTCGTTTGTGTCCTGGCCATGGCCGTCAGCGCCGGCGCTCAACTGGACGATCTGGACGCCTTGCTTTCCGGCTTGGGCGATGAGCTGGCCGTCGAGGAAGTCGCCGAAACCGTCGAAACTGAAATCGTGGACCCCTTTGCCGACCTCTTGGGCGAAGTTGAGGAAGCGGCCGAAGACATCGCCGAAGCCGTAGAAACAGAAATTGAAGATCCCTTCGCCGATCTCCTGGCTGGCGCGGATATCGAGGAGGCAGTCGCCGAGCCGGAACTGGATGATCCCTTCGCCGATCTGATGGCTGATGCCGATCTCGAAGAAGTTGCTGAAGTGCCCGACTTGGACGACCTGCTGGGTGAAGTCGAGGAAACGGTCGAAGACATCACCGATGCCGTCGAAACCGACATCGAAGATCCCTTTGCCGACCTGATGACTGACGCCGATCTTGAGGACG
>JAAZFE010000135.1 GCA_012511885.1 Lentisphaerota bacterium | reverse complement strand
GCCTAAAACCACCGCTTAGGCTTGCCAGACAGCCCAAATCCTGCCACTTTGACCCCGAGTAGCAACCCAAGGCGAGGAAACGCTAGAACAAAACCCTGGTGTTGCAATAGCTACTGGCTAACAAGGCCGAAAAACGAGCGGAAACGGGTAAAAATGGCCGAAATTGGGGGATAATGGGCGACTGCCGGGACAACCGGCAGCTGCCGACAAACGGCGGGGGGGCAGGTGGGGGCTTGTCTGGCGGGGGGGGAAGGGGCATACTGTGCCGAAAAGGAAAAACATAACCCGGGAGAAGCATCCATGAGTAACGAGAAACAAGAATCCATGATTGGCGCAGATGTTGAAATCATCGGCACCATTAAGAGCAACGGCACCATTCGTCTGGACGGCAAGCTGGAGGGGGAGTTGATTTGCGGGGGCAACGCCGTCTTGGGCAAGAGCGCGCAGGTGAAGGGCAACATTACGGCGACGTCGGTCTCGATTGAGGGCAAGATCAACGGCAACATTCTGGCCAAGGACAAGATCGAGATGAAGGCGACGGCGACGGTGAATGGCGACATTAAGGCGAAACGTTTGTCGGTGGAGGATGGGGTGACGTTTGTGGGCCGCTCGGAGGTGAATCCGAGCAGTCAGCCAATGCCGACGCCGACTCCGACGCCGGGTGGGGCGTCGGGCGCTCCACAGCCGGGCGCGCCTCAGCGCTAGGTCGTTTCCCGGTGGCGTGGGTCTCGCTGGTCCGGCGGATGCCGGAGGGCGGGTGAGCGCTTCAGGCTAGGGAGCAGGTGTTACGGGATGGCGGCGGCTAAAAAAAGAGCCAAGGTGATGGACGGGTTTTCCGTCGTGCGCAGCCTTGCGCAGGCGCAGCAGGATGGGACTCTGCCGCGCCCGGGCGCCGGGCGACGCGCCGAGGAAACGACGTCGCGTTTGCCGCCGCCGGCCAAACCGGGCGACAGTCCCCACATCGTCAAGACCATCGAGCCCACGCGGCGCACGATCCGCTGTTTCGAGTGCGGCTATGAGTTCAAGCTTTCGGGCACGACGCGCACGATTTATTGCTCGAAATGCCGCGAGAAGATTGACATGGGCGACTATGTGATCGAGGGGCCCTGGACGGAGGAGATCAAGACGGGCGGCAGCGTGGTGATTCGGGAGGGGGCCCGGCTGGAGAATGTGCTGATTCGCGCGGGCAACGTGATTCTGGAGGGGGCGCTGGACGGGCAGTCAACGATTGAATGCACGCAATGGCTGGAGGTGGGGGGCGAGGCTGAGCCTAATCCGCGGCAGGTGACGATGCGTAATTTGCGGATTGCGGCGGGCAAGACGTTGCGTTTGCGCTATAAGTTGCAGGTGCATCATGTGGAGCTGCTGGGCACGCTGGAGGGGGATGTGGAGGCGAGCGGGCTGGTGAGTATTCGCGAGGGGGGGCACCTGAAGGGCACGGTGCGCGGGGCGCATTTGCAGGTGGAGGAGGGGGGGGGGCTTTCGGCGCGGGTGTTTATTTGGCCGCAGGGTAATCCGCTGGCCGCGGAGACATGATGGGGGCCATGCGCGGGCACATTCACCTGGCGGGGGTGGGGGGGGTGGGCATGAGCGCTCTGGCGCAGGCGTTGCTGTGGGGTCATGAGCGGGTGACGGGGTCGGATCGGCTGTATGACCGCGAGGCGGGGCTGCCGATTTGGGCGGCGCTCGAGGCGGCGGGGGTGGAGTTGGTGCCGCAGGATGGGGCGGCGGTGGATGGGCGGACAGCGGGGGTGGTGTATAGCACGGCCATCGAGGAGGATAACGCCGATTTGGTGGCGGCGCGGCGTTGGGGGGTGCCGTTGCGTCACCGCGCGGAGGTTCTGGCGGAGCTGACGAGGGGGCGTCGTTTGCTGGCGGTGGCGGGTACGGCGGGCAAAACCACGACGACGGGGATGCTGGGCTGGGCGCTCGAGCAGCTTGGCGCGGACCCGACGGTGGTGAATGGGGGGGCGCTGGTGGATTGGACGGCGCCGGACCGATTGGGCAATGCGCGGCGCGGGCATCCGGACGGGCTCTGGGTGATTGAAACGGACGAGAGTGATCGGTCGCTGCTGCATTTTCGTCCGGCGTGGTCCATTTTGACGAATATCTCGCAGGATCATTTTGAGTTGGCGGAGGTGGAGGCGCTGTTTCGGCGCTATGCGGCGGGGGTGGGCGAGGGGTTGGTGTGCGGGGAGGGGGTTGGGGCGGTGCTGGGGGAGATGTCGGCACGGGTGGTGGAGGTGGGGGTGGATCCGGTGGCGGTGGGGGGGGGGCACGAGGTGGCGTGGCGCGGGGAGCGGTTGACGGTGCCGCAGCCGGGGGCGCATAACGCGCTGAACGCGGCGATGGCGGCGGAACTCTGCGCGCAGTTGGGCTATGAACCGGCGGAGGTGGCGCGGGTGCTGGCGCGTTTTGGGGGGATTCAGCGTCGCCTGGAGCGGGTGGATGGCGGGGGGCCAGTGCGGGTGTTTGATGACTACGGGCATAATCCGGCCAAGTTGGCGGCGGCCTGGAGCGCGCTGGCGGTGGGGGGGGGGCGGGTGCTCGGGGTGTGGCGTCCGCACGGCTACGGCCCGTTGCGCGCCATGCTTGAACCGCTGGCGGAGGCGCTGGCGGGGGCTTGTCGCCCGCAGGACAGGCTTTGGCTATTGCCGGTTTATGATGCGGGCGGCACGGCGGATCGGTCGATTTTTTCGGCGGATTTGGCGCGGCTGGTGCGGGAGCGTGGCGTGGCGGTCGAGCTGGTGGAGACGCACGAGCTGGTGGCGGAGCAGATGCTGGCCGAGGCGCGCGCGGGCGACACGGTTTTGGTGATGGGCGCGCGCGATCCGCACCTGCCGGCCTTCGCGCGGGAAATGGCTGTGCGCACCCAAGCCCGGTTTGCTCGTGAATAAGTTGGCTAACTTGGATAACTCACGTGACAAATCCGGCCCGGATGCAAGACGGGCGTGGTGAAGCCACATTGCATACTGCGAGCCCCGAATAACGGCTCAAACGGGTTGGGATCGTCTCGCCAAAGGGTAGCCTCATTCTCACTTATTATAATATGTGAGAATGGTTTTGCTAAATAATTTTAGCGCAACATATTGGTAGAGAATTCATTATACATTATCATATTCTCACTTATTATAATATGTGAGAATGGAATTTGGGCTGGATTATTTATGTGATCAGTTTTGTCAAGTTCCCCAGCGTGATGCTTTGCGACGTAATGGATTCGCTTTGGCATGTTGAGGAGTGATTCAGGCTAAGTTAACGGTCGGCGGCAAAATTGGCTGACGGTGGTTGCAATGGGGGCGGAGTGGGGTATAGTGCCCCGACTTGAACAGGACAACAGGAGATGACCATGAAGGTATTACGAGTGATTGCGAACCCCAAGACGGTGGAGAGTTCGGCCAGTTTGAAGATTGAACAGGCGTTTATGTCCGCGCTGTTGGAGAAGCATCCGGATGCGCAGGTGAGTACAATTGACCTGTATGAAGAGGAAGTTCCGCTGCTGGATGCCAAGTTGCTGCCGGCCTTTTTCGGGGCGCCGCCGGCGGATGCCGAGGTGGAACGTCAGCGTGAGCGGCAGAAGGAGATTTTGGAGCAGTTTCTGGCGGCGGACGTGGTGGTGATTGCGTCGCCGGTTTGGAATTTTAATGCGCCGCCGAAGCTGAAGGCGTTTATGGATACGGTGATGGTGGCGGGCAAGACGTTCAGGTATACGCCGCAGGGGCCGCTGGGTCTGATTGGGGAGAAGAAGGTGGTGCTGTGCTCGGCGAGTGGGCTGCTGTATGGCGAGGGGCACCCGTTCCAGGAGACGCTGAGCACCATGCTGCAAAACCAGTTTGCGTTTATGGGGGTGGAGAAGCTGACGATTCTGACGGCGCCGGGTCAGGGGGCGGGTGGCGAGCAGGCGGCGACGAGCACGGCGGCGGCGATTGAGCAGGCGAAGGCGGCGGCGGCGGCTCTATAAAACAGCACGACATCAGAATCAACGCCCGCTGCCCGGCTTGCATCCGGGCCGGGTCTGGCGTGTGAATTATCCAGGTTCAGGCTGATGCGCTTGTTTTATTAACCGGAACTCCCAGTTCTGGTGAATAAAGGGAGAGTATCACGCCCTGTTTTCTGGCGTGTTGAGCAGGGGGTAAGAGTGGGGAATCAGGCGATCAGTAAAGGCTTTTGTGACACTTAGAAAATT
>JAAZFE010000134.1 GCA_012511885.1 Lentisphaerota bacterium | reverse complement strand
CTTCTTGGGTTATGCGATGGTATTTCATTGTTTCCTTCCTTGTGATAGGCGAAGGAATCAAACTAGCGCATAACCCTTTTTAGAGAAACCTCCTGTTGCAATAGCCTCTGGAACGCGCGCCCATTTTTCGCCCAAAAACATCGTTTTTGCCTGTTTTCCGGCCGTTTTTGCCCATTTTCGCCCCGTTTTTACCATTTTCCCGCCATTTTCTGGTCATTTCCGAACTCGCTCACCCCCAAACCCTCTGCTAGGGTTCCCCCCCATGAAACCGCGCATCACCGCTCCGCTCCTGACAGCCATCCTCTTCATCACCCTCACCTGCGCCAGCGCCCTGGCCGCTCCCTCCCGGAAAGCGCTCAACCTCTTACGCCAATTTGTGGCCGAAGAACTCGACGACAACCTCGACGCGCTCGCCGACTTCGACTTGGCCACCCTCGAAGGCCATCCGCTCTATGGCGCTCCCGGACGCACCTTCGACACCGACGACTGCAATCTCGCGCGCGCCATCTTCGACATCCTCTACCATGATGCCTTCCCCAATCTCTCCTGGGAAACCCTCGGCACCGGTCGCCCCTATCGCGGCGACACGCTCAACAGCTTCCACACCCACTTCGGCCGCCCCATCCCCGACCAGCCCGGCCGCTTCCTCGGCCTCGAACGCCACCAGCCCTCCGACACCCTCCGCGCGCGCGCCGCCACCTTTCACAGCACCTATCACACCATCGGCAACCTGGCCCCCCTGCCCAACCGCTCCCTCAACCGCGTCACCCTCAACACCTATCGTGGCACCCACGCCGCCTGGCGCGACGCCGTTCCCATCTTCCTGGAAAATCTCAGTCTCGCCCTTCTCAACCATCCCGACGCCGACGCCACCCTCAGCGAGCTCGTCGAACTCAACGCCGACGCCTTCCACGAGTTCCGCAAACCCGGCGGACTGGCCCTCTTCGCCCAGCGCCTCGATCTCCACGAATACGTCCATCCCGCCACCGGACAGCCCATCATGCATTACACCCCCAATGCCCACTTCATCCCCCAAAGCAATCCGTCCTACATTGCCGCCGCCAACAAATACATAGATGTCTCCACCCGCCTCATCCAGCAGCGCGCCGAGCGGATGATCACCCGCCTGCGCCCCTTCCTGGACACCCAACGCCCCCCGGCCCCACAGTAAACCTTCCTCAGCCTGCCGTCCGTAGGACGTGGTTGTAGGCGGTTTGTTTGGGAGATTGCCGGGGCTTTCACAAGACCACCTGGCTCGCTGTGCGTCCCGCCCATGCGGGATGGCAGCGCGGCAAAGGATTTTGACAAAACGAGGGGATTTCCCGGCCCTACAGTAAACCCTCCTCGTCCTGCCGTGCGCAGCACGTGGTTGCAGGCGGTTTGTTTGGAAGATTGGCGGGGCTTTTACGCGGAAATAACTGCGGGAGTTTCTGGAGATGCCGCTTGGCGGACGATCCCTCGCAGTACTTTAGTACGCGAGGGTCGTTCTCCAAGCGGCAGAACAGAAAAAACCGCAGTTGGTTTCCGCGCCGCCAATCTCCCAAACAAACCGCCTCTCCCCCTCCTCACCACCAACACCTCCCCCGCCGTCCACCCCCCGCTACTTGCCGCCCATCACCCCACCCACACCAACCAAAGGTCGGCTACCCTCCCTCTTCACCGGCGCCGCCTCATACAACTCCATCGCCCTCGGCAAATGCTTGCGCAACTCCTGCGCCCGCTTCGTATCCCGCGGATGCGTCGCAAAAATGCTCAGCGGTTTGGCAATCTGACTCTCGCGCGCTTTGGCCAGCCGTTCCCACACCCGCACCGCCGCCTCGGGATGATAGCCCGCCTGCGCCATGTACATCATCCCCACCCGGTCCGCCTCCAGCTCGTCCTTGCGCGAATACTTCGTCACCACCAGCCCGTTGTACGCCAGCATCAGCCCGCCGAACAGAAGCTGCAGGTCATCCTTCTCCGCCAGCGTGGCCCAAACCATCCCGATGCCCAGCAAAATGTTCGGCCCGATCTGGCGCGTCATTGCCTCGGTCGAGTGACGGCAGTTCACATGCGCGATCTCATGCCCGATCACCGCCGCCAGCTCGTCCACCGTCCGCACCAGGCCGTCCTTCGGATGCCAGATGCCCTCGAACACCATGATGTTGCCCCCCGGCAGAGCATACGCGTTCACCATCTTGGGATCCCCGACAAACGACGCCCGGTAATCGAAACTCTTCTCCGGATAATTCGGCATCCGCTCCACCTTGCCCGGAAACCACACCGACACATTTTTGATGTCCGCCACCGCCACGATGTTGCCGGTGATCTCCCGCACCAGCGCGACGCCCGCCGGGTCCTGATTCACCGGCAGCTTTTGCTTCTCCAGCTCGCCCATCATCTGTTGGACCACCTGGCGCCCCAGCTCGATCTCCTCCTCAATGGTGTACAGGTTGCGCGTGCGCTTTCCTGTCACAAAATCCGTGGTGGTGCAACCCGAGCCCAGCCCCGTCAACACAACCGCCAGCAACAGGGGAATAAAATAAATGCGCGCCTTCATCCCTTTATCCTGGATAATTCACGCGACAAGTCTGCCCCAGATGCAAGACGGGCGGGGTGAAGCTGTGGCATACTGCGAGCCCCGCACAACGCCGCAGATGGGGCGGTATCGTCGCGCCGAAGGGCAACATGGACAAAAATCAATTGAAATGTGCATAATTCCTCATCATGCTGCCTCACAGCATATTGCAATAGTTTTGTCCATGTTGATGAATAATCCAAGTTATTGTGCCAGTCCCCCTGCGCCCCGCGCAAGCCCCGATTTTCCCGGACGCCGCGCACCGTGCGTCATCCGCGCTCTTCTCTTATTTCCGCAGCTTGGCGCCCGCCATCACCAGCACCAGCAGCGCCGCCTTGAGGTGCACCATCCACGACAGCCCGCCCTCGCCGTGCACATGGTCGGCCACCACCCGGATGCCCGGGGGCAGCCAGCCCGCCGGCAGCAGCGCGTCCACCAGCAGCCCGAAACCAAAGGCAAACGCCGCCAGCACCACGAGATAGACCACCATGCTGCGCAGGCCCATCAGCCGCCACACCGCCAGCAGCGTGGACGCGCTCACCCCCGGTCCGCCGATCAAAAACACCATCGCCGCCCCCGGCGACAACCCCGCCGCCAGCAGCCCCAGCGCGAACGGCACCGCCGCCGTCGAGCAGATGTACACCGGCACGCCAAATGCCAGCGTCAGCGCCATCTGCGCCAGGCGGTTCGAGATGTGCTCGGCAATAAAATGATCCGGCACCAGCGTCATGATCGCCGCGGAAATCACCGCGCCCATCACCAGCGCGCCCCCCACCGAACGCGGCAACACCACAAATCCGTTGTGAAACGCCCGGCTCCACCACGGCCGTCCGTTCTCCTCCTCGTTCACCTCGGCCGGCGGCGGCTCCGCCGCGTTCGGCCCGTCAAACGCGTCCACCGCCCAGCCGCAGGCCAGCCCCGACACCAGCGCCGCCAGCGGACGCATGATCGCGAACACCCCGCCCATCAGGCCGTAGGTCACCGCGATGCTGTCCAAACCCGTCTGCGGCGTGCTCATCAGAAAAGCCGCCGTCGCCCCCTTGCCCGCGCCATGCTGGCGCAGCGAGGCCCCGAGCGGAATCACCCCGCACGAGCACACCGGCAGCGGAACCCCCAGCGCCGCCGCCTTGAGAATCGATACAAACCGCTTGCCCCGGAAATGACGCCGCACCACGCCCGCGTTCAGCCACAGCGACACCACCCCCGCCACCGCGAAGCCGCCCAAAACCCACGGCGACATCTCGCTCAACACGACCCAGGTCCGCGTCAGCGTCGCTATCATCCAATGCCAGATCGTTTGCATAGTGGCTCAACCTATCACCGCTTGACCCCATCCGCAAAAATTTGCCAAAACTATTCCGGGCGCCACGCGCCCCCAACCCGGATCCGCTCAACAACATGTTCGGTTGATACCGGCCCGCGCGACTGGTAGATTTTCCAACTGATGCATCCGCTGCTCTTCAATCTGTTCGGACTGGAAATCCGCTCCTACGGCGTCATGGCCGCACTCGGTTTTCTGAGCGCCATCCTCACCTGGACCTGGCTCGGCCGCCACGAAAAACGCCCCGAAGGCTTTGCCAGCACCCTGGGCTTCTGGCTCATGGCGGGCGGCATCATCGGCGCGCGCCTGGCCTATGTCATCGCCAACTGGAGCCAGTACCGGGCCGAGCCCCTCACCATCATCCGCATTGACCAGGGCGGTCTCATCTTCTACGGCGGCCTGATCCTCGCCTCCGTCACGCTCATCCTCTTCGCGCGCCGTCACCGCCAGCCGCTCTGGCACCTCGCTGACTTCGCCATCCCCGGCCTGGCCATCGGCCACTCGCTCGGCCGCGTCGGCTGCTTCCTCAACGGCTGCTGCTACGGCCGCCCCGCCGACCCCGCCTGGTGCGGCCTGGCCTACCCCCCCGGCAGCGACCCCGGCTACTTCTTCCCCAACATCCCCCTCTACCCCGTACAACTCATCGAAGCCCTCGGCCTTTTCCTCATCTGGCTCTACCTGCTGACCGGCTATCCCCGCCGCCGCTTCGACGGCATCATCTTCGCTCGCTACCTGCTCCTCTACGCCCCCCTCCGCTTCCTCCTCGAATATCTGCGCGGCGATGTCCGCCAAACCTGGACCTACCTCAACACGGCGCAACTGGTTTCCATCGCCCTGTTCATCTGGGGCGTCCTCCTGATGATCTGGCTGCCCCGCCGCCGCTTCGATCCCCCCCGCCGGGATGACGCCCCCGCTGCTCAACCGGATTGAAGAATCAACCCGGCCCAGTCGTTCAAATCCTGACGCGACCCGATCACCCGCCCCTCCCTGAACATCGCGCCCCACCGCCCCCCCTCCCGCCACCGCGCCCGGTACAGCGTCGAGTGCCGGAACTTTGGCGCCGCCGCCCCCGCCCCGCCGATCCGCTCCGCCCCCCGCCGCGTGTTGTCGCGCATCCAAGCCGCCAAACTGGCCGAGTAATCATGCCGCGCCAGCTCCCCCCGGTGGCACGCCAGCGCCTCGCGCAGCCGCGCCAGATGCCCCCGCCCCGCCGCCACCATCAGGTTGGGCCGCTCCAACGGATGCCAATACTCCGTCTCCACCACCGCCTGTCGCCCCCCCGCCGCGTCCAGCGCCGCCACCCCCGCCCGGTGCGCCGCCCGGTGCGTGGCATGGCCGTCCTTCGCGTGCGGCACAAATAAAATCTCCGGCCTCAACTCGCCCAGCCAACCGGCCAGTCCTTCCCCCGTCACCCGCCCCCCGCCATCCGCCGCCAAAAACTTCAACCGAAACCCCAGCCGTTCGCAGGCAGCCCTCAACTCCCCCTTGCGCTCCCCCCGCCGCGCACGGAGTGACCCCAGCGAGAACGGCGTCACCCACACCTCATAGCCGCACTCATCCTGCAAACGCAGCGCCAGCAAACCCGTGAGCGACTCGTCATCCGGGTGCGGCGCCAGCATCAACGCGCGCTTCTTCATGCCCGCCATTCTGCGCCCTCCCCCCCCGCCCCGCCAAGCCAATTCCATCCCCCGCCCAAACCCAAGTCAGTCACCACTCAAAACAGGACTCTCGCCAAGACGCAAAGATCGCCAAGTCAAAAAACTCTCCGCGTCCTCGGCGGCGCAGCGAAAGCAGAAGTTTTACGCCCCCCCGGGCGCATGCCCCACCGCGCACCGTTCAAGGGCGAGACGCCTTGATTCTGCTCTTCCGGATGGCCAGCATCCGTTGGCGAAGCCGCCCCAGAATCCTGAGCTTTTCCGCGAAGGGCAGCGCCGTCAGCCGGGCGCGCTCCGCCCGTTTGCTTGCCGCGATTCGCTTGAACTGCTCTTTCACGCCCCACCCCCGGGAAAACGCCGCTCAAACTCCATCCATTTTTCCGTCAAGCCGTGTCGCGCCAGAATTTCTCCCAAACGCTTCATATCCACGGCACCGGCCTCAATAAATTGCAAAATGCGCGCCTGATCCTTCCCCCGGCCCAATTGCAGCGCCAGGGCCACCAGATGCTCTGCGGTCATCACTCTCGTTGGGATTCCCTCCACCTCCACCGCCACAGCTTCGGCCACGGCTTCGTCGCTCAACGCGTCAGAGGTTGGCAAAAACTGCACCGGCCAATTCCCAATCACCACATGCTCCCCTTCCAGCATGCAGCCCCGAGCCTGAAGATAGCTCGTAACCGGTGCCAGGGAAATCAACATCGAGTCCGCCGATGTCTCAAACGCCACAAACACATCCACGTCCACTGTGGCTGCCGGTTCCAGATAAAATGTGGCCCCCACCGCCCCGCCAATGGCATAGGCGGCAATGACTCCCTCCTCGTGCATTTTCTGAATGGTTGCCAGCGTCTCTTTCATGGCGCGTTTTTCAAAACCACATTCTCTACATTCCAACACCTTACACGTCTTCGGAACTAATCATACGTTGTCTTGACCACCTTGCCAAACACGGATTGCCCCTCTTTCTGTCTAATTAGCCCCCTCCGGCCGACAATAAAACACCGGGGATCGGGTGCAAAACCCACTTTATCACCCCCAAGGAAGCGCGCCAAAAGCCCACTTTCGCCCATTTGTGCCACAAACGGCGGGTAAAACGATTTTTCCGCTTGTTTCAACTCCCCCTTATGCTAGGATGCTCCCGTGTGCGTTTGGGCCCACGGCCCGGAACGCCATCAACTGATCAAGCCCCCCCTTCGGAGTAGCAAGAAAAATATGAGCAAAGACAAGAAGATCGCCATTATTGACGGCAATCAGGCTGCCGCCCACATCGCTTTCAAGACCAACGAGGTCGCCGCCATCTATCCCATCACGCCCTCTTCGAACATGGGCGAATGGGCCGACCAGTGGGCCTCGGAAGGCCGCACGAACATTTGGGGCGCAGTGCCCAGCGTCGCCGAACTGCAATCGGAGGCTGGCGCGGCCGGCGCGGTGCACGGTGCGCTGCAAACCGGCGCGTTGACCACCACCTTTACCGCATCGCAGGGTCTCCTGCTCATGATTCCCAACATGTACAAGATTGCCGGCGAACTGACCCCGACCGTCTTTCATGTGTCCGCCCGCTCGATCGCGGCTTCCGCCCTCTCCATTTTCGGTGACCACCAGGACGTGATGGCCGTCCGGCAGATCGGCTGGGCCATGCTGGCCTCGAACAGCGTGCAGGAGGTGCTCGACACCGCGCTGATCGCCCAGGCCGCCACCCTCAAGGCGCGCGTGCCGTTTGTGCACTTCTTCGACGGCTTCCGCACCTCGCACGAAATCAGCAAAGTGGAGATGATCTCCGATGACATCATCCGCGCCATGATCAGCGACCAGCTCGTGGCCGACCACCGCGCCCGGGCGCTCAACCCGCAGCGGCCGTTCATCCGCGGCACCGCCCAGAACCCCGATGTCTATTTCCAGGGCCGCGAAACCGTCAACAAGTTCTACGACATCTGCCCCGAAATCGTCGCCTCGACCATGGAAGAGTTTGGCAAGCTGACCGGCCGCTATTACAAGCCGTTCGACTACATCGGCGCGCCCGACGCCGAGCGCGTCATGGTGGTGATGGGCTCCGGCGCCGAAACCGCCCTTGAAACCATCACCGAACTCGTCAAGCAGGGCGAAAAGGTCGGCGCGGTCGTCGTGCGCCTCTATCGTCCTTTCTCCACCAAATATTTCTTCGAGGCCCTGCCGGCCTCCGCCCGCGCCATCGCGGTGCTCGACCGCACCAAGGAGCCGGGCAGCGACGGCGAGCCCCTCTACAAGGATGTGCTCAGCGCGCTGGCGCAAGGCGTGGCCGCCGGCGCCATCGCCGCCATGCCCAAGGTCATCGGCGGCCGCTACGGCCTGTCCTCGAAGGAGTTCACCCCCGCCATGGTCAAGGCCGTCCTCGACGAGCTCAAAAAGGACGCTCCCAAGAACAACTTCACCGTCGGCATCGTGGATGATGTCACCCACACCAGCCTCGAGGTGGACTCCACCTTCTTCATCCGCCACCCCGAGGTCACCAACGCCATGTTCTTCGGCCTCGGCGCCGACGGCACCGTGGGCGCCAACCAGAACTCAATCAAGATCATCGGCGAGGAAACCGACTTCTACGCCCAGGGCTACTTCGTCTATGACTCGAAAAAGTCCGGTTCGCGCACCATCTCGCACCTGCGCTTCGGGCCCAACCCCATCCACAGCCCCTACCTCATCCAGAAGGCCAGCTTCATCGCCTGCCACCAGTATGAGTTCCTCTTCCAAACCGACATCCTGCGCTATGTCTCGACCGGCGGCGTCTTCCTGCTCAACAGCCCCTTCGCCAAGGACGAAGTCTGGAACAAGCTGCCCCGCAAGGTGCAGGAGCGCATCATCGACAAGAAACTGCGCTTCTACAACATCGACGCCTATGCCGTGGCCGAGCGCACCGGCATGGGCTCGCGCGTAAACACCATCATGCAGACCTGCTTCTTCGCCATCTCCGGCGTGCTGCCCAAGGACGAAGCCATCGCCAAAATCAAAAAGTCCATCAAGGACACCTACGGCCGCAAAGGCGACGAGATCGTGCAGAAGAACTTCCAGGCCGTGGACGAGACCCTCGCCAACCTCTTCGAAATCGAATACAGCGAAGTCTCCTCGACCCTCGAAATTCCCCCGACGGTCCCCGCCGAGGCCCCCGAGTTCGTCCAGGATGTCATCGCCACCATCATGGTCGGCGACGGCGACTCCCTGCCGGTCTCCAAGATGCCCGTTGACGGCACCTTCCCCTCGGCCACCACCCGCTGGGAAAAGCGCAATGTGGCGCTCAACGTGCCCATCTGGGACGAAGAAGAATGCATCCAGTGCGGCAACTGCTCCTTTGTCTGCCCGCACGCCTGCATCCGCGCCAACGAATACGACAAGGACCTGCTCGACAAGGCCCCCGAAGGCTTCAAGCACGCCCCCGTGCGCAACAAGCCTGACAAAGCCTACACCCTGCAGGTCTATGTCGAGGACTGCACCGGCTGCGGCCTCTGCGTGGCCTCCTGCCCCAAGAAGACCAAGGCCGACCCCAACCGCAAGGCCATCAACCTCGGACCCAAGCTGCCCATCGTCGAGCAGGAGCGCAAGAACATCGCCTTCTTCGAGTCCGTGCCCCTGATGGACCGCGCCACCCTCAACCTCGGCATGGTCAAGGACACCCAGTTCGCCCTGCCGCTCTTCGAGTTCTCCGGCGCTTGCGCGGGCTGCGGCGAGACCCCCTACCTCAGCCTCATGACCAAGCTCTTCGGCGACCGCGCCATCATCGCCAACGCCACCGGCTGCTCCTCGATCTACGGCGGCAACCTGCCCACCACCCCCTGGGCCCAAAACCGCGAAGGCTGCGGACCGGCCTGGTCCAACAGCCTCTTCGAAGACGCCGCCGAATTCGGCTTTGGCTACCGGCTCACCTGCGACCAGCAGGCCAACTACGCCGCCCAGCTCGTCGAAACCCTGCGCGCTGACCTCGGCGACGAACTCGCCGACAGCCTGCTCAACGCCGATCAAAGCGACGAAGCCGGCATCGCCGCCCAGCGGCAGCGCGTGGCCGAGCTCAAGCGCAAGCTGGCCAACGTCAGCCGCCCCGAGGCCCTCAACCTCCTCGCCGTGGCCGACTTCCTCACCCAGAAGTCCGTCTGGGTTGTCGGCGGCGATGGCTGGGCCTACGACATCGGCTACGGCGGTCTCGACCACGTTTTGGCGTCCGGCGCCGATGTCAACATCCTCGTGCTCGACACCGAGGTCTATTCCAACACCGGCGGGCAGGCCTCGAAGGCCACCCCCAAGGGCGCCGTGGCCAAGTTCGCCGCCGGCGGCAAACCCGCCGCCAAGAAAGACCTCGCCCTCATGGCCATGAACTACGAGAACGTCTATGTGGCCCGCGTCGCCTTCGGCGCCAACGCCCCGCAGACCATCAAGGCCTTCAAGGAAGCCGAGGCCCACAACGGCCCCTCCCTCATCATCGCCTACTCCCACTGCATCGCGCATGGCCTCAAGGAAATGCGCCTCGGACTCGAGCAGCAGAAGCTGGCCGTCAATTCCGGCCACTGGATTCTCTGCCGCCGCAACCCGGCGCTGGCCGCGGAAGGCAAAAACCCGCTCCAGCTCGACAGCCGCGCGCCCTCCGTGCCCCTCAAGGACTATATCTATCAGGAGACGCGCTACACCATGCTCCTCAAGAGCGATCCCGAGGCGGCCGCGCGCCTCCTCGAAGAGGCGCAGGGCGACCTCGAGCGCCGCTGGGCGCAATATGCCAAGATGGCCGACGTGGCCCCCAAGGCCGAGGAATAGGCCCACCAACATCAACCCAGCGCGTCCCGGCATCCCGCCGGGACGCGCTTTTTGGTACCCTCTCGCCCCTCCCCCCGCCCCCTCCCTCCCGCGAAAAGCGGCGCATCCTCCATTGACAATCCCGCCCCCTCGGGCCAAAGTCATTTTGGAGTCGTCGCGCTCGAAACACGAAAGGATTTCGCCGTGCAGCTAACCGTCAAAGATGCCGCCCAGATGCTCAACGTCACCGAACAGACCATCTACCGCTGGATCCAGACCGGCGATCTGCCAGCCTCCCGCGTGGCCAACACCTACCGCATCAACCGCGCCATCCTGCTCGACTGGGCCAAAACCCGCCAGCCCCCAACCGCCCCCCCCGACGCCGAAACCAACGACGACCCGCCCCCCCTGCCCACCCTCGGCACCGCCCTCGAAGCCGGCGGCATCCTCTACCGCGTCCCCGGTTCCGACAAAGCCGAAGTCCTCCGCGCCATGGTAGATCTGATGAGCTGGCCCCCCACCTCCGACCGCGCCGCCATCCTGCGCGCCCTCCTCGACCGCGAAGAACTCCAATCCACCGGTATCGGCGACGGCGTCGCCCTGCCCCATGTGCGCAACCCCGCCATCCTCGGCGTCAACGCCCCCGCTGTCGCCCTCGGCTTCCTCGACAACCCCATCGACTTCGGCGCCCTCGACGGCCGCAAAGTCCGCGTCATCTTCCTCCCCCAGCCCGTCAATATCCGCCAGCACCTCCATCTCCTCGCCCGAATCTCCTTCGCCCTCCGCGACGACCACTTCCGCCGCCTCCTCGACAAACGCGCCCCTGCCGAAGACATCCTCGCCGCCGCCCGCGCTCTCTAAAAACCGCCCATTTTCGGCCGTTTTGGGCCGTTTAAGACCAAATTCAGGACTGTTCCCGGCCCCAAGCCCGATTTTTTCAATTTTCACCCCAAAACAGCCATTTTTATGAGTTTTCGCAAAAATCCCGGCTAATTTTTCCCTTGTTAGCCAGTAGCTATTGCAACACCAGGGTTTTGTTCTAGCGTTTCCTCGCCTTGGGTTGCTACTCGGGGTCAAAGTGGCAGGATTTGGGCTGTCTGGCAAGCCTAAGCGGTGGTTTTAGG
>JAAZFE010000133.1 GCA_012511885.1 Lentisphaerota bacterium | reverse complement strand
GATCAGGTGTGATAGACTTCTTCATGAGTTGGCCTTCTTTTGTTTAACTGCATCCTATTCTGGCAGAATAGGATGAGAATGCCAACTCCTTTTTTGTCCTCAGGTTGATGAATTATTCAGGCTAGAGGAGATCGAACTGGACCCATGGGCGCGGGTCCCATGACGGGACGCGCCGCGGGCTATTGCGCGGGATATCCTGCGCCGGGATTCGCCACCGGTGGTGGTGGCTGGGGCCGCGGAGGCGGTTGGGGACGTGGCGGCGGCGGCTGGGGACGCGGCGGCGGCGGTTGGGGACGTGGAGCTGGCTGGGGACGCGGAATGGGCTGGCAGGGTTATGCGCCTGTCGCACCCGCTCAACCCCTGAGCGATGAACACGAATTGACCGTGCTCAAGGAGCAGGCCCGCCAAATGCAGGCCAACATGGAGATGATCCAAGGCCGCATTCAGCAACTGGAAACCCCTCCGCAAAAAGACGCCTGACAACCCATTCCCTGTCTGAAACTTCGCGCGCCCAGCCTGGCTGTTGCCCGCGATAAGTCCGGTCCAGATGCGCAGCGTGCGGGGTGAAGCGGGTTCGGGTAACCTGCATAACCCCCCGCACAATAAAGCAAATGGACCGGAAGCGTCGCGTTGGGGCTCAATCAAGGCCAAGGCGCGTGGAGCTGGCAGGCTATCGTGACGCCGGTCACACGCGGATCGGCTTCCCTCATTCAACCGCTTGGGCTATGCTCTCCCCCATGCAGCAGTCCGCGGCAATGCCCAAAAACGACCAGAGCCCTCAACACCTGTGCTCGAGATATGCCGCTTGCCAGACCCAACAGGAACTATGAGCACCCTCATCATCTTTAATCGCCAACCCTACGATGGCTCCGACGTCACCTGGAACGGCCTGCGGTTGGCCAGCACTCTCGCTCAAGACGGACACCCAGTCCGCATCTTCCTCATGAATGATTCCGTGGACCTCGCGCGCGACAGCTGCCGCCCCCCGACAGGCTACGACCAAGACCTCGTCGCCATCCTCAAAAAACTGATCGCCCAAGGTGTCGCCGTCAAAGTGTGCGGCACCTGCATGGCCCGCTGCGGAATCCACAAAAACGAACCCTATTACGCCGGCGCCAACCGAGCCACCATGGCCGAGCTGGCCGAATGGGTCATCACCAGCCAGCGCACCCTGACCTTCTGAACGGACACCCTTCCCATGACAGCCGCACGTATCACCCAACCCGCCGAGGAACAAGACTCGCCCCCCTCGCCGTTTGAGCTGCATGCCGAGCACTACAACCAGTGGTTCACGCGCCATCCCCACGCCTACGCCTCAGAACTCGCCGCTATCCGCGAACTCTGGCCCGCCACCGCCAACAGCCTCGAAATCGGCGCAGGCGCCGGCCATTTCGCTGCCCCCCTCGGTATCACTACCGGAGTGGAGCCGGCTGAAGCCATGCGCCAGCTCGCCACCGCCAAAGGCATCCAATGCGTGGATGCCAAAGCCGAGCACCTGCCCTTCGCTACCCACACCTTCCATGCCGTCCTCATGGTCACCACCATCTGCTTTGTGGACGACCCCGCCCAAAGCCTTGCCGAGGCCAGCCGCGTCCTGCGGCCAGGCGGCACCCTCATCGTCGCGTTCGTTGATCGCCATACCCCCCTCGGACAGGAATATCAGCGCAATCGCCAACAAAGTCTGTTTTATCGCGCCGCCCGCTTCTTCGGAACCGACGAAATCACCGCCCTGCTGACTCAGGCAGGCCTGATCGATCTGGACTATCGCCAAACCCTCTTCACCCACCCCAACCAGATGACCGCTCCGGACCCCGTTCGCCCCGGTTATGGCCAAGGCGCTTTTGTTGCTGTGCGCGCTCGCAAGCCGGAGGCCGCCCCATGCTGAAGAGCTTCCATCTATGCGAGACCCACCGCTGGCGCGTGCGTCGCTATCGCCACCTCCATTTCCAACCCGGTCTCAACCTGCTCGTCGGCCCGAACGGCACCGGCAAAAGCACCATCCTGCGCGCGCTCGCCAACTGCCCCCACTGCCGCCGCGTCGAAGACACCCCCGCCACCTACCACTACTTCGATGCCGAGGCCATGAACCCGCGCCGCGCCGACACCCCCGTGCGCAACCCCACCGAAATGAAACTGCACCTGCGCGCCATGTTCTCCTCCCATGGCGAAATCCTCCAAGCCCTCTTCTCCACCCTGCGCCTTGAACCCGGCACCTGCCTCCTGCTGGATGAACCCGAATCCGCACAGGACTTCGATCACGTCCTCGCCCTGCGGGCCGCCATGGACCGGGCCATCCGCCGCGGCATCCAAATCATTGCCGCCACCCACCAAATCCTGTTCTGGGAACGGGCCCACATCATTGAATTGCGCCGCAACTATTGCGATTATGTCACCCAAACCCTCTGTCAAATGCGCTGCCTGCGCCCCCCGGAGACCCCCGCGCCATGAACATCCAACTCGAATGCATCCCCTGCTTCGCCCGCCAGGCCATGGAAGCCGTAGCCGAAGTCGTCACCGATCCTGTCCAGCGCGAAACCCTCCTGCGCCGCCTGCTCCACGAAGTGGCCGACGCCGACTGGTCCAGTTCGCCCCCCGCCATCGCCCAGCAACTCCACCGCGCCATCCGCCGCGCCCTCAAAAATGACGACCCCTACCGCGACATCAAAAACCGCATGAACCAGATGGCCGCGCAGCTCCTCCCCGCCATCCGTGAACGCATCGCCCAAGACCCCGACCCGCGCGAGGCCGCCATCCGCGTCGCCATCGCCGGCAACCTGCTCGACGCTGGCGCCCAAACCCAAATCTCCGCCGAAGAACTCCCCGCCCACCTCGACGCCATCTGGAACCGGCCCCTGCGCGGCGATGTCATCGGCTTCCTCCGCGCCGTCGAACGGGCCCGCAACATCCTCTTCCTGGCCGATAACGCCGGCGAAATCTTCTTTGACCTCCTCCTTCTCGAACAGCTCCCCGCCGAAAAAATAACCGTCTTCGTTCGCGGCGCGCCCGTGCTCAACGACGCCACCGCCGCCGACGCCGAAGCTGCCGGCATTGATACCATCGCTCCCGTCCTCGATACCGGCTCGGACGCCCCCGGCACCATTCTCGAAGACTGTTCCGAAAACTTTCGCGCCTGGTTCGACCGCGCCGACCTGATCATCTCCAAGGGCCAGGGCAACTACGAAACCCTCTCCAACGTCGCCAAAAACATCTACTTCCTCTTTATTGTCAAATGTCCCCCCGTCGCCGAAAAAATCGGTGAACCCGTCGGCAGCCTCGTCGTCAAATCCGCCCAAACCCCACCCGAAGAGCTTTCATGAAACTTGCTCAACGCATCTACCACGAACTCAAGGCCCACGCCCCCTTCACTGCCACCGGCAGCCTCATTGGCGTCGTATTGCTCCTGGGCATCCTGCGCCTGCCCCTCTCACATGCCGCCACTCACGGGATCTTCCACCTCCTTCACCCCCTCCACGTCCTCCTCAGCGCGCAGGCCACTGTCGCCACCTACCGCCGCGCTGGCGGCGCCGGCTTCTGGCGAATCCTGCTCATCGGCTATGTCGGCGGCGTCGGCATCGGCACCCTCAGCGACTGCCTCATCCCCTATCTCGGCGAATGGCTGCTCGGCCTGCCCAACCCCGGTCTCCACCTCGGCTTCATCGATATGTGGTGGCTCGTCAACCCCCTCGCCCTCGGCGGCATCGCCCTCGGCGCCTGGAGCGCCAAAACCCGAATGCCTCACGGACTCCACGTCCTCATCAGCACGGGCGCCTCCCTCTTCCACGTCCTCATGGCCATGACCAGCACCCCCAGCCTCATCGTCCTGGGCGGCATCGCCATCTTCCTCTTCCTCTCCGTATGGATCCCCTGCTGCACCAGCGACATCGTTTTCCCCCTCCTCTTCGCCCCCAACAAAGACATCCCCCTCGGCTGCTGCCACCACCGCCACTAACCGCCCCCCCACCGCTCCCTATATCTCCCAAAAAACGGCGTCACGGCGTCATCCCCTTTTCTCCAGGTCCTCATGCCCTCCAAAAGACGTGGCAACAGGCGGTTTCTTTGGGAGATTGGCGGGGTTTTTACAAAGCCAACACCGCCGCCGCCCCAAAAATATTCCGCAGCGTCCGTGTCCGTCCGCCTGTCCCGCCCACGCGGGATGTAAGTCCGTGTAAGTCCGTGTGGCTGTTTCCAGCGCGCCAGCGCGGAAAAAGCGCACCTTGGTTTTGCCGTCTCGTTTTTCAAAATCCTTTGCCGCCCCTCTCCCACCACCACCCGCACCACACACCGCCGCCCCACCCACCACCCACCTCCAGCCAGTTGACGCAACCGGACTTTTGGGTATATGCTCCAATCCATGTCCAGACCCGTCCAAACCCGCCGCATCGAATTCGTCCCCCGGGCCAACTTCTTCAAACCCGTCGGCGTCCCCCGCGTCGACCTCGAAGAAGTCACCCTCACCCTCGACGAGCTCGAAGCCCTGCGCCTGGCCGACCTCAACGACCTCTATCAGGAGGAGGCCGCCACCCGCATGGACATCTCCCGCTCGGCCTTCGCCCGCACCCTGCAATCGGCCCGCCAGAAAGTGGCCGACGCCCTCACCCACGGCAAGTCCCTGCGGATGGAGGGCGGCCCCGTGAAAGCCGACGCCATCCCCGCCGGCATCTGCCCCGGCGACTGCCCCTGCCGCCAGCATCGGCACCGGGGCCGGGGAGGCTGGCGGCGATGACCCCGCGCCAAGCCATCCGCTTGCTTCAGGGCGAAATTGTCCAAGTGGTCGGCTGCACCGAACCCGCCGCCATCGCCTACGCCTTCCGCACCCTGCTCCGCCATCTCCCCGAACTGCCCGACCCCAAAATCTTCCACGCCCGCCTGCGCGTCTCCCGCGACGCCCACCGCAACGCCTCCACCGCCGTCGTGCCCCGCCTCAAAACCGCTGGCGTCCTTGCCGCCGCCGCCGCTGGACGCGCCTCACGAGCTGCCGACTTCAATGTCTTTGCCGACTTCGATCTCCCCCTCGCCCGACGCTACCTGAAAAACGGCGACTGGCTGGAAGTCGTTCCTCTGCGCCGTCGGGGACTCTATGTGGATGTCGCCCTCTCCCCCGACACCCGCGTCATCCTCCAGGGCCGCCACGACCACATTCATAAACTGACCGTTCTCGGCCGCGACCTCACCCCCCGGCCCAAAGCCCTGCCGCCCGTCCCCAAACTGGCCGACATCTTCACCCTCGCCCGGCGGCGGCACCCCGACCTCGAGGCCCTTGCGCTCGACTTCATCACCCGCCAGGTGCCCTCCGAAAAAGGCTATCCCCTGGAAGAACAGGTCGTCCGCCGCGTGGTCGGCCGCATGACCGGCTACTCCCATCCCGTCATGACCATCACCGGCTCCGGCAACCAGGGCATCTTCCTCGGCCTGCCCTACCGCCAGCTCCATCAGCAATTCGGCAGCGACATCCTCCCCGCCGCCGTCTTCTCCCTCCTCGCCCAGGTGCTGCTCAGCCACCGGCACGATCGCCTGGCCTCCGAATGCGGACTCGCCACCAAGGCCGCCCCCGCGCTGGCCGCCGGCCTGGCCTTCCACGCCGGCGCCACCCCCGCCCGAATCCGTGCCATCTTCCGCGACATCCCCGCCCAACTCGCCCCCCTCCCCTGCCTTGGCGCCGAACCCGCCTGCGGCGATAAAGCCCGCCAGGCCCTCCGCGCCGTCTTGCCCTTCTTCCCCATATTTCCACCGTCGGCTCGATTGTAAAACCATTCTCACATATTATAATAAGTGAGAATATGAGAATGCTTATTTAGTTCTGCATAAAACTGTTATGATAATTTATAATTTATTTTTCATTCTCACATATTATAATAAGTGAGAATGAGAGTGAATTATTCTGGCTGATTTCTCGCTTTTCCATTGCCGTCGTCGGTGCCGGTTCGCTATCTTGGCCGACATGAAATCCTATCCGACAGCCCTGCTCATTCTCCCGGCCATCTTCGGCCTGACCCTCTCGCTGAACGCCCAGACCCCTGTGCGCGTCACCGCCCACAATGTCAATTTGCGCGCGCTCCCCCGGCTGGTAAACTCCGAGGTCCTCGGCCAGGCCCAATACGACGACCAGCTCATTGCCTATGAAATCGGCGATGAATGGGTATCGGTGGCCCCCCCGCCCGGCACCTGGTTCTGGGTCAACAAACTCTATGTGCAGCGCCCGCAAAACACCATCGGCGCCACCCGCGTCAATGTGCGCGCCGGGCCCAGCATCAACCACAACATCGTGGACACCCTCGAGTTGGGCGCCAACGTCGAGCCCGGCGATGAACTGGGCGACTGGCTGAAAATCGCGCCGCCCCCCTCGGGCCGCCTGTGGATTCACCGCGATTTTGTGGACATCCCCACCCTGGTGGCCGCGACATCCGCAGCCCCGGCCGACGCCGACGCCCCGGCCAAGGCAAAGACGCCGCGCAAGCGCAAACCCAAGACCGCAGAACCTACCGACAAACCAGCTCCGCCCGCCAAATCCAGGAAACCGGCCAAAAAAGACGAGCCCGCCCTGCCCACCCCCATCGTATCCCCCTCGGTGCCCGCGCGCGACACCGGCTCCGGCGTGATCCCCGTGCCGCCCCCGTCCGATCTGCACCTCATCCCGCTGCAGGGCCAGGGCCGCTACGCCGAATATGAAGGCGAACTGCGCGCCGCCCCGCTCATCAATGAGGCCCCCTCGCGCTACCGCGTCATCCGCTGGCAGAGCAGCCGCTGGCAGGTCCTCTGCCATGTCTATGGCGAGGCCTCCAAATTCCGCACCCTTCAGAACAAGCGCGTGCGCGTCACCGGGCACGAATACTGGATCCAGGGCGCGGCCGCCCCCGTGCTCGTGCCCCTCCAAATCCAGGAAGTCCACGGCGATTCCCCCGCCGAATAATCCCCCCCTCTCGACAAAATAATATCGCCCTCGCAAGGGCGAATATCATCCCTTGTTAGCCAGTAGCTATTGCAACACCAGGGTTTTGTTCTAGCGTTTCCTCGCCTTGGGTTGCTACTCGGGGTCAAAGTGGCAGGATTTGGGCTGTCTGGCAAGCCTAAGCGGTGGTTTTAGG
>JAAZFE010000132.1 GCA_012511885.1 Lentisphaerota bacterium | reverse complement strand
CCTAAAACCACCGCTTAGGCTTGCCAGACAGCCCAAATCCTGCCACTTTGACCCCGAGTAGCAACCCAAGGCGAGGAAACGCTAGAACAAAACCCTGGTGTTGCAATAGCTACTGGCTAACAAGGGCCCATTTTTCACGTTTTTGCCCCGCTTTTGGCCGATTTTCTGCAAGCGGCCGCCCCGATCTGACCGATCCGTCAGATCTGCCTGATCTTCCTGCCATCTGATGAATAACCTGTCATTCCCAATACTCCCAGAAATGGTGCACGGGGCCATGCCCTCCCCCAAGGCGGTAAGCCGCGCCGTCCCGGATGGCGGCGGTGATGTACTCCTTGCCGCGGCGCACGGCCGTTTCCACGTCATCGCCAAGAGCCATTCGCGCCGCGATGGCCGACGACAGCGTACAGCCGGTGCCATGATTGTTGCGGGTGGCAATCCGCTCCCCATCCAGCCAGATCGTCCGGTTGTCCGCGCCCAGAATCAGGCAGTCCGCGCTGTTGGTTTCGGTCAAATGCCCGCCCTTCACCAGCACATTCCGGCAACCCAGCGCGAGCAAATCCCTTGCAGCAGTCGCCATGGCCTCCCGGCCGCCCACCTCGCGCCCCAAAAGAACGGCGGCTTCCGGCAAATTGGGGGTAATCAGCTCGGCCAGGGGAATCAGATGGCTCTTCAGAGCCTCGACCGCGTCATCCTGAAGCAGCTTGTCGCCGCTGGCCGCCACCATGACGGGATCCAACACGATGTGTTCCACCCGGTATTCGCGCAGCTTCCCCGCCACGGTTTCGATCAACTCCGGCGAGAACAGCATTCCGATCTTGACCGCATCCACGCCAATGTCAGCCAACACCGCGTCCATCTGCCGGGCCACAAACTCGATGGGCACCGGATGAATCCCGCTCACGCCCAGCGTATTTTGCGCGGTCAGCGCGGTGATCACGCTCATGCCATAACACCGGTTGGCGGCAAACGCCTTCAAATCCGCCTGAATCCCCGCCCCCCCGCCGCTATCGGACCCGGCAATCGTCAAAACCCGGCAATAGGTTTTCTCGCTCATTGTTTCACCCTTCTCCATGCGTTTTCTGGTCACTTCCCAAATCACTTGCTGCCGGCCGGCGGCTCCGGGCTGCGTCCACCGCCGCGCGCAGCCTCGCGGCCGCCGCCCGGGGATCCGGCGCGGCCATGATGGCCGAAACCACCGCCAGACCGTCCGCCCCGGCCTCGATCACCTCGCGGGCGTTGCCTTCATGAATGCCGCCAATCGCCACCAGCGGCAGCCGCACCGCGCGGCGGATCGCTCGCAGCCCATCCAGACCCAACGGCAACGCGGTGTCGGTCTTCGTCGGCGTGGCAAAAACCGGACTTACCCCGATGTAGTCGGCGCCCTCCCGCTCCGCGCGTACGGCATCCTCCACCGATTCCGCCGAAATGCCCACAATCCAGCCCGGCGGCCCCAGCCTGCGCGCCACCTCGATCGGCATGTCCTGCTGGCCCAGATGCACGCCATCGGCTCCGGCGGCCAGCGCCACATCCACGCGGTCATTCACAATCAGCGGCACGCCCAATGGCTGCAAGAGCGCGCGCAACTCGCGCGCCACGGCCAAAAAATCACGGATGGCCGTGTCTTTCTCGCGCAACTGGACACAGGTTGCCCCCCCCGCCACCGCCGCGCACACCAGATCAGGCAATGACCGCCCCCCCGCCAGCGAGCGATCCGTCACCAGATAGATCGAATAATCCACCGACCTCATCTTACATCTCCGAAATCCGGGCGCCCCGTGCCACCGCGTCGGGTGTCAGACCATGCAAGGCATCCTGAAAGCGCACCAGAAAAGTTCCGGGACCCGGCTCCCCCTCCATGGCCATTTCACCCGCCAGGCAGTAGCAGGCCAACGCCGAGGCCGTCGCCGACACCGGATCCGGTTCCACCGCGGCAAAAGCGGCAATCACCGCGCTCACCGCGCAACCCGAACCCGTCACCCGGCCCATCAAAGGATGCCCATTGTGCACCCGCCAGATGCGCTCACCGTCGGTGATCGCATCGCACTCGCCCGTGATGACCACAACCGTTTGGCGCTCGCGCGCCAGCCGCGCGGCGGGCTCCAAAGCCGCCTCGACCTCGTCGGCGGTGTCCACTCCCCGGGTTTGGGCGCCCCCCCCCGCCAAAGCCAGAATTTCCGACGCGTTGCCGCGGACCAGCGTCACGCTTAACTCCGCCAACATGCTTTGCGCTGCCTCCGTACGCATCCGCGTGGCCCCGGTGCCCACCGGGTCCAGCACAATGGGCCGCCCCAGCTCGCCCGCCCGCCGGCCCGCCCGCAGCATCGAGGCCAGCCAGGCCTCGTCCAGCGTACCGATATTCAAGACCAGCGCCGACGAAAGCGACACCATCTCCTCCACCTCCTCCGCCGCGTGAGCCATAACCGGCGACGCCCCGACCGCCAGCAGCATATTCGCCACAAAATTGACGGTCACATAATTCGTCATGTTATGGATCAGCGGCTGACCTGCGCGCATTCGCTCGAGATGATCCGCGGCCCGACGCGCCAACGCTTGATTCATCTTCACCTGTCACTTCCTTTCCGCGACAACAACCGCCGGCAGGTCCCTCCGCCAGAGCCCAACAAAGCCGTGACCCAACCTGGGAAACCACGGCTTCATCTCAAACGGCTTTCCCTGCGCTGGCATGATCCAACAGGTTCCAAGGGTTATCCGGAACACCGGAACTCTCAGCCCTCTCCATCAAGGACACCCCTAGCTACCAAATATTTGCCAGAGCCTACCACCACCGCCCCCCGCGTCAAGTTTTTCCATCGTTTTGCGGATATTTGTCTATTGACTTCCCGGCCGGGTTGGCCTAGGTTTCGTCCCTCGAATCCCACTCCAGTTATTTTGGAGGCTCCCATGAACGATACATATTTGGAAAAAGCCAAAGAACGCATGCCCAACATCCCGTTGCTCATCAACGTGGTATCCAAGCGCGTGCGCCAACTCAATCGGGGCGACCGCCCTCTGATTAAGCCCGATACGCCCGACATGGACAATTTGGACTTGGCGCTCAAGGAAATCGCCGAGGGCAAACTCTCCGCGGAACTGGGCGCGCTTCCCACGGCATTTGACGACGCGGCCAACTCGCTCCTGGCCCTTTAAGCCCGGTCCGGGCCATCGGCCAATGACCTCCCGGAACCCAGGCGGCGCCGGCGCACTGGCCACCAATCGCAAAGCCCGGCACAAATACCACATCCTGGACTCCTGGGAGGCCGGGCTGGTGCTCTCCGGCGGCGAAGTCAAAAGTTGCCGCAACGGGCACGTCAGCCTGGACGAAGCCTATGCCGATTTTCAAAACGGCGAGCTCTTCATTCTCGGCATGCGCGTTCAGCCCTATGCCGCGGCCACTTCGGGATTTAACACCCACGCCCCGGACCGTCCCCGCAAAGTGCTGATGCACCGGCGGGAGCTCGACCGTCTGGCAGGCACTCTCCAACTCAAGGGCTACACGCTCATTCCGCTCAAGCTCTACCTGGCCCGCGGCCGCATCAAAATCCAGCTGGGCCTCGGCAAGGGCAAGCAGCTCTTCGACAAGCGGGAAGCCCTCCGTCAAAAAACCGCCGACCGGGAAATGGCCCGGGCCATCAAATCCTAACCGCTCCATCTCATGACCAACTCCGCCCCATCCGTCAACGGTTCCATCCTGCGCACCGAAAAAATAGTCTATCAGGGCCAGGCCCTTGCCCGCGACAGCCGCTTTGTGGTGTTCGTGGACAACGCCCTGCCTGACGAAACCGTCCGCGTCCACATCTATAAAAAGAAAAAGAATTTCGCTTTCGCGCGCGTTGTGGAAATCCTCGAGCCTTCCCCCGACCGCGTCGAACCGGATTGCCCCTGGGCCGGCGACTGCGGCGGCTGCACGTTCCGGCATGCCGCCTATGCCGCCCAGCTCCGCTATAAAAAGGACAACTTGATCGAGGCCCTGCATGGCCTGCCGGGCGCGCGCGAGCTGATCCGGGATGTCGTGCCCGCGCCGGACATTAACGACTACCGCAACAAAATGGTGTTCACCTTTGGCACCTCACCCGATGGAGAACTTCTCCTCGGCCTGCATCGGCGCGGAAGCTACCGCCACATCCTGCCCGCCGATGTCTGCAAACTGCAGAGCGAGGCTTCGCGGGAAATTGTCCGCCGCGTGGTGGCGCTGGCCAATGAACTCGGGGTGCCCGCCTTCCACGACAAGCGGCAGCCTAATGGACTGCGCACGCTGACCATTCGCGAGGCTCGGGGCACCGGACAGCGCCTGGTCGAACTGCTCTCCACCGTCCCCGACGATGATCTGGCCGCGGGTCTGGTCAACACCCTCGACGATTTGGCCGACACCATCACGTTTGCTCTCTGCACCAATCTGCAGGGGCCGCCACGACCCGAACGACGCGCCATTCTCAAGGGCACCGGTACCATCGAGGAAGTCATGAACGGCATGCGCTTCCTCATTGACCCCGACACCTTCTTCCAAAGCAATACCATCCAAGCCGAAGCCCTCTTCTCGCGCCTGCGCGAATTGGCGGCTTCATCCGGCCGTCCTGAGGTGGCCCTCGACCTGTTTGCCGGGACGGGCCCCATCGCGTTGCAACTCGCCGCCGTGGCAAAGCGGGTTATCGGGGTCGAAAGTTTTGCGCCCTCGGTCGAGGCCGCCCGCCAGAACATCGCCCGCAACCGCATCAACAATGTGGATATGCTGGCCGCCGATCTCAACAAGGTGCGGCCCGAGGGCCTCCCCGCGCGGGTGGACTTGGTGGTTGTGGATCCGCCCCGCCCCGGGCTGACGCCCAAGACCATCGAATGGATGCTCGATCTGGCGCCTGCCGCCATTCTTTATGTTTCCTGCAATCCCGCCGCCCTCGCGCGCGATCTCAAGTTGCTCGTGAATGGCGGCTATCAGTTGGACACGATCGAACCTTTCGATCTCTTTCCCCACACCTACCACATCGAGACGCTGGTGCGCCTCAGCCGGGCCGATGCGACGGATGCCGCGGCGCGTCCTGCCACCTGATCGGTCCCGCAGGCGGCCAAACGGCCGCGGACGGTAGGTCCGGAGAACAAATTAGTCGATCACAATGCGGTAGTATCTCGCGGGATCGCTCGGATCATCGTCCTCAAGAATCAGAATGCCGCCTGTACCCTCTTCGATGTCGATGGGTATCCAGTCCGCCGGATCAGCCGACAAATCGGTAGTGTATTCGAGCTGGTAAAGCACGCCGACCTGGGATTGGAAGCTCGCTTCAGCCGCCGAACCCGGCGCATAGATGAAGTCAGCAAAGGTCGGCGGCTCGGCGGGCGCGCTGGCGGTGGTGGTCACATTGGTCACCGCGGAGTTGGCGCTGGCGCCGCCGGCGTCGTAGGCGCGCACGCGGTAGTAGTAGGTGACATTTTCGGTCAGGCCGGTGACAGCGAAGGTGGTGACGTTGCCCACATCGCGGTTTTCGTAGCCCGCCACGAAATCGGAGCCTGCGGAACCCGAGGTCCAGCCGCGGATGTGCAGTTGCTGGACGCCCGCGCCAATGTTGCCGTTCCCGCCGAGACTCTGCCAGCGCAGACGGGTTTCCGCGTGGCCGACGTGGGTTTCGTCGGTCAGCGTGGCCATGTTCGCCATGGAGCTGCTGGTCGGCAGCGCCGTTCCCAGGGTGTCCCACGCCGTGCCGTTGTTGCTGGAAATGGACACGGTAATGAGGTTGTGGGCGGCATTCACCCCGCCAAAGGTGCGCGCCATCATGTCCACGGTCAGGTTGGTGAACCCGACGGTGGAGAAGGCGGGCGAGAGAATGGTGGCGGTGGGCTTGAGCATCTGGACGTAGGTGGTGCCGCCGGTGTCGGTGGCGCTCCAGCCGTCGGTCTGGATGGACGCCGATGACGCCGCGTTGGTCGCCAGCAATTCGCGCGTGCTTTCGCTGCCGCCGCCGCTGAAGGTCTCGTTGGTGCTGACATCGAGCTGATAGCCCAACGCGCCGTCGGAGGCGAGCCAGTTGGCGTTGAATTGCTGCGCCTGCACGCCGCTTGCCGCCTGGATCACCGGCGCGGCCAAGGGCGGCGGGGCGACCGTGGTGACGTTGGTGGTGGCGGAATAATCGCTGTCGTCCGTGGCGTCGTAGGCCAGCACGCGGTAGTAGTAGGTGATGTTTTCGGTCAAGCCGGTGACGGCGAAGGTGGTGACGTTGCCGACGTCGCGGTCTTCATAGCCGGCGACGAAACTGCCGGAGCCGCCGCCCGAACCCGCCGTGATTGCCACGTTGTCGAGATAGAAGCGGTTTTTGGAGGCTGCTTTGGCGGAGAACTTAATCTTGGAGTTGGCGGTGCCGCCGGTGATCGGAATGCTTTGGGCGGTCATGGTGGCCGGGAGCGTCAGATCGGAGCCGAGCGGCGTGAACGTGGAGCCGTCGGCGGCGTGAAGGATTTCAATCGAGCCGCCATCGGTGGCGTATTGCGCGACATCAAAGGTCAGCGTGGCGTCGCCGCCCGAGAGGTCCACGGTGGGCGTCACAATGTAGCCGAGGCCGGAAGTAGCGCCGAGCTTGGCACGGCCCCCGTCTTCATAGACTCTCGAACCGGTCCAGCCGGGGGTTTGCAGATAGGTGTTTAAGCTACTGGCGCGATCGACACCGCCGCTGACAGTGGTGAAGCCCGAGAAATCTTCGGAGAGAACAATTCCGCCGCCGCCCCCGCCGCCGCCGGGTGTGAAGCTGTCATCGGTGGCAACATCCAAACGGTAGCCGAGGGCGCCGGCGGAGGCGAGCCAGTTGGCGTTGAACTGCTGCGCTTGCACGCCGCTTGCAGCCTGGATGACGGGCGCCTGCAACTCGGCTTCCGGATCATAGACGGTGATGGTGATGGTCTCGCTGTCCTGGCCGTCTTCGTCTTCTGCGTAGAAGGTCACGGGATAGACGCCGACGGGCCCGGCGTTGTTCCATTCAAAGGTGCCGGTTTCGTTCGTCGCGCCGAAGGTCGCGCCTGCGGGCAGCGCGCTGGTGCTCAGCGTGACCTCGTCGTCATCGGTCGGCATGGCGGTCACGGCAAACTGCAAGTTGCCGCCCAGCGCGACAGTCTTGTTGCCGATGGGGTTCAGCACCGGCGGCACATCCACCATCGCCATGGTGGTGACGTTGGTGGTGGCGGAATCCACGCTGTTGGAGGTGGCATGGTAGGAGCGCACGCGGTAGTAGTAGGTGACGTTTTCGGTCAGGCCGGTGACGGCACAGGTCGTGACGTTGCCGACATCGCGGTTCTGATAGCCCGCCACATAGCTGTCGGTGCCGGAGCCGCCTTCCACCAGCAGGTTATCCACATAAAACCGCTGCTTGCTGAACCCCTTGCCCTGGATGCGCAGCTTGGAGGCGGCGGTGCCGCCGGTGATTTCCACCGACTGCAGCGTGACGGCCTCGGGCGCGGTGATGTCGTCGCCCACCTGGCTGAAGTTTTCGCCGTCCGGCGCGTGGAGGACTTGCACCGTTGTCGAGTCGGTGCCGTATTTCAGCAAATCAAAGGTCAGCGTGGCGACCCCGCCATTGCCGGATAGATTGAGGGTGGGTGTCGTGAGGATTCCCTGCCCCGTGCTGGCGCCAAGCTTGGCGCGGCCGGCGTCTTCATAGATTTTCGAGCCGGTCCAGCCGGGCGTTTGCAGATAGGTGTCCAGGCTGCCACTGATGTCTGTGCCGCCGCCACTCACGGTGAGCCCGGAAAAATCTTCCGTCAAGATCGAGCCGCCGCTGCCGCCGGAGAAGCTCGAGTTTTCCGAGACATCCAGGCGATAGCCCGTGGCGTTGGACACCACCAACCAGTTGGCGTTGAACTGCTCCGCCATCACATGGGTGGCCGCCTGGATTTCGGGCGGCAAGAGCGGGGCCACATAGGGGCCGACGGTGATGGAGACGGCCTGGGTGGCGACCGCCTTGCCATCGCTGGCGGTGAACACGGCGCTATATTTGCCGGTGGCGACGGGCGTCCAGGTGAAGGTGCTTTCCAACGGCGCGGGGCCGTTGGTGGCGTCAAACAACGCGCCGCCGGGCAGCGAGGTGCTTTGCAGCGACAGGTCGTCGCCGTCGGCATCGTTGGCGGTCACTGAAAACGACAATTCCGAACCCACGCTCACCGACTGATTTGTGCCGCCCGACACGCCGATACTGGGCGGATTGTTCGGCAGAAAGCCGGTGCCGCAATCGAATCCGGTGATGACCACATCATCCAGATACCATGTGCTGAACGACGAGCTGAACCGGAAGCTCACGTTCGCCTGCTCGCTCAAATCGGGCGAGCTGGTCAAATTAAAGGTCTCGGTGGCGCCAGCCGTCGTCGCCATGAAATTGCCGACCTTCGTCCACTCACCGTCGCCGACCTTGTAATCCAGCGTGGCGGTTTTTCCGTTGCCCTTCGAACTGGCATCCACATAAAACACAATTTGCGTGGGTGTGTTCATGGGCGGCGTCTCAAGCGTGGCGCCAATCCCCATCGCGCGGCAGTTGGGCGCGCTCTTGTAATGCGTGGAATCGCTGTCGTTGGCGCTGCCGCCATTGACCCAGCCAGCGGGGACGCTGGTCGAGTCGTCGAAGTCTTCCTGCAGTACAACGGCGGGAATGCAGTTGATGTCGTTGACCTCAATCACAATGCTCTCGCTGGTCGTGCCATCCTTGTCGGCGGCATAAAACACCACGTTGTAGGAGCCGGTGGTTTCCGGCGTGGTGCCGCTGAACTGCGCGCTGGCGGTGCCGGCATTGGTCGCGCCGGGGAAGGTGGCCCAGGCGGGAATGCCGGTCGCCCACAGCCGCACCGTGTCGCCATCCACCGGGTCGCTGGCGGTGACGGTGAACTGCATCAGGCGGTTGGTTGCCATCGCCTTGTTGCCAATGGGCTCGATCTCCGGCGGATAATCGCTCGGCGTGTATTCTTCCGCGTTGTACGCCACCAGCACGAAATCCTGGTCGAGCGATGTGCCGTAGTTCGGCACGCCGTCGGAGTTGATGTTGAAGGCGGTCACCTTGATCGTCACCAGGCCGCTTTCCCCGGCGGGCAGGAACACGCTTTCCATATTGTTGCGCACATCCGCCGAGCCGCCGGTCTCCGAGTGTGCGCCAAAAAACACATTGCCCAGATAAGTCTTGCCGCCGACGGTGACGCTCAAATCCAAGTTGTTTTTATACGCGTTGCCCGACGTCGAACCCGGCGCATCCGTCCAGCCCAGCGTGATGCGTAGCGGCTTGCTGCTGTCGCTCACCATCGCGAAATACGTGCGCGACTGGCCGCTGGCAGTGAAAATGTCGCCGGTCAACTGGTCGCGCAACATGCGCGTCACCCCGTCAAAGGCCGTGCCCAGATTCATCAGCCCCATGCCCTGGTTGTTCGAGGGCAGCGTGTCGCCCGCATCCACGCCGGTCATGTAGCGCGCGGAGTTCATCAAATACGCCTTCATCATCGCAGGGCTGGGGGTCCCCCAGCTTTGGTTGATGAAATACTGATAGACCAGCGACGCGCCGCCCGCGATCGCCGGCGTCGAGTGGCTGGTGCCGCTCGAGGCGGCATAGTTCGTCTGCCCCGCGGGCTGATACTTGTCGCAGACGCCATAGCCAGTGTAGCCGATGGCGAAGCTGGCGGCACCCGCCACGTGCGATCCAGGAGCCACCAGGTCCGGCTTAATCCGCCGATCCAAACACGGCCCCCGACTCGAAAAATCCACAATGTCGTTCGCGTTGTCGGCATCGCTGTTGCTCGTGCCGCAACCGTCGGTGCCAAACAGGTTGTAGTTCTCCGACGCGCCCGCCGAGATAATGTTCTTGCCGGTGCCGGGGGGGCCAATTGATTTGGTGCTGGGGCCGTCGTTGCCAGCGGCAAAGACGTAGAGCACTTCCTGGTTGCCGCTGACCAAGGGCTGCGAGTCGCGGGTCCAGGAGTCGTAGCTCTGCGCGTCGGAGTCGTAGCTGCCGTCGCCATCGCTACCCCAGCTGTCGGAGCTGATGCGCACACCCTTGTGGTAGTTCGTCGCGATGAACTTGGCCTCCTGGGCAGAGGTGGCATCCCAATAGCCCTCGTCGTCAAACACCTTGGTGTTGCCCATCAGCGCGAACGGATTGATCCCCAAGCCGCGGTGGTAGCCCGCTGTGTCGGTGTAGGGCGCGCCGGACAAATTATTGTAGCCGCCGACAATGCTGATGTTGATATTCCCATGCCCGTCCGTCCCCGCCGAATTCGCCTCGGTCAGCTTGGACGCCGTCTGCGAATATTTCACGCGGCTGGCCTTGGCGGCGTCGCCCTCCACACGGAACTCGCGGTTGGCGGGCGTGGCGGCCACGCCGCGGTCCCAGCCGTCATCCGCAATGTCAATGACCATCCCCGACGCATCAAACTGCGCCTGCGTGAAGCCCTTGCCCGTCAGCCACGCCAAATAGCCCGGCCCCGTCGGCTGGCTGCCCGCCGCGTTCAGGTTGCCCGCCACAATCTGCCCCTGGCGCTCGCCCTTGCGCTTGGGCGGCTCATAGGTGTTGATGGTCAACACATCGGGGCGCGCCGCCAGCTCCTCAATGCGATCCTCCGGCAACGCCGCGCGAATGTTCACAAACCGCAGCATCTCGTTGGTGGCAATGCTCGTGACCGGCTCGCCCGTCATCTCCTCCAGCAACGCAATCGTCACCGCATTCGCCGATGCCTCCTCAATCAACTGCATCGCAAACAGCTTGCTGTCCGGCTTGGTCAGCTTGCGCTGCTGCAGCGCCGCCGCGGTCGCCCTCGGCTGAATCTTATCGCCCGGCAGCAGCGCCCCCTGCCAGCTCACGTGCGACACCGCCGACTTCAGCGCCTTTCGCGCGTTGCTTCCGCCATATACAATATAGGTGTTGTCCGGCACGAAATCCACAATCCGCCAGCCAGCCGCCTCCAACTGCGCGACCCACTCCGGCTGAATCGGCCCGTCAAACTGCACCAAATGCAACTGATCGCCCGCCGCACCCGGCAGCGCCGCCCGCTGCGGCGCGCGCGACGTGTCAATCACCCCCGTATTGAGATAAATCGGCTGCGCGATGGCCGCCAGGGAAAGGAAACAAACCGACAGAACGAACACGAACAGGAAGCGCGTGATGCATTTCATGACTATGCCTTGGTTGGTGATGAGCGCCTCGATTCGCTGAGAGTAGTCACCTGCCACCCTGCACAGACAAATCAGACTTGGCATAAATCTACTCTTTTTCTTGTGCCGAGCAAGCGTGGAATTGTCATCTTTCCCCGTCTTCGGGGGGCCTGGATGCCCCCCAGGTCTTTGTCTCCCTCCGCCTGAATTCCACTTGGAATCTTGGCAGAGCCAACGCATAGTGTGCCCCCAGAAAGGCTCTTGCCATGTCCATACCCTTAGACCTGCATCCCGACGTTGAAGGCGCCCTGGCCAAGGGGCTGCCCGTGGTCGCTTTGGAAAGCACCTTGATCACTCATGGTCTGCCCTGGCCGGTCAATTTGGAAGTGGCCCGCGCCATGGAGCAGGCTGTACGAAATGCCGGCGCCACCCCGGCCACTATCGCCATTCTCCAAGGCCGGATTGTGGTTGGCCTGTCCAACGACCAGCTCCTTCATCTGGCCCAGGCCCGCCATGTCCGCAAATGCAGTCGCCGGGATTTTCCCATCGTGCTGGCTCAAAGGGGCGATGGCGCCACCACGGTGGCCGGCACCATGATTGTTGCCCACATGGCGGGCATCCGGGTGTTCGCCACCGGCGGTATTGGCGGCGTCCATCGCGGACACCCCTTTGATGTCAGCGCCGATCTGCTGGAACTGGCCCGGACGCCGGTCACCGTGGTCTGTGCCGGCGCCAAAGCCATCTTGGACCTGCCCCTGACTTTGGAACTGCTTGAAACCCACGGTGTTCCGGTGGCCGGCTACCAATGCGACCAGTTTCCGGCGTTCTACACCCGCAGCTCGGGACTGCCCCTCGATGTGCGTTGCGATACCGTCAAAGAGATTGCCGCGCTCGTTCAGGCCCGCGAGCATCTGGGTTTTCAAACCGGCATTCTGGTTGCCAATCCCGTTCCCGCCGAAGACGAATTGCCTGCTCCGGTCGCAGAAACCGCCATCCAGCAGGCCCTCGCGGAAGCCGATCAGCAAGGCATTCGCGGCAAGGAGATCACTCCTTTTCTATTGGCCCGTGTCAGCGAACTCACCAGGGATCAGAGCCGCGAAGCCAACACGGCACTCCTGCTGAACAATGCCCGTCTGGCCGGCCGGCTTGCGGTTGCCTTGACCAAGTTCAACCAAGAGCAACCCCGGTTGGGAACCCGTTTCTGCCGCCCATGAAGTGTGCCCCCTCTCGATCCGCCCCCTCCCGCGCTCGGACCGCTCAAGGCGCCATGATGCGGTAATAGCGCTCTTCCTCCATATCCGCGGCATCCTTTTCAAAACAGAATGTGCCTTCCGCGGTCAGGTTGGTCAGCGCGATTTCCCACGTCCATTCCCCAAAAACCAGATTGGTGGTGCTCTGAATCGCGATAGGCAGGTTGGGCGCGCCCACCACATGGCACGCCGCCGCCAGCGGGTGGCAAGCGCCATCCACAAACTCCGGATTCCAAAGCACGGCCGGACAGCCGCCAAACGTGTCGTCCCAGCCTTCGGAACCAGGCAGATAATAGACCGTGGCCTGGCTCGCGCCCAGGCTGGCTGGCGCCCCGGCGGGGGCATCGCCCAGGAAATAGATCCGCTCGAGGCTGCTACAACCTGTGAAAGCCCCTTCGCCAACCCCGGCAATGTTGCCCGGAATAAATACGCTCGTCAGTCCGCTGCAGTTGGCAAACGCTCCCGCGTCAATGCCCACAAGAGGAAGTCCGCCCAGACTGCCGGGCAGAACCAGCGTGCCCTGATAGGTCTCATCGAATCCGACCACCGTCGCGGTGCCGTCCTCGGCACGATATGTATAAGGGCCTTCCTGCTCATGATTCGAGGCCTTGACCTCGAAGGATTGGGCGACGGGTTCGGCCGAATTCCAGTTGTCATTGCCCTCTTGGCTGGCCTCGACCACCACGACACCGGGACCATCCGGGAATTCAAGCCGGGTCGTTCCAGGAATGAACTGCGCCGGGCCTGACAGCACCGCATAACTCACCGGGAGTCCGCTGCTGGCCGTCGCCTCAAGCTCGACAACGTCCGTTGTCCAGCAATCATCAATGTCTGCGAAATCGATCGTCTGCGAAGCGGCCAAAACGGTCAATTCATCATCAACATGACCCTCATAGTTCTCGTCTTCAACCGTTGCCGAAACCAGGTAAACGCCCGCGTCAATGGGTGGCTCTTCTGAAGGCGGTGCTTTGCCGAAGACTAGCGTCAACTGCCAATAGAGCACCTCCAAGGGCAAGCCGTCCGGGTCAACCATAACCGAAACGGCCCTCGGTTCGCCGTTGTACACCTGCTCCAGGTCATCGAGCACAATGGCCACTTGAGCCTTATGAACGGTCATATAGGCGCTGGCACTGCCTTCATAGCGGGCGTCCACCACAGTGGCCACAACATGATAGGTTCCCGCGTTGAACGGGGCGTCCGGCGCTCCGTCATAGGTCACCTCTACCGCCAGGCCGGCCGGATCCGTGGTCACACCCGCAACACGCGGCGAACCGTCATAGACCTGTTCCAGATTCGACAAGGTGACAGTGGCTTGATCCAGCATCACCTTGATGGTTTGACCAACCGGTTCAGCCGGCAGCCAGTTGTTGTCCCCCGGCTGCATCGCTTTGATCGTGACGAGTCCCGCCCCGGTGAAACTCAGAAGATTGCCATCCAATTGCCCGGGGCCCGAGTCAACCGCAAACTCGACGGGAAGGCCGCTGCTGGCAGTGGCCTTCAGTTCGACGGTCGCCGAAGCAAGCTGATGGAGGATCATCGGGAAATCAATCGTCTGCTTGGCCGGATCGATAAAGAAAATATCTTCGGCCTGCCCCTCCCAAATGGGATCCGCAATCGTCGCGACCACCCAGTATTTGCCCGCATTGACCGGGGGGATAGGGTCGTCATTATAGGTCACTTTCACCGCCAAGCCGTGAGGCTCCGTAAGCACTTTCACCGAGCGCGGTGTGCCGTCATACAGCTGCCTCAGATTGAACAGGGTGACGACGGCCTTATCCTTGGTCACCTCGAAACGATTGAGAACTTCCGGAGCCGGCTGCCAATTGTGATCCCCCGGCTGGCCGGCCGACACGGTCACAGTTCCCGCGCCGGTAAAAGTCAAGATGTTGCCGACCAGCCGCGCGGGACCCGACAGCAGCTTGTAATTTACGGGCAACCCGCTGCTGGCCTTGGCCATCAACTCGACGGTCGCGGTGGCCACCTGGTCCGGCACCGGCGGGAAGTCAATCGTCTGTTCACCCGGCTCGACGCTCAAGGTGCCATAAGCCTCCCCCGTCCAGAACGGATCTTCCACCACCGCTCTCACCTTGTAAGCCCCCGCGTCGACCGGCGGCTGGGGATCCCCCTGATAAGTCACCCGCACTTTCAAATCGGGCGGCTTGGTCTCCACCCGTACCGCGCGCGGGGTGCCATCATAGACCTGCTCGAGATTCGACAGAATGACAACGGCCTGGTCGTCGATCACCTCGAACTTGTGCGTCACATCTTCGGCCGGCGCCCAATTGCCATCCCCCGGCTGACTGGCCTTCACGCTCACCATCCCCGCATCGGTGAAATACAGCAGGTTCCCTTCCAATTTGGCCGACCCCTCCGCCACCATGAACTCGACCGGCAGGCCGCTCGAAGCTTGGGCCTTGAGCAACACCATGGATGATGTGGTCTGATCGGGAATCCGCGGGAAGTCAATGGTCTGTTTCCCCGGCAGGACCACCAGGCGTCCCCCGACTTTGCCCGTCCAGATGGGGTCCTGGATTAGAGCGCTGACCATATATTCGCCCACGTTGATCGGCGGAGTTGGGTCGTTGTCATACAACAACTCCACCTGCAGGCTATCCGGTTCGGTGATCACCCTGACTTTGCGCGGCCTGCCATTATAGGTCTGGTCCAGATTCTCCAGACGGATGCTTGCCAGCGCCTTGGTCACCTTGAAGCTCTGGTTTACGTCTTCGGCCGGTTCCCAATTGTCATCCCCGGACTGGCTGGCCATCACCGTCACGGTACCCTCGCCGGTAAAGGTCAGGATGTTGTCGTTCAACTTGGCGGGTCCCGACACCAAAGAAAACTCGACTGGCAGCCCACTGGTTGCTCCGGCGACCAACACCACCATCCCGGTGGCCACCTGAGCCGGTATCTCTGGAAATACAATTTCCTGTCTGGCTTTCTTGACGATCAGGAGGCCTTCGGCTTCGCCAGAACAGATGGGGTCCACCACCATGGCGTGAACCGCATATTCGCCGACGTTGACGGGCGCGTCTTCCTCGCCATTGTAGGTTATCCGCAGCGGCAGGTCCTCGGGATGGGTTATCACTCCGACCTTCCGCGGGGTGCCATCATAGAGTTGCTGGAGGTTCTCCAGGCTGACGCTCGCTCCGGCGCCAGCCACCATAAAACTGTGCGCAACCTCTTCGGCGGCCAGCCAGTTGTTGTCCCCGGGCTGGCTGGCCTTCACCGTCACCCCGCCCGCGCCGGTAAAGGTCAGGGTATGGCCGTCCAACAAGGCGGGCCCTTCCCCCACCGTGAACTCCACGGGCAACCCGCTGGTGGCTACGGCCTCGAGTTCCACCACATCCGTCACGCTATGATCACCCGGCGTTGGGAAATCGATCGCCTGTTCGGCGCGGGCCACAACCAGTTCAGCCTGAGCCGAGCCCACCCATTCCGCCTGCTGGACTTTGGCCGTCACCACATAGGAGCCCGCCCCGGTCGGTACCTCGGTCTCCCCGTTATAGGTCACCGCCACATTCAGGCCGGCGGGATCCGTGGTCACGCTAATCTCACGGGGGGTGCCGTCATACACTTGGGCCAGCTCGGCCACCTGCACCGTGGCGGTGCTGGCGCTGTGATGCAGCGTATAGACCACGCTCATCTGGTTGTTGCCTTCGCTCATCTCGGGTGTGGTGTTGTCCGCGTCAACGAACGCGCGGGCGTGATGCGTCCCCTTGATCGGCGAAGCGCACAGATCAAACGTCAAAACCTTGGACTCGTCCACCGCCAGAGTGCCGACCGCCTGCTCGGCGTCGCCGGGCTCCCCGGGCTGGGCGTTGGCCGCCTTCGAAACCCAGAGCCGCAGCAAACCGGCGTCGCCCGCCAGATACCCCTGGTTCTTGACCGTCACCTTCGCGGTGAAGGGCTCCGCGGGCGCGGGGGATGCCGGCACAATCTGAATCGCGGTCACGGTAAAGTCCGGCTTCTCCCACGTGGCGCCGCTCGTCAGCGAATAGCCAAGCGTGCTTTGGTTGTTGCCTGTGGACTTCTCCGGGGTGGTGTTGTCGGCATTGACATAGGCCCGCAGTTGGTGCCACGACCCGGACGCCGGCGCCGCAACGTGCAGAACCAGCTCCCGAGTTTCGCCAACCTCGAGAACGCCCGCGGCCACTTCGGCATCGCCGGGTTCACCCGGCTGCGCGTTGTTCGGCCTCGACGCCCATACGCGCAGGATGCCGGCATCGCCGGGCACGTCGCCCTGGTTCTTGACCACCACGGTCGCCGCAATCTGGCCATTGGGGCTGGGCGACTGCGGGTTCATCGCCAAGCTAGCCACCACAAAATCAGGCTTGTCCCAAGGCGCCGGGGCCTGCACGGAATAGCTCACCGTGGACTGGTTGTCGCCGATGCTGTATTCCGGCGTGGTGTTGTCCGCGTTCACAAACGCACGCAACTGATACCAGCCACCGCCCTGGGGCGCGGTCACGGACAGCTCCAGGACGCTCGATTCGCCAATCGCCAGATATCCCGCCGCGACTTCGGCATCACCCGGCTCCCCCACCTGTGCGCTACCCGATTTCGCCGCCCACACGCGCAGGACACCCGCATCCCCGCCGAGATCGCCCTGATTCGCGATGGTGACCGTCACGGCAATCTGCGCGCCACCCTGCGGTTGCTGCGGGGCCATGGTCAGGCTCGTAATTCGGAAATCTGCCTTCTGCCACTGTGCGCTGGCCGTGGTTGCTCCCAGCAACAGTCCCGACACAATCAGCGTGCGGATGACGACAAAGCCTGCCGTCACCCAAGCCGATTGGGTTTTGTTGGAACTGTTTGGTTGCATCTTTCTGATCAGCCTATTTGTTAAGATTTTGTTAAGGCTAAACCCGTCCAGCCTCTCAAGCTGCACCTAAAAACAACCATATATAGGGGAAATCCTCAATAGGCGTATGATTAAAATATGATTAATTTTTTAGCCGCATTTATCGTCGATCAGTTTCCGTTTGCCAATTTTTTCTATCAGCTTCGCGGGAAGCAGGACACATTATTTCAGCAGCAGATTATTCATATTGCCCCTATATTATGGACGTATTATTCATATCGCGGGTTTTGGATTCAATGATAGTTCAACCACACTCTTGAATGTTAAGATTATGTTAGTGGAGCATTTCGACATTGTAGCAAAACGCCCCCCCCTATCTTGGATTATGCACGCGACAAGTCCGGCCCGGATGCGAGGCGTGCGGGGTGAAGCTGGTTGGACATACTGCGAACCCCGCAGAACAACGCAGACGGGTTGGAATCGTCGGACCTTGGGTCAACATGGATGAAAACTGAATTGTTCATGATGATTTCCGCATCATGCTGCCCTGCAGAAAATAACCCGGAACTCCGTGATTTGGTGTATAAGTTTGTTGTCAGCAGGGTGTTTCTGGGAGTGTTAAGCCAATGGCCTCAAGAGCGAGGCGGGCCGCCTTGGGGACGGGTTCGATCTGCCATTGTCCGG
>JAAZFE010000002.1 GCA_012511885.1 Lentisphaerota bacterium | reverse complement strand
TCGCAAAGAGGACTCAGCCATATCTTATCCATCCGAACGGCTTTGTTATCCCAGCGCTACGAGGAGTTCTGGACAAGACGAGCCGCACTCCCGCAGGCCGCATAAGCAGAAATCTGTCGTGCACCCTGCCCTTCGGCGCGACGATTCCAACCCGTCTGCGGCGTTATTCGGGGCTCGCAGTATGTCCATACAGCTTCGCCCCGCCTGCCTTGCATCCGGGCCGGACTTGTCGCGTGAATTATCCAGGCTAGCGATTCAACGTGCCGGGTGCGGGGTGGGGGAGGGGAAATCAGCCGATAGTTTCAAGGTTCAGTTGCCGCAAGGCTTCGTAAACCACAATAGCGACCGCACTGGACAAGTTGAGGGAGCGCACATGCTCGGTCAGGATCGGTATCCCGTACACGGCATCAGGATAAGTCATCAGCAACGCCTCGGGCAATCCATGGGTCTCTGATCCAAAAACGAGGGTATCACCCGGCTGATACGTGGCTTTTGAATATATACGGGCGCTGCCCGTGCTGAAAAAATAAAGCCGCGCATCGGCGCCAAGGTACTGCAGGCAGGCCTCCCAGGAGGAATGAACTTGAACCCGGATGGCATCCCAGTAGTCGAGACCGGCCCGGCGAAGTTTGGCGTCATCCAAGTGGAATCCCATGGGTTCCACCAGATGCAAGCGGGCATGGGTGGCGGCGCACAATCGGGCGATATTGCCCGTATTGGGGGGGATCTCCGGGTGGACAAGGACGATATTGAGTGGAATCGACGGCCAGGAAAAACAAAAGTCGGCCTTGCGGGAATGTGTGTGTTTCATGGAACAGTTTGGTGGCGGGAGCCGGGGTCGAACCGGCGACCTAAGGCTTATGAGTCCTCCGCTCTGCCAACTGAGCTATCCCGCCAAAAGATCGACGTGCACCCTAAGCCAAGCAACGACGCTTGTCAACTCCTCGCTGCCCAAGACACCAAGTCACGATACGAAGAATTAGGGGACGGCTGTTTCGCGGGGGCTGACGGGCTCAGCCATTTCAACCGCGGTGCCATCAGGGGTCAGCGTGTGCCAGACCACCCGTTCTCCGGCCGTGCGCGGACCCATGTCTTCCCAGTCGTTGTCCGTTAGCTGGACCGTGACGTTGTCGCTGAGGTCCAGCACCATGATTTCCGAGTCACTGTTGTCCACATAACTCATCCACGTGATGATGCCATCGCAAATCTGCGGCTCGGCGTCATCCCAAATATTGCTGGTCAGTTTGATGGTCCGGCGTCCATCGAAATAATAGATTTCCAGGTCCGTATCGTCGTAGCCCTGCCAGACTACCCGGCCCTGCCAGATGGACGGATTGCTGTTTTCCTGTGAAACATCCGAAATTTTTCGAATCTCACCATCGCGATAGTGGAAGATTTCTGCATTGACCGTGGGGTGGGCGATCCAGGCAATTTCACCATTCCAAGTCACGGGGTGGGTGTCATCAAATTGGTTGTTCGTGATCTGGCGCAGTTCATCAGTGTCAAACCGGTAATGAAAAATTTCGTAATCCGTGCCATCCCAGGCCTGGAAGACCAGATCATTGCCGTGAATGTCAGGATTCAGCGTATAGAAATAATTGGTGGTGATTTGGATGAGTTCAGTTTGATCGGGCTTCCAGGTCAGGATGTCATAACCATACGGCCAGCCGCGAGCGACCTGGAAGGCCATGCCGGCCTCCGACATGACCGGTGTGCTGAAGTGGCGGGTGCCCGGCGTAATGCGCTCAATCAAGCCGTTGGCACGGTATACGGCAATGTCAAAATAGCGACCTGAACCACGCCACATCTGATGCTGGAGGGAGGAGTCGTCGGCCTGGTCATCTTCCTTGCTCTCAAATTCGACCATGGTATCGGGCGAGTCTCCCTCCTGGCCGTTGGTGTCCTTGGCCTCCAAGGCACCAGTTGGAGGATCGAAGAGGGTGGGGTAGTCTTCCTCTATACGGCGCATCTCGTCGGTTTTGAGCGGGATGGCCAGATCAAAGGGCCAGCCTCCATCGGCTTCAATCGTGAAACGGGCATTGAAGAGCACTTGATCGCCAACCACGCGGGGGCGCTCATTGCGTCCACCCAATCGAGGATCCCGCTCAGTGATATTTGTGATGGATCCGTTTCGATAGACGATGATGTCAGACTGCCGCATTCCGGGGACCGGGGCATTGGCGCGTTCGGAGTAGCTTTGCCAGGCAACGAGACCGCTTGGGCCGACCGACGGGTAGCGCGCATCCTGCCCGGGTTCTGAAAGAGTCCGAACCGTGAAATCCCGGGCATAGGCTTCCCCTGTCAGGCACGCGAGCAGGATGGCGCACCAAAAGACAAGGCGATAGCAATGAGCAGGGGCCCGGGATGGTATCATGGTGGTCAAATGGCCGGGGCGGGAGCGGCGTCCGATGTCGTGGGTGAAACAGATTGTTCGTGCTGCAAGGCGGCCTTGGCCTTTTCTTCTTCACGCTGCTGGCTGGCCAGCTGCGAACCCGGGGTGGGGATGCCTTCCTCGCCAAACGGCCATTCAGAGCCCCAGCGGTGAGCATGGCTCCAATAGCCTCCCGAGGGACTGTCTTTGTCCCGGTAGGTAAATTCCCAAGGCAGGTCGCCCAACAAGTGATAGGATTTTTGCATGGCAATATCGCGCCCGGCCCGCTCCACCGTCTTCAGCAAGGCGTTATTGTGGATCCGGTCATATTCGCTGCGTGCCACAACCAGCAACTGGTCGTGGACTATCTCCGAACGGTCAATCAGATCCACGTAGGCAACCGCCCACCACACATCATTCATTTTGCCCCAGGGCATGTCCTTGATGTAACCGCCGAAGTGATCGTGAAAAAAGATGCGGCTGAGGGTGACAAAGTCCTTGAAAATGACACGGAATTGAGTGGCAGACCGGTAATTGGGCGCCACAAAAAGGGTTTCCGTCTTTCCGTTGTCTCCCTCCATCTCGCCTTTGATAATAACGGTCTGAAGGGTATTGCGCAGGTTTGGGGGCGCCAGTTCTTTGGGGTTGGGGAAAACAATGGCGTAGTGCAAAGGCGTTTTCACAATGCGCTGGCAGAGCGGCGTGATGGTGCCTTGCAACAGGTCGAAGAGCATGGACATGTGCTCCTCGGCCTTTTCCTGTTCACAGAAAACAATGATGTCGCGTCCGAGCAAATTCATGACGGCATTGCCTGAAAGCCACAGCGAACGATCCAACTCCTGGCTGAAATAGCCGGTGGAGTGGAAGCCAAGCCGTTTACTTTTTGGATCAGGAAACCCGCCAACCGCATAAATTGCGGGATCGGTGATCTGTCCGGACGCATCCTTGTGATAGGAGACTACCATGGCGGAAACCTGACCGAGTTTAAGGTCGGCATCGGTGGCCATGCCCAGGTCAATCACGGCTTTCAAACGATCCACCAATTCCGGATTGTCCCCGAAAAGCGACAAAAGATAGCTGTCGGAAAGGACATCCTGAGCAGGCGCACCCTCAACCGTTTCGCCCGACTCAAGAAGATAACGGAGATGCTGATACCCCCCGTAAGCAGTCCGGTAAACCCCGAAGACTCTCCAGCCTACAAAGAGTCCGGCCACGACAAGAAGGATGCCGCAGATACCCAAGCTACGAATAAACACCTTGCGCATGATATTTACCTTCTAGGACCTTCCCACCGAACACTACGGTGGAATGATCTTTCGGGCAAGGTCAAAAACACACAAAAGGACAGTGGGGGAGGGTGGATGAAGATTGATCAGGACTGTGCCACTCACACTTATATAACCGATGCACATCTGAAAGCTGATCCAGAGCCCAGGGTTATAACGGGTTGGAACAGGAACAGCATGGAAGAGTGCGCCCAGCGTCAAACCACACGGACCAAATAAAGTGAAAAGTCAAAAAGCTGGATTGAAAAAAAAGACAGCACGAATGTCAGGTGTTCATGTTTGAAAACCAAGACGCTGTCAGCGTTCAGCACCGGAACGGAAAGCATTGTATTGGCACGGCCGGTTCCACGCTGGTGTCTATGCGATCAAGGTTGCTCACAAAGTTATCGTAGGGGCTTAATCTTCTAATTATATGGTTGGCCACAACATATGGTGGTGCGCCCAAGTCGGAACTCAACATAAGATGTATTATGCGACGTTATATTTGACCCGAATCAAAAGGAGAATCATGCCGATCAGAAAAACACCCAACGAGCTTCTCGCGTCGTTGGGTGTGGCAGAATTGTGGCCAGGCTTTAGAGCATTTTCATCAATTCTGTAGCCGTTTTATCTACTGCATTGGGCTTGGCCGTCGTCAGGCTGCATCGAAATAGCGATGCTATTTCTGCTTCGCCTTCCTTGGCCCAGCCCAATTCGCTACGACCTCCCGGCCACATTATTTCTTCAAATGCTCTAGGTTGCCCTATCCAGGAGATTATTCATCAACATGGATGAAAGTATTGTTATTTTATGCAGGGCAGCATGATGCGGAAATCATCATGAAAAATTCAGTTTTCATCCATGTTGACCCAAGGCGCGACGATTCCAACCCGTCTGCTTTGTTCTGCGGGGTTCGCAGTATGTCACAGCTTCACCCCGCACGCCTCGCATCCGGGCCGGACTTGTCGCGTGCATAATCCAGGCTATAGTTGTGCCTTCCTGCTGTGAGTTTGTTGGCGGCCGAGATTCGGTCTATTCCTGCGGGACAAATGAATCTTTGCCAACTCCGCAGACCGGGCATACCCAGGAATCAGGAATGTCTTCAAACTGGGTGCCGGGTTCGATCCCGCCATCGGGGTCGCCGATTTCAGGGTCATAAATGTAACCGCAAACGGTGCACAGGTATTTCATGGTTCTCTCCTTTTTGGGTTTGGTTTCGTCGGTTCTTCTTCTTTATAGAATCTTGTTCCGGCCAGGTTGCGCACGCAGCTCGGCAATCAAAGTTTTGATATCCTGGGCGCGTTCTTTGGCGCAGACCAGCGTTACCTCATCCGTTTGAACGACAATCAAATCCTTTACTCCAACCAATGCGGTGAGTCGGTCGTGGCTGTGTACAATGTTTTGGCTGCTTTCCACACTGATCACATCGCCCAGCGTGGTGTTGCCCAGTTCATCAGCAGGCACATGGTTTTCCAGCGCCGTCCAGGAGCCGACATCATCCCAGGAAAAGCCTCCTTTGCAAACGACGATGTTTTTGGCCTTTTCCATCACGGCATAGTCGATAGATATTTTTTGCAGCTTGGGAAAATCCCGTTTCAAAGCGGCATCAAACGTCTCGTCGTCGGCACAAGAGGCCCAATTCTCAATCCTCTCCGCCAAAGCCGGAAGGTGTTCAGCAAAGGCCTTCTGAATGCTGGCAATTGACCAGACAAACATGCCTGAATTCCATGCGTAACGGCCGGTGAGCAAGTAACGTTTGGCCATCTCGAGGTCAGGCTTTTCAACAAACCGTTCTACTTGGAAAAACTCAATTCTGTCTTCATTTTTCCACGTTTTTCCGGCTTCAATGTAACCATAGGCGCTGCTGGGTTCCGTCGGCTCAATGCCTATCGTCATCAGCACGTCATGCCGGGCGCACAGTTGCAGCCCTTTACGGAGCGTGTTCCTGAACAAAGGCAGATCACCAATGATGTGGTCGGCAGTCATAACGCAAAAGACGGCCTCAGGATCTCGGCGCTTAATCCAGGCTGCGCCTGCCGCGATGGCCGCCGCCGTATCCCGCCCCACCGGTTCTCCCAGCAAACCCACCGGACTCCCCTCCCCCAGCAAGTGTCGAATCGGTTCCACGAGGGATTCGTTGGTGACAATCAGAATGCGTTCAGGCGGCACAATTCCCGCCAAGCGTTCAACTGCTTGAATGATGAGCGGTTGGCCTCCGGCCAAAGCCAGCATCTGCTTCGGACGGCGCGATGTACTGAGCGGCCAGAAACGCTCGCCCTTGCCGCCCGCCATAATAACGGCATATGCCTGGCTGTCCGGATTCACTAGAAAATCACAGGCTGAAGCCATTCGGGCAAATCACCGGGATCAGCGGCCGGTTGCTCAATGGTCTTTTCCTTCGCGGCTTTCTGCTCTTCTTTGCGGGCGGCGGCTTCAAGGCGCCGACGTTCCTTGGTCGACAAGGCGGGCTCGGCTGCTGGAGCCTCTTGTGCCTTGCCGCGTTTCATGCGGGCCAGTTCCTGCTCAAGCTCTTTGCGCCTGGCTTCTTCGTCGGCGATGCGTTGCCGGGCGGCTTCCGCGGCCTGTTGTTCGTGTTCGGCAACTTCGCGAGACATACGCAGAGCTTCTTCCTGTTGAGCTTTCACTTCAGCCAAGCGTGCCGCCTGTTCAGCGGCCTCCGCTTCAGCCTGGGCCATAGCTTCTGCCTCCATCCGCTCAAGCTCTTCCTGCCACTGGGCCTCGTCGACGGCCAAAGCCGCTTCAGCAGCAGCTTGACGGGCGGCATACTCGGCAATCCGGCGTTCGCTTTCCTCGCGGCGGGCGCGTGCATCGGCTTCCAGTTTGGCCAACCGTTCGTTTTGGCGAAGGGCCTCGAGGGCCTCTTTTTCCTGGAGAGCCAACTGCTCTTCTTTTTGCTTCAGCTCGGCGATGGCTTGAGCTTCAGCCCGGGCGGCTTCCTGGCCGGCTTTGCGTTCTGCGGTTTTGCGCGCGGCTTCAGCTTCACGGACGCGTAGTGCTTCGGCTTCTTGCAGGGCCAGTTCGGCTTTGCGCGCTTCGGCGGCGGCTTTCTTTTCTTCAGCTTCCAACTTCTTGGCTTCTGCGGCCATTTGTCGGGCGATCTGCTTTTCTTCCGCCGCCTGTTTCGCGGCTTCCTGCTCGGCCAGTCGGGCCGCTTGTTTTTCCTCCACCAGCTTCAGACGGGCGGCTTTCTTTTCTTCGGCGGCCAATTTCTTGGCCTCCTGCTGCTGCAGGCGAGCGGCTTTGCGTTCTTCCGCGATTTGTTTTTTGGCGGCAGCCTTGTCGAGGCGGGCTTGTTCGCGAGCTTCTTCAGCCTGCTTTTGAGCCTCCAGTTTTTCCTGCCGCTTCTGCTCTTCCAATTGCTGTTGTTCGGTGCGTTTGGCCTCGGCCATTTCGGCTTTCGTCGGGCCCGTACTGACCAGAGGAATCACGTCAGGCTGTCCATCGGCCAGGGGCACCACCAGACGGCTGTCCGGTGTGGGCACGGGATATTCTTCCGCGACCATCCCCTCCCCCATCGCGTCATCCACGCTGGGCGGCAAAACGATTTGAGTATCTTTGGGCGATGATTTTCTGGTTTTTTTGCCTTTGGAGGATTTGATTTTCGGCGGTGCCTTGACTGCGGCTTCTTCCTCAGCAGGCGGTGGAATATCAACTTCGAGGTCATCTGTCCTTGCCAGTTCGGTCGGTGCAATTGCCGGCTCATCAGTTTCAGCAACAGGCGCGGATTCTTCAAGAGCTTCGGTCAGAATTTCGACTTCTTCTTCGATGGTCACGAGTTCATCCAGCGCCATCTCTTCCTCCACGGAAAAATCGGCGACTTCAGGTTCAGCCGCATCGATTTCCAAATCGGCAAGAACGGCTTCAGGTTCTGTGGCCATTGCTTCCGGTTCCGTGGCGACAGCTTCAGGCGTTTGCGGCAGAGATGGTGTCTCTGGCAGTTCATCCGGCTCAACCACCGAGTCTTCTTCCGAGACCAGGGCCACTTCCTGCGGCAAGGGTTCTTCAACCGACTCGGGCGCAGTTTCGGCGGTCTTTTCAATGGACAGCTCTGGCTCCTCGATTTGCTCCACCAATTCAGGCGCGGTTTCTTCAGCGATGGGCGGTTGACTTTCCAGCGCTTCGAGCTCCTTGGCCGCCCGCGCGGATTCTTCCAAGACGGCCTGTTTTTGCAGCAGCGAAAGAACCGCGCCAATCATGAGTTCATCGGCGGTTTTCCCTTGCGCACGCAATTCGCCCTGGAGCGCGTCGGCCACAATATGTTCGGCAATGCGCTGGCCGCCATCCGCCTGGGCTTCGATCAGTTGAGCCACGGTCATTTGATTGGCTTCGGCCATCTTGATGAGGCTGTTTTGGGCGTTGAGCAGCAACGCTTGCAGGGCGGTCTCGGAAAGTTCGGCCTTGGAGGGTTCGGTGCGCGCATCGCCATGGAGCATGTCAATCCAGCGCTCGGTCATGTCGGTCATGGTCTGGACTTTGTAGCAGGCATCAATAATGACGTAGTAGCGCCGGGAAATCTGGTCAACCGTTCCGGCAAAAGAATAGGTCCCCCCCTGCTCGAGCGCCCGGAACTGGGGCGCCAGTTGTTCCGGGATCCATACCGTGCCTGCTTCTTTGAGGCGCATGGACAAATAGTTTTTGCGATCCAGACGGCGGGAACGCTGATTGGGCAGGGTTTCGATGATATCCGAGAACAGGATGGCGCGGGCCCAGGCATTTTGGGGCGTACGCTGAAGCGTGGCCGCCTCGATCTTGGAGTGCGACACCGGTTCGCCGGCTGCAATAGCCCATGTCACCCAAGCCAGCACCATGCCACCGGCGAGGGCTGTGGCCTTTTTAAATGGATTCCTCATGCCACCACCTATTCGTAGTCTGATAATCATTGAAGGTATACCTGCCCCCCGCGGTATAAATCAAGTCATTCCTTTGGCGCGCCGGGTGGATTTTCCTCCGTTTTGGCCTTGGAGGACGCCGGCGGCGGTTCAACGGATGACGCATTCGGGGCCTTTTGACGCAATTGCCGCCAATGGGCCAGACGTTTGGCAATGATCTCTTCATAGCCCTGGGCGGTCGGCTGGTAATAGATTTTATCGGTTGGCACATATTCCTGATCGACAATATGCCCTTCGTAGTCATGGGCGTACTTGTAGCCCTCGTGTCCCAAGGCTTTGGCGGCGCGTTTTGAGCCAGTGCTGCGCAGGGGGCGCGGAACCGGCAATGTGCGGCCGTCGCGTATGTCGGCCAAAGCCGCTTCGATCCCCAGATAGGCGGCGTTGCTTTTCGGCGCGGTGGCCAGATAGGTGGTGGCATGGGCCAGGTTGATGCGGCCTTCCGGCATGCCCACCAGTTCGACGGCATGAAGCGCGGCCACGGCCACGCTCAAGGCGCGGGGATCGGCGTTGCCGATATCCTCGCTGGCCAGAATCACAAGGCGGCGCGCGATGAAGCGCGGATCTTCGCCGGCATAAACCATTTTGGCCAGCCAATAGAGCGCGGCGTTGGGATCCGAACCGCGCACGCTTTTGATGAAGGCGGAAATGGTGTCATAGTGCCCGTCCTCGTCGTGGTCATAGAGCACAGGTTTCTTCTGGATGCTTTCCGCGGTGATTTCGCGCGTGATATGGATGCGGCCATCGGATTCCGGCTTGGTGGTCAGGGCGGCAATTTCCAGGGCATTGAGAGCGCGGCGGGCATCGCCCTCGCACATGACGGCCAGATGCTCGATGGCGGAGTCATCCATGTGGATGTTCATGGCCGCCAAGCCGTCGGGGCTGGCCAGAGCGCGCCGCAGCAGAAGTTGGATGGCCTCGACACTGAGCGGCTCAAGCTGAAAGATCTGGCTGCGCGACACCAGCGGACTATTGATGAAGAAGAATGGATTGTGAGTGGTTGCACCGATCAGGGTGACGACGCCCTCCTCCACGTAAGGCAGGAGAACGTCCTGCTGAGCCTTGTTAAACCGGTGGATCTCATCAATGAACAAAATGGTTTCGCGCTTCATCACGGCCCGGCGCTGGCGCGCGGCTTCGAGAGCCGTGCGCAATCCCGCAACGTTGGAAAGCACTCCGCTGGAGCGGTCAAACGCGCGCCGGGTGGCGGCGGCGATCACCTCGGCGAGCGATGTCTTGCCGCAGCCGGGCGGGCCGTACAAAATTATGCTCGAGAGGCGGTCGGCCTCGATGGCTCGGCGCAACAATTTACCCGTTCCCAGGATATGGTCTTGTCCGGCAATTTCCTCGAGGGTTTTCGGCCGCATGCGCGCCGCGAGAGGCCGTGGCGAGGTTTCGGCGGCATCCGCGGTGTTCAGGGGGGTGTCAAACAAATCGCTCATGGGATGAACCGAAGCATGCCAAATCCCCCTCCCCCGCCCAACCCTTTTCTTGCCGCAATCAGCGACCCAAACAAATCTTGCGCGGTTTCTCGGCCGTGCGGGAGTCTTATGCGTAATAGGCGGTCAGGGCGTCAGGGAAAGGTTCGATCACGCGTGGCAGGACGTCTTTAAGAAAAGCGATCACGATGCCGTAGTTGCTCACCGGAACCCTGTGCGCGGCGGCTTCTTCAAGGCGGTGGCGCATTTCACGCGGATTGAGCATGCAGGCGCCGCAATGGATCACCAGCCGGTAATCCGCGAGGTTTTCAGGCCAGTCCCGCCCGGAAACCACATCAATATCCAGAGTTTTGCCGGTTTTTTCGCGCAGCCAGCGGGGAATCTTCCGCCGGCCGATATCATCTTCCAGCGCGTGATGCGAGCAGGCTTCGCCGATCAGGATGCGGTCGCCGTCATGCAGATCGTTGATAACACGCGCTGCCCGGACCATGGCGGGCAGATCGCCTTTGAGGCGAGCCAGAGCGATGGAAAAGGTCGTGCAAGGCACATGGGCGGGAAGGTCCGCGAGGACACTCCCGACCACTTGGGAATCGCACACCACCAGATCAGGCGGTGCCGCCAGGCGCTCAAGGACAGCCGGCAGTTCGCTCTCGCGGACTACGGTCACCATGGCAGCAGCATCCAGCGCCGCCCGGATGGCTTGCACCTGAGGCATAATCAGGCGTCCCTGCGGCGCCTGGCTGTCCACCGTCACCACCAGCAGAACCAAACCGCCGGCCGGCAGCGCCCCGCCATAAAAATCGGGGGCGGACAATCCGCCGGCAGGCAGCAAGCGGCCCAAAGCCTCTTTGAAGGCAGCCATCAGTGCCTCGCGCCGGCCGGGCTCAAGGGACGATTCAAGCACGGTGGGGACGCGTTCACGAACCTTGTCCATGAAGGCCGGAGCGGGTGTCTGCAGGTCGGTCTTGGCCACCACAGCCAGCACGGGGCAGCCCGCAGCCTGAATATCCCGGAGCAAGAGGTCTTCATGCCCGGTCCAGACATCGGGTTCTAGAATGAGAACAGCCACATCCATTCGGCGCAGGGCGGTTTGCATGCGCTGCCGGCGTTGAGGCCCCAGGGGGCTGGCGTCATCCACGCCGCCGGTGTCGGTAATGATCACAGGCCCCAGCGGAGGCAATTCCATGGTTTTTTCGACCGGATCGGTCGTGGTGCCGGGCTGGGACGAGGTAATGGCGACATCTTGGCCGGTCAGCAAGTTCAGAAACGTGGATTTGCCCACATTAGCGCGGCCGAACAGGCCGATATGCCGCCGCATGGATTTGGGGGTGCGCTCCATCACTCGCGCCCGAACTTGCGGTTGAGCTCCCGGGTGCTGAACAGAATAATGGTGGGTTTGCCGCGAGGCGACATATAGGGCATTTCGGTCTGTGACAGCGCCTTCACCAAGGCGTGCAGTTCAGGATCGGTCAATTCCTGCTGCAGGCTCACCGCCTGGCGCCCCGCGGCCATGGCAATGGTCGAACCGGCCCATTCGCTGGCGCTGCCTTTACCACCCTGCATGAGGCCGTCGGCAATATCAGAAATCAATGGCCCAGGCTCCGAGCCGGCCAGCCATACGGGGAGCGCATCCACCAGGAAGGATCCGGAACCAAATTCAGCCAAACCAAACCCCATTTTTTGGAGCAGCTCCATGTGCTTGCGGAGCGCCTGGGTTTGGGTCGGCGATGGTTGAACATGAATCGGCGGCAGCAGCCCCTGAGAAGGCACCCTCCCCTCCTCCAGCGCGATCATCAGGCGTTCGTAGAGGACGCGCTCATGAGCCGAACGTGGGTCCATCAAGACCAAGCCCTCATCGGTTTCAAGCACCACGTAGCCACCTCGAATGCGATCCAACAGCCGGTAGTCGCCCCAAGGGCTGGCCGCAGGTCCCGTCGCCTCAGGAACGGGCGCGGGCGGTGGCGTCCAATCCAAGGCCGGTTGCACAACAGCCACGGGAGGCGCTGCCGGCGGCATGGACGGCTTCACGGCAGGGGCCGGCGGCGGAGGTGCCTGTGCCGGCGACAGGTCAATGGCGGCGGGCGGGCGCGTAGCCACGGGCTGCGGATCAAATGCCGGCGGCCGGGCGGAAGGCAACTCGGGACCGCTGATGGCCATGCGAATGGCCTCAATCACCACATCGCGCACTTCGGTGGGGCGTCGAAAGCGCACTTCCTTTTTGGCCGGATGGATGTTGACGTCCACCAAGTCCTGCGGCAGTTCCAATCGAAGGAAAATCGGGGCGAACCGCCCCCCCGCCAAAACATTGCGGTAGGCGGTTTGCACCGCGAAATTGAGCACGGGAGAACCAGCCGGGCGGCCATTGACAAAAATGACCTGCCACTCCCGGTCCAAGCGGCTGAACGGCGGCAAGCCTGCGTAGCCACCAACCTCGACGATGCCATTGCCAAAATCCAGCGGACGCAGGTGGCGGGTCACTTCCTCGCCGTAGAGATCGCGAATGCGCTCCACCAGGGAGTCCGTTGGTTGGAGATGATAGAGTTCTTCGTCATCGGCCCGCAGAATAAAGGCCACCCCGGGATTGGCGAGCGCCTCAAGCAGGAAGGCCTGCCGGGCGTGGTTGAACTCGGTTTGCGCCGTACGCATGAACTTGCGCCGGGCTGGCACGTTGAAAAAGAGATTGCGCACGGAGATCTCGGTGCCGGGGGGGGCGCCAGCATCGCGGACATCCTGGATGCGGCCGCCAAAAATCAAAATTTCCGTGCCGGCGACCGCGTCCGCCCGATTGGTGATCAGAGTGAATTGGGAGACGGCGGAGATGGCGGCGAGCGCCTCGCCACGGAAACCCATGGTGCGGATGCTGTCGAGGTCCTGCAGTTCGCGCAGCTTGCTGGTGGCGTGGCGTTCAATCGCAAGCAGGGCGTTGTTGCGATCCATCCCCACCCCATCGTCGCGCACCCGGATCAAGCGGCGGCCGCCATCCGTGATTTCCACCACAATCCTCGTTGCGCCGGCATCGAGCGAGTTTTCGACCAGCTCTTTCAGCACCGCGGCCGGGCGCTCGACAACCTCGCCCGCGGCGATCTGGTTGATGACCGCGTCGGGCAGAAGCTGGATGGCCGAGGTGCTGGACATAACAACGATCGAGCCTATCTTTTTTGCGCCCGTTCTGCAAATCGTGGTTTAGCCTGAATTATGCACGCGACAAGTCCGGACCGGATGCGAGGCGTGCGGGGTGAAGCTGTATGGACATACTGCGAACCCCGCAGAACAAAGCAGACGGGTTGGAATCGTCGCGCCTTGGGTCAACATGGCTGAAAACTGATGAAAATTTGTTGAATTCCTCAACTGGTTGCTCTGCAACAAAATGAGATCGTTTCAGCCATGTTGGTGAATTATCCGGCCTAGAAGGTCCGGGCATAAAGCTTGCCGGCCCGGGGCAGCTGCACTCCGGGCAAGGGGCGGGCGTAGGCCGAATGCTCCATCACGCGAAAGACCTGAATCTGGCCGACAGCCTGGGGAGAGTCGCGCCCGATGATTTCACCCGTGACCGGCGAAATCAGCGCCTCTTCGTCCAAGGCCACGTGCAGAATCATGCCGGGCAGCAACCCGGAACCCAACCCGCGGTCCAGCGTGTAGGAACTCTGCTTCATCTGCCGGCGGATGCGGCACTCGAAGGGCAGCTTGGTCGCGCGCCGCTGAATGTCGCGCTGCAGGGTTCGTTTCCATGCGGCCAGCGTGCCCGGCTCCGTCGAGGCGGGCGCCACATAGGAGGCAATCTGCTCTTTGCGGGTGGCATCGGTCAGGGTCACCGCCACATACGCGCGCCCCTCGGCATCCTCGATGATCTCCCCCTGAATGCGGTAGGAGAATTCTGGCGCGCGCAGGCGCATGCGCAACCCCTCCATGTACTCCACGCCCGCCGCCTCCTGCAACATGCCCACCAGCGTGGCGTGATAGAGCCCGGCCAGCTCCGCCGGGCCCTTGAAGGGCGGACAAAACACCGCGTGGCGCAACGCGCCCGCCGGAGACGGCGTGGCGGGACTCTCCGCGAATGACGGCGCCGCCGCCAGCGTCGCGGCCAGCGCGCACACCACTCCCGCCCAAGCGAGTTTCCTGACACTCATGGCCATCTCCTTCCAGGCCGCCGCGCCATGCCGGCGGAATGGATGTTAAAACGCGGCGTTGATCAGCGGGAAGAACGTCAGCGGACCTTCCACCAACAGGTTGACCAGGCCGACCTGGATGCCCCGCATGGAGACCGTCCGGTTGATCAGGCCGATCTGCAAGCCGTTCACGTCATCCGCGCGGTTGAACAAGCCGATCTGCAACCCGTTGATATCGTGGCGCACATGGTTGATCAGCCCGGCCTGCAGGCCCGTCGCGGCGCCCATCTGGTTGAAAAGCCCGACGTTGATGCCATAGAACTCCGTCTTGACCAAGTTGACCAGGTTGACCTGCAGCGCCTCCATGTGCGTGGACTTGCTCCAGATGCCCAGGTCGAAGCCCATCACGTCCAGGTTATCGCTGGCCACCAGGTTCAAGCGCAGACCCATCACGGCCGTCTCGGGCGGGAACAACTGCGCGTTCGCGCCGCCAACACCGATCTGCAAGGGCGTCAACTCGGCCGCCAGGGCCGGGCCGGCCGCCAAGGCAACCAAACTCAATACAACCAGTAATTTTTTCATCGTTACCTCTCCTGTCCTTCCATTCATACACTATCCGCCGATAATCGCGCGAGTCTTAACTTTGCGAATTTCCTGCTCATCGGCCCAGAGCAGCCGGCCGCTCTTGAGATCCCGCAGGTTCATGGTGAACTTGTAATAGACATCGCCCTTGCGCCCGGCGCTCTGGCGGATCTCCGAGAGGTTCGAGGTCAGCATGAAGCGCGCGGCATCCTGCTGCCCCTGGGCCACGGCGTCGTGCGCGGCGGTTTGCTGATAGGCCAGCTCCTCCTGCAGCGCGGCTTCGGTCGTCCGGTCCTGGAAGCTGAACTTGCGCGAGCGGATCAGCTTGGTGCGGATGCTGTCCGTTACCGACTCCGTATCAATGTGCTGCGTGGTCTTGTTCTTGACCTTGTCCACGATCAGCACCGGCGGCCCCGCCGCGCCGATTTCATTCAGCAGATAGTCGTCGCCCAGCAGCGAGTCCACCATCTTCGCGGCGATCTGCTGCAGGTCCGAAGAGCCGAAGCTCGTGGACATCGGCTTGGACGACGTCGCGTCGCCATATTCCACGGTGCTGATGCAGCCGGCCATCAGGCTCAGCGCAACCAGCGCGACACTCCACTTCAACATCCTGTTCATAGCCATCTCCTTCATCCGGCGCGCGGCGTCCCGCGCCGCCTTGTTATTTCTTTCCCGTTCCTGTTTTCAATCTGTTTACCAGTGGATCATCCAGCGCGTGCGTTCGCCGGCGCGCACCCGCAGCTTGAACGAAGCCGCGTTCGCGTTGGGCGCCACGCCCTGGATCGTCTTGGTTTCCTTGCCGTGCAGCACCAGGGGGCGCCACGGATCGCCGTCCGGGTCCAGCTCCATGCCGTCCTCGTCAAACCAGGCAAACTTGGATTGGGCGGTATAGTCCTTGTTCAGGCGCGAGGTCAGCTTCACGTTGGCCCGCATCAGCCCGTTCTTGGTTTGCCCCACCACGACATCCTCGACCGTCAGCATCCGGCTCAGCCGAGCGTTGTCCACCTGCAAATATTCGGACAGACCACCTCCGGCGTCCGCGTCGGCGCCCACCGTAAAGCCGGACGTGTTTGGCGAGGCGCATCCCGCCAGCAGCACCGCGGCCGCCGCCATCATTCCCAACAACCACATCTTCTTCATCTCCACTCTCCTCAGGTTTTCTTGCCCTATCCGCTTCAACTCCATCAATCGCGTTCCATTCGTCATCAAGGTCTTGAAATGGTGGCCTCCAGCTTGCAGCCGGCCGCGCCCCCGTCCTCCGCGGGGGCCAGCTCCCCGGTCTTCACCAGGCGCAGCGTGTGCCCATGCTCGCTAAACTTGAACAACATCCCGCCAACCTCGCCGCCGGGCAGCTCAAAAGTGCCCACCCGTTCATTGCCCAAAAACACCAGGCCCTCGCCGTTCAGGCTGGTGATCCGCAAATCGTCGCGGTCCGCCCACACCCTGGCGCGTTTGAAAAACCCGCCCGATGCCGGCAGTTCAATCTCCCGGCTGAAGACCACAACAGCATCATCGCTTTGCACCATCAGCGCGGACTGACCATCACTGCCCATCACCACCACGTTGTCCTTGAAGGTCAAACCCTCCGCCCGCCCCGGGGCCGGCCAACCAGCCGCCAGGCAAACGGCCAGCAGCCCGCAGACCCAACCCCACCTGAAATCAGCCAACTTTGCGCTCATGCTCTTCACCTCGTGCGCCTACTCCCCGGCCTCGTCGGACGCCTTGGCCAGCGCGATCCGGCGGGTCAGGTCGCTCGACAGCGTCACGGTCTGCTCAACCGGCTGGTAGCCATTCAGCTCCACCTCGATCACGTGGCGCCCCTTGAGCAGCGTGATTTCCTCGCCCGCCGCGCGGTCCAGGCCGTCCACCCGCACAATGGCATAGGCGGCATCAAAATCAGGATCGCCCTTCGGGCCGGCCACCTCCACGGTCAGGCGCACGCCGAACGCCTTGCCGATCGCCGCGCCGGCCTGCTGCAGGGCGTCGCGCAGCAGGTCGCCGTGGTCGTCGCCGTCCGTCGTGCCGCCATACGATGTCGCCACATCGCTCTTCACCCCGGTGAACGACTCACTGAAAACCTGCCGTCCGTACAGATCGCTGATGGCCACCGACACGTTCAGCGTCTTTTTCTTCATCACGGTCTTCGCGCCATAGCTCTCCGAGGTAGTGGTTGCTGTTTTCAGATCCCCCACAATCACCCGCAGCAGATGCGTCACCCCGCCGTACATGTGCTGCGCCTCCTCGTTGCGCGCGGTTTCATCCATCTGGAAATCCATGTCCGCGCGATCAATCACCTGGATGATGTCGCGGTACGGACTCAACGCGCCGCCAAGCCAGTCCTTGGCCTGGATGATGTTCCGCCCCGCCTCCGTACTGATCGCCTCCTGGCGCAGCAGGTCCGCGATCTCCTGCCGCCGGCGGTTGTCCCGCTCGATGTTGTCACGCTCCATCTGGCGGTCGCGCATGCCGTCCCTGATCTCCTGCTCGCGGATTTGCCCCAGCGACTCCGGATCCAGGGTGGCCCGGTCCGCCTCGGTCAGCGCCGAATCCTGCGGAATCATCTGTTTCGTTTTCACGTCCAGATATTTGCCCTGCGACGCCCGCGTGGTGGGCGTTTCGACATCCTGGATCAGGATCACCATCTCCCCCCATGCCGCACAAGCCGCCAAAACCACTGCCAATGTCAGCCACCGCTTCTTCATGTCATGCTCCTCGTTTTACCTGCTCTAGCCTGTGATTATGCACGCGACAAGTCCGGCCCGGATGCGAGGCGTGCGGGGTGAAGCTGTATGGACATACTGCGAACCCCGCAGAACAAAGCAGACGGGCTGGAATCGTCGCGCCTTGGGTCAACATGGATGA
>JAAZFE010000131.1 GCA_012511885.1 Lentisphaerota bacterium | reverse complement strand
ATGGGACACCCGGGAAGCTTGCTGTTTTTGGACGAATAGATGCTGTTCAATTGAGTAAAACAGCAAAAAACGTCTCTCGTAATGAACATCAGGAGCGCAAAGGTGAGAAAAGGTCATTATGGAGCAGGTTTTTTGTCAGCTTTGAAGCTTTGCGCATGGAAAAATGACAAAAACCGATTTTTTGGAAGGGATTTTTCAGATTCACTCATGAATTTTCGATAAAAACAGCCATTGGCGCACTGTTTTTGAGTGAAATTTCTATCGCAAAATATTCGGTCTTTGGGGGGCAGGACACCCCCAAATGAAATTCTCGCATTGATTACCAATGAGTTACGACTCAAATTTCGGGCAACTCGGAACTCAGGACACGGACGCTGGGGACGCCGCTGTGCGGCGGAAACAGGGGGGAAAGAGGGCGGGGTTCGGGCGCTGCCGCGCCTTGGCGACGGCGGGAGGAACAACGGGCGATTGCCGACGGAGGGCGGGGAAGGAGGGCTACATGGGGCCGAGGGGGTTGATGATGCGGGAGAGGTAGCCGGCGAGTTCGCGGCCGTATTCGGTGTCTTTGCCGGCGAAGGTGAGCTGTTTGTGGAGCATGGCGAGGCCGTTGGGGCCGATTTCGGCTTCTTCGGCGGAGGCGTAGCGGTTGGCGGGGTCGGGGTCGAGGAAGCGCAGGAGCAGGTTCATGAAGGGGGTGTTGGAACGGACGTGGTCGGGGAGGAGTTCGTAGAGCCGGGGGATGAGGTCGAGTTTGACTTGGAGAAGTTCGGCTTCGGTTTTGGGCACGCCGGCGGGGAAGAGTCGTTCACCGCGGAGCATTTCAAGACCGACGTGGCCGAGGCTGTAGAGGTCGGAGTAGGTGTAGGCGACGCGTTCGACATGGATTTCGGGCGCCATGTAGGCGGGGGTGCCGAGGAGCAGGGACATTTTTTCGTCGGTACGCATGGCGCGGCCGTAATCAATCAATTTTACGTAGCCGAAGCGATCAATCATGATGTTGGCGGGCTTGAGGTCGGCGTGGACAAAACCCATGGCGTGGAGGGTTTCGAGTCCGCGGAGGACCTGGCGCAGGATGTAGAGGGCGATGCCGGGCTGGATCATGACGCGGCCGTCTTCGAGGCGGAAGATGACATCGGTGATGCGCTGCCATTCGGCCTCGGTGGAGCGGGAGCGGGCCTGTTCGAGGTGGGTGCCGTCGAGCAGTTCGCGCAGGGAGATGCCGTTGACGACTTCCATCTGGAGGTAGCCGATGCCGTTGGTTTCCTCGTAGATTTCGGGGACGACGAGGGCGGGGTTTTTGACGAGCTGAAGCTTGGAGGTCTGAGCGGCGATGCGGCCCATGTCGGTCCAGTATTTTTTGGCGCTGGCGTAGATGCCGGGATCGAAAAGCTTGATGGCGTGCTGGGTGACGCATCCGCGCGCTCCCTGGCGCATACCGAGGAAGACGATGCCCTGGCGTCCGCGGCCGAGTTCGCGCGGGAAGCGGTAGGCGACGGGATAGTAGATGCCGCGGGCGGCGAGGATGGCGCGATAGTTGGCCATGAGCTGGCGGCTGCCCGTGCCGAGCGAGGAGGCGGAGGGGGCGAGGTCGCGCAGGATGGAGGGATCGTCATCGCCGGTGTTGATGTTGATCGGCTGGGTCTCGTCGAGGGAGAGGTCCACGATGCGCGTGGTTTCGTCGAATATCGGTTTATTGTGCACGCGTCAAGTTTACCTGAGCGGCTTTTTTTGGCAATATCGGGTTTTGTGAATATTGAACCGATCATGGATGAACGGCGGGAGCGGGACTTTCGCCGGCGGATGTATCCCGGGGCGACGGCCGCGGACTGGGCGGACTGGCGCTGGCAGTTGCGGCGCCGGGCGCGCACGGCGGCGGAGGTCGCGCGGGTGCTGGCGTTGTCCGAGCGCGAGCGGAACGCGCTGGCCGTGCCGGAAGCCTGGCGCATGCCGCTGGCGGTGACGCCCTATATGCTGGCGCTGCTGGCGCAGGAGGAGCCGGACGGACCCCTGCGGCGGACGCTGCTGCCGGATCGGCGCGAGGCCCGGGTGGCCGCCGGGGAGTTGACGGATCCGCTGGGCGAGGAGGCGCACACGGTGGCGCCGGGGCTGATCCGGTCGTATCCGCACAAGGCGCTTTTGCTGGCAACGGGGGATTGCGCCGTGTTTTGCCGCTATTGCACCCGCGCACGCACCGCGAAACCCCTGCGGGGCGGTCGCGGGCCGGCGGCGGGGGGGGGGGGGTATGGTCCGGCGCTCGAGTGGCTGCGGCGGCATCCGGAGGTGCGCGATGTGCTGGTTTCGGGGGGGGATCCGCTGATGTTGTCGGATGCCAAACTGGGGCGGTTGCTGCGCGCGCTGCGCGCGATTCCACACATCCAGTTGATAAGGATCGGCACCAAGGCGCCGGCGGTGCTGCCGCAACGGATTACGCCGGAGCTGGCGCGGATGCTGGCATCGGTGCAGCCGGTCTGGGTGAGCGTGCATTTTACGCATCCCGCGGAGTTGACTCCGCGCGCGGCGGAGGCCTGCCGTCGTTTGCGCGATGCCGGTCTGCCGCTGATGAATCAGACGGTTTTGCTGAGGGGGATCAATGACGACACCGCTGCCCTGCGGCAGTTGAACGAGGGGCTGCTGCGGGTGGGGGTGAAGCCCTACTATTTGCATCACGGCGATATGGCGGTGGGGACCGGCCACCTGCGTTCGACCAAGGCGCGGGGCCGGGCGATTCTGCGCGAATTGAGCGGGCTGATTTCGGGCTACGGCATTCCGCTTTTTATGGAGGATCCGCCCGGGGGGGGTGGAAAGCGGCCCATATAACAATGGACAACTTCGACGGGGGCGGGATGGTGGCGGGAAGGATTGCGTTCGGGGGGAGAATGCCGTAGAGTGCGCAACTCATGAATTGGAAGGATTTCATCGGCCGCCGGTTGGCTTGGGTGCTGCTGTTCGCGCTGCTGGCGCCGGGGGTGTGCAACGGGCAGGTGCGCAATCTGCGTCCGCTGGTTTACGGCGGGAAACGCTATGTGGTCTTGAAGGATTTGGCGGGGATGTACGGGCTGCCGCTGATGGAGGGGAAGGACAAGAGCCTGCTGATCCGGGGGCAGTTCGTGAGCCTGCAATTTACGGGGGACCGGCGCGAGGCGACGCTCAACGGCAGCAAGACCTGGCTGCACGCCCCGGTGATCAAGGTGCGCGGGCAGTGGATGCTGAGCGACGCGGACGCCCAGTGCATTGTGGACCCGCTGGTGCGGCCGTCGGCCTATTTGAGGGGGCGGACGGCGCGGACGGTGGTGCTGGATCCGGGTCACGGGGGCAAGGATCCGGGGGCGCTGGCGGGGGCGATCCGGGAGAAGGACCTGGTGCTGGACATTGCCCTGCGGGTGCGGGCGCATTTGCGGGCCAACGGGGTGCGGGTGGTGATGACGCGCGAAACGGACCGCTATTGGACGCTGGAGGACCGCCCGTTTATCGCGGCGCGCGGAGCGGGCGACGCCTTTGTGAGCATCCATTTGAACGCATCGGCCACGCGCAGCGTGCAGGGGGTCGAGACGTTTGTGACGCCGGTGGAGAATTATCCGCCTACGGCGGAGCCCAAGCTGACGGGGAAGTATCCGGCCACGGGCAACAACCGGTTTAATCACTCGAACATGGTGCTGGGGCATCAGATTCAGCGGTCGCTGGTGGGGATTACGCGGGCGGAGGATCGCGGATTGAAGCGGGCGCGGTTTCACGTGCTGAAGAATTCGGCGATGCCGGCGGCGCTGGTGGAGTGCGGTTTTTTGACGAATCCGCAGGAGGCTCAAAAGCTGTGCACGCCGTCCTACCGGGAGACGGTGGCGCAGGGGATTGCGCAGGGGATTTTGAACTACTTTGCTTTGGTGAACCGGGCGAAGGTGGAGTTGGGGGCGACACCGCTGATCCAGCCGACGATGCAGGTGGCGCAGTCGCCGGTGCCGCCGGCCGCGGCCACGCCGATTCCGATGGCGAGCCGGGCCTGGGGCGCGCCAGGTGAGACGGCGGCGCGTCCAGCGGGGGCGCAGGCGGTCGCGCATGTGCCGACGGCGGAGCGTCAGCCGATGATCATGGCAGCACCCGCGGCGGTTCCCATGGCGGCTCCGGTGGCCGCGCCGGCTCCGGCCGCACTGGGGGCGGGGGGGACGCCCAGGCCGGTTGCGGTTCAGCCGGTTGGCAGGCCGGGGGGGGCAGCGCCCGCGGCGGTGCCGCTGCAGACACAGCCCTCGCCAATTCAGGCTCCGGCAGCATCTCCGGCTCCCGCACCAGCGCCTGCGGCACCGAGAATTCCAGCGCCTCCTCCGCCGCCGGTCAGACAGGCCATCGCTCCACCGCCATCGAAGTTGTTGAATCCAGCGCTGAAAACCCAATAGATCAACATTGTTGAAGAATCGAGCCGTGGAATCATGAAGAAGCAGAGCCAGAAATTTTTGTTTGAGTTGATGTCGGCCATTTCGCCTTCGGGCTATGAGCGCGACGCGGTCCGGCTGATCCGGGAAGAGGCGCGGTTGTTCGCGGCGCGGGTCGAGACCGACGTGCACGGGAACACGGATATGGTGATCAATCCCGGTGGTTCGCCACGGGTGATGCTGGCCGGGCACTGCGATGAAATCGGATTTATTGTGACGCTGATTGACAAGGAGGGCTATCTCTGGGTGGCGCCGATCGGCGGGTGGGATCCGCAAATTCCTCAGGGTCAGCGGGTGCTGATTCGCACGGTGGCAGGGGTGGTGCCGGGGGTGATCGGCAAGCTGCCCATTCACCTGCAGAAGCCGGAGGAGCGCAAGCAGGTGACCCCGCTGACGGATTTGTGGGTGGATATCGGCGCGAAGGGTCAGAAGGACGCCGAGAAGCTGGTTTCGGTTGGCGATCCGATGGTGCTGGACCAGGGCGTGCTGGAGTTGCCCAGCGGCCTGCTGGCGGGGCGGGCGTTTGACGACCGCGCGGGGGCGTTTGTGGTGCTGGAGGCGGCCCGGATGCTGGCCACACTGGCTCCGCAGGCCGAAGTGCACGCGGTGGCCACGGTTCAGGAGGAAATCGGCTGCCGCGGGGCGATTACATCAACCTTTGGGATTGATCCGGAGGTGGGCATCGCGGTGGACGTGACGTTCGCGACGGATCACCCGAAGATGAGCGAGCCGGAGAAGCGCGAGGGGCGGGTCAAGCTGGGGGGCGGCCCGGTGCTGGCGCGGGGGGCGAACATCAATCCGGTGCTGTTCGACCATTTGACTGCCACGGCGCGCGAGCGGAAGATTCCGGTGCAGGTGGTGGCGGACGGGCGGGCGACCTCCACGGATGCCGACCCGATCCAGGTTTCGCGCGCGGGGGTGGCCACGGCGCTGGTGAGCGTGCCGCTGCGCTACATGCACACGCCGAACGAGGTCATCAGCCGCAACGACCTCGAGCAGGCCGTGGAACTGATCGCCCACGCGGTGGCGACGATTGAGCCGGGGCGTTCCTGGATTCCGTTTTGATTCGGCGGGGCGGCGTGATAGCATAAAGGAGTCGCGTACCGGCGCGCGCGAGGTCTTGTGACAAATATCGAAGCAAGGAACAGAGCATGATCAAGGTCAAGGTGGTGGGTTGCGGGGGCTATGGCGGGGTGGGGATTGTCGAGCTGCTGCTGCGGCATCCCGAGGCGGAGATTCAGACGCTGGTGGCGGCCACGGAAACGGGGCGGCCGATGGGCGAGCTGTATCCGCATCTTGACGGCTTTTGCGATTTGCCGGTTCTGACGCCGGATGATCCGGCGGCGCAGGTCCCCGCGGACGTGGTGTTTTTTGCGACGCCGGACCGGGTGGGCATGGCGCAGGCGCCGGCCGAGCTGGCGCGGGGGGCGCGGGTGATTGACTACAGCGGGGACTTCCGCTTCGACAGCGCGGAGACCTATGCCGAGTACGCCGGGCGCATCGGCCTGGCCACCGAGCACCTCGCGCCAGAGCTGTTGGGCGAGTCGGTCTATGGCCTGCCGGAGCTTAACCGGTCGGCGTATCGCGATGACCAGCGGCTGGTGGGGAATCCGGGCTGTTTCGCGGTGGGGTGCATTCTCGGGCTGGCGCCGGCGATGGCGGCGGGGCTGGTCGAGCGCAACAGCGTGATCTGCGACTGCAAGACGGGGGTGTCGGGCGCGGGCAAGAAGCCGTCGGCCATTCATCATTATCCGGCGCGCTACGAGAATATGCAGGCCTACCGCTTGAGCGGGCATCAGCACGTGATGGAGATCGAGCGGGCGCTGGGGCAGGTGGCGGGCGAGGAGGTGCGGGTGACCTTCACCGCGCAGGTGGTGCCGGTGTGCCGCGGCATTCTGAGCACGCTCTACGGCACGCTGCGCGAGGGCGTCGGCCCGGCGCAGGTGCGCGAAGCCTATGAGGAGTATCACCGCGGGAACCATTTTGTGCGGCTCTATGGCCGGGACGCGGCGGTGGGCACGGCGCACGTTCGTGGCACCAATTTCTGCAACCTGGTGGTGGATGTGGATGAGCGCACGGAACGTCTGCGGGTGGTGGCGCACATTGACAACCTGATGAAGGGGCAGGCGAGCAATGCCCTGCAGAACATGAACCTGATTTGCGGACTGCCGGAACGGATGGGCCTGGACCAGCCGGGCGCCTATCCCTGATCTGCGGAATTTTGCTGGTTGAACTTTGATTCCGGCGGGGGGGCGGATTACCGGATGTTGCGGGGCATCATGACATATAGCCCCGTAGTGATGGTCCAGGCATCGTCCAGGCCCATGCGCTTCAGGGCATGCGCACTGCCCCAGCTGTCGCTGTACAGAATTTCGTTTGTGCGTGGATTGGCGCCGATGATCAACCGCATGTGGCCGCCCGCGGTTTGGGGCAGTTCCGGGTTTTCGGCGACCAGGCCCAGTTCCACGCCCCAGATCAAGGGAATGCCCATCCGGACATAGTCTTGGACATTGGTGAAAAACCGCCGGATCTCCGTTGGGCGGGCGGTGCGAACTTCGCGAAACGTGGCGAAGTCCATTTCATGGTACATGGAGTTGACGTCAATCATCTGGCCGTGCACAAAGGGCGGAAGTTTTTTGCGCCGGGCGGCGCGGTTGTAGTTTTCGATGAGTTCGAGGTATTTGGCGACGTCCATGTACACCAGCTTGCGGAAATTCAAATCCAGGTTCCGGGCGATACGGCTTGCCGCGGTGACCAGGTCTTCAGAACTGGTCCCGCCTTCCGCGGTGCTTCCGGCCATCTGGGCGACCTGATGCTGATCGAAGTCGCGTCCGAAATACCGGAGAACCCGTTCCGTGACGGCGGCCGCGCAATAGCCTTTTTGTCCCTGGTCCACCATGGGCACGTCCGCGATGAGCAGGTCGCCGCCGGGCTCGCTGCGGACACGGGCGCGCAAGGCCATCGAGGTCAGCATCGGCGCCTGGGGTCTGGTCGAAGATCCGAGGATGGCCGTGGTCGCGGCGGCTGTCCCGCCCGGCCCCCCGCCCGATGCTGGAGACAGCCGCAGGCGGATGAATTCAGGGGTGCCGTCGGTGCTGACGCTCCACTGCAGAATGGCCTGATGGGGCTGGCGGACCCAGGCGCGGGCAAACAGCCGAGTTTGGGCCGGCCCGCGCGATTCCCGCACGGGACTGGGGACGGACCCCGCCCAGCGCGTGAGATCCTCCTGGATGGAGTTCAGAAGCGGTTTGAATTCCGCCAGCGAAATGCGTCCGGAATCGCCCCGGTTGTAGAGGGAGGCGATCAGATGGCCGGCCCGGTCGTTTTCAAAGTGGACCAGCAGTTCCCATACCCGTCTTCCATCCAGTCGCAGGCAGGGGTGCTGGGATCGGGCGGTGGTGTTCTCATCCACCCATTCCAGTCCCAGGCGGGTTCCGCGTTCCATGAACACGGTTGCGGACAGGGTCCACAGATTGTCGGCTGCCCGCCAGGCATCCAGGGCAAACGCTTCGGCGGCCTGTTCGCATATCGCGTTCTGGTCGGCCGGTGAAAAGGTGGCGATGGGGATGCCGACACGGCGGCCCCCGGCATTTTCCAGGATGACCATATTGCCCTGGCATTCGCTGAATTCCGCGTCCAGCGACTGGCCGTTTTGCAGGGTCCAGAGGCGTGCATCCGCCGGTCGCGCAAAGGCCAGCAGGCACAAGCCGGCAAGGAAGGAGATGGGTATCGGTTTCATAGGCCCATCCTAAACCGTCCCGAGGGGCTTGCCCAGTGGAATAACCTGAATAATTCATCAACATGGATGAAAACATCTTTACTTATTGTTGCACTGCATGATGCGGATATTTGGATAAAAAAAATTATTTTTCATCCCTGTTGCCCTTCGGCGCGACGATTCCAACCCGTCTGCGGCGT
>JAAZFE010000130.1 GCA_012511885.1 Lentisphaerota bacterium | reverse complement strand
CCTTGGCGACGCTCAGAAACCTTGCCTTGAATCATCACGGGGATTTGCCCCATTTGCGCCAGAATCTCCTGGCCTCGACGGTTTGGATGGGATCGTGTCTTCATGGCCTAGTAATATAGGCTATAGTCGCGCGGACTGCAAGCCTATTTTGCGTTTCGCGCAAAAATCTGTCCTACACCCGAAGATGGGCGATCGGCATCGTTGTGTTATTCTGATGGCATGAGTTTTTCACTTTCCGCCATCCCTCGTTGGTGCTGTTCCGGCCGCCGCCGCAAGCACGCCCTCATCCTAACCTTGCCGGTCATCCTCGGGCTGTTCATCATTTCCCCGCTGCGCGCGGAGGGCGAACAGGCCTCACGCCCCCAAGTGCCCGATAGCGTCATCCAGCTCATGGAAGCTATCGAACGCCTGCCGTCCGACGATCCCGTGCCTCTCGGCACCCAGGGCTACGGCCGCTATCAAACCCAAAAGGAGCACTGGCTGGTCTGGCTCAACCCCGACGCGGGCGATGCCCCCCATCTGCGCAAGGGCACGACCACCCGGGAGGCCCATCATGTGTACAATCAAATCGTCGAGCCCAAGATGCTCTTGTGGCTCATCTCCGCCTGCGGGGTGGACCCCGCTCTGGTGCGGGCCGCGACCGAAGCCGCCGAGACTCGAACCGGCCTGGCAAGCAAATCAGCCGCCATCCGCCAGCATGTGCCTTGGAGCGTGGTCGAAGCCGCGCTGGAAGCCTATCCCCAATAGGTGCCCTCCCCATCCGCCCCGGATCCAAGCCAAGTATCTCAACCCGACCGAAATACACTGGATTGCACCATCGCCTTGTGTATCATGCAGCCGATGTCGTGCCTTGAAATATCGAGGCGAGACGCAGGTTGAGATGTTGAAAACTTTCAGCAGGATGAACATGGTTCGGCGGATCGGGATTCTGGGTCTGTTGCTGATCCAATGCGCCCTGCTGGCGGGCGCGGCCAGTGCCTGGTGGGCCTATCGGCATAATACCCTTTTTGCCTACGGACGCTGGATCAGCGGCAAGGACACCGGCAAGTTCGTATTCTATTCCTACGATTTTCTGTTCCAGCCCATCAAGAACTCCTCCGTCAACCTGACGGGCAACATGGGCTTCCAGGAAATTCTTTACGCGAAAAAGGAGAGGCCTAATCGCGCGCTGGACCGCTTGCGCGCAGAAATGCACATCGATGCGGGCGCTTATGTATGGATCGAGCTGCGCAAGGAGAATATGCGCCTGTTGGGCTGCCGCCTTTCACGCAACGGCAACTATCCGAGCGGGTTTTACCTCTTCAATGAACACGGCCACATGGTCGAGCATACTCCGTTTGCCGCCGGACCACCCGACCTTCAAGAGCATTGGAATCGGGTGGATCTGCGGCGCGACGACGGGCAATGGACGCTCTATCTCAACGGCATCCAATATGGTCAGGTGGCCGATCCCCCCCTGCAAGGGGGCTATGTCGGTTTTCGGGGTTCCGGCAGCACTCAGGGTCAGGTGCTGCTCAAGAGCGCCACCATGACCTGGCACGACCCGGAATATCCCAGCCGAACCTGGTCGCACCACCACAAATTCACCTCTCGACGCGTGGCCCGCAAAGTGTACGGCCTGGCCTTTTTGTTCGCCGTTCTGGTGTTGGGGGCCAGACGCTGGCGCGACGACATTCTGGCCGGGTTTCTCGCGCCTGAACGGCGGGCTTTGTTCAAGCATATCGAGGCGGTCAGCCTGACCGTCCTGCTGGTTATCCTGCTTTTGATTCCGCCTCACCGAACCGGACTGCAATTTTCGATTTGGGTGCTGGTGGCGGAACTTGTATCGCTGATTACTCTGGCCGGGCTGCGCCGGGGGGCGCCCGCCCCGGCCTATCAGCGGCCGATCCACGCAGGCTGGCTCTACGGCCTGACTCTCCTCGTGGTCAGCGGTCTGGCATTCGCCCTGAACGACGAGGCCCTGGGACGGCCGCGCGACTTGTCGGCGGTCCGTATGGCCGGCTATCACCCCAACGCCTTTTTGCTGCAACCGGCCGACACCCACTCCGCCGCGCCCTCCGAGGCTACGCGCCCGGTCACCGTCGCCCCGGGAGCTCCCTGGTGGGCTGCTGCGGGCGCCTATCGCGAGCAAACCATCACGGCCGAAGTGGTCATGCCAACCAACAGCACGCTGGATGTCGTCTTCCAGCAGCAGTCCTATAAGACCCTCGGCGACCCGCAGGGCGAAAGCCTCCCGCTGCAACGGCATCTGCTGCGACTGACCACCCGGGAGGATGTGCCCATGGGTCTGGCCCTGCGGACTGGCAACCGACCGGCACCCTTCCTGCGCATCAAAGGAACCGTTTTGCCCGACCAACCCAATCAGCTTGAAATCCGCTCCGACCAGGACGGCATTTGCGTCATCTTGAATGGGCAGAAAACCCGGGTGGCCCAACTCAAGCCGCTCGGCTTTGGCGAAACCGGTTTCATGGCCTACGATGCGCCTGTTACCCTGCGTTGGGCCCGCGTGGAAGCCACCCGTTCCGAAAGCATGCGCGAAAGCGCTCTGCGCTGGGGCGGAGCGGTCTGGCCCATCTTGGCCGCGCTGGCTTTTTGGCTTCTGATGCGCACCGGCGCCAGAACCAACCTGCGCGATGCCTTCGCCCTGCAATGGGCCGCGCTCTATCCGCTGCTGTTTTATCTGGCCATTGCCTTGTGGCTGGGCCGCGACGATCTGGACTATCTCGTGCGCGAGCGGCAACTCTGGCTCGATGGAGCGCTGCTGGGCTCGGCTGTCGCCCTGCTGACGCCCCTCGGCTTATGGGGCGGACGCCGCGCCGCCCTGCGCTTCAATGTGGCCGCCCTGCTCGTGGTGCTGGCCCTCGCCGCCCTCGCCTGGGACCTGCTGCCCGACAACAGCAACATCAAACTGAAATTTGCCCAGGATGCGGTCGCACCGGGCGACATCATTTCGGATCACCGTGGCAAGGAACGGCCCTGGTACACCAGCAACCGCACCATCGGCGCCAACACCTATCCCTGGCACCAGCAATTCGGCGGCAACTCCATCGTCATGCCCAAGCCGACGGGCGAAATCCGCGTGTTCATCATGGGCGGCAGCCAAGCCTGGGGATCCGGGGCCGCCAGCTCCGCGGAAACCTTTGGCGAACTCCTTGAATGGCACTGCGCCCGCAAAGGACTGCCCGCCAAGATGTACAATGCCGCGGTCAACGGCGCGGGCCTGACCAAAGTGCTCGAATATTATCGCCAACTCGTGCGCAACTTTGCACCGGACATTCTCATCGCCGATCTCGGCCTCAACGATAGCGCCGCCCTGCGGCAGATTCGCAGCCCCGAGCGGCGCGACGAACACGCTCAGGCACTGCTCGCGGGCTTCCAGGAACTGCTCGAACTATGCCGGGAAGATGCGGTGGATGTGGTGTTGTGCCTCGAGCCCATGTGCGTCGAGCTGCCACTGCGCCCCCACTCCGACCTCTATGAGGGCCTGGAGGCGTTGGCGCGGGAATATGGCGCCACCCTGGTCAAGCCGATGTCCATCACGCGCACGAAGGAAAAGGATCACCTTGTCTGGTGGGATACCGCCCACTTTGCCCCCTACGGCCACCACCTGCTGGCCAATCTGCTGGAACCGGCCGTGGAGCCGCTGGTCCGCCGGCGCGTGGATGCGGCGATTGCGCAAACGCCTGCCGACTGATCCCGCGCTTGCCGCGGCTTACGACGCGCCGCCCACCGCCGGATCATCGGCGTTCGCAAGCTGGCCGTTTGAACCGCTCACGCGTTCCCCCATTTGAATCACCATGCCGGTCAGGCCCAGCAGAATGATTTTGGCCCGCAGCAGCAGTCCCATGGCCAGGGTCAGCTCGCCCGACACGCCGATCAGGCCGAAATACCAGACATAAGAACCCTCGGCGATCCCCAGATTGCCCAAGCTGATGGGGATCATGCCGACCAACATGGCCACCGGCAGGATCGCGGCAATTCCGCCGACCGACGGACAAAAACCGAAAGCCAGATAACCCAGCAGCACGTTGCCCACGACCATGGCATAGTGCAGCACGGTCAGTCCCATCACGCCGGCCGCCACCCGTGGCTGCCGCTGAAAGAGCGCCAGCGCCTCATCCGCCTTGCCGCCCAGCGTCTCCACCTTCCCCGCCAAACGCTCCCACAGGGCCGCCATGCGGCCGGGGCGATCCGCCCGCAGCCAGCGGCGCGCCACACCCGCCAACCTGACCCGCCCGTTTGAACGCGCGGCCTGCCGCCCGAAAACCATCACCGCCACCAGCCCCGCCAGAAGTCCCCCCGCCATCAGCATGACCGGCCAGACGGTCGGGTGCGGCCAGAACTCTTGGAAGGCAAAGGGCAGGGTAATCCCCAAAGTCAGCAGCACCAGGCTCCCCGTGAACCGTTCAATGAAAACGCTGATCAGCGCCGCGCTGCCCGACCCGCACTGACGCCCGGCCAGCCAGGCCCGGGCCACGTCGCCCCCCACGTTCGAGGGCAGCAGATTGGAATAGAAATAGCCGATAAAATACCAGCGGAACAGACTGCGCAACGTCAGAGGGTTGCCCTGCATCTTCAGAATATACCACCATTTCCAGGCGCTGGCCGCCACCATCAGATAGGAAAAGACGACACTGGCCGCCAGATAGCCCGCATGAACCTTGCGGGCCTGGGCCAGCAAATCGTTCATGTCGAGCGTGAACGCCAGCATGGCGATGAACCCCAGGCTGACAGCCACTTTCAGAATGAGCGACCAACGCTTCATGGGGCGTCCGCCACGGCCTCCGTGTCGGCGTGCAGATCAATCCCGTGGAGCTTCATGTCATGCGCGCGGCTGTAATGGAAGCGGAGCACAAAGGGCCGGTTGTCGGCGATGTGAAATTCAAGGCGCGCGGGCTGTCCCGCCACAACGCTCGTGCTGGCCAGGGTGTTGACAGTCCCCAGGCGGGCCGTCAGCCCGCCGAGCACGGTTCCTTCGGGGGCGTCGGTTGAGAAAATCAGTTCAACCCGGTATCTCCCCGGAGGCAGCGGCAGGCAAGGGCCGTAGAACAGCTCGACATCCGGATCGTGATCCCGCCGCAGCACCACCGAGGTGGCATCCGCGTCCGTGTACCCCGCCCGGAAGCACACCGATGCCGGAATGTGCGCGCCATCCACCGGCCAGACGCCTTCATACCAGTTGCCGGCGCTCAGCAGAACCATGTCCACCTGAACTTCGCCCGCCAGACTGGTCAATTTCAAATAGACCGGCTGGGCGTTGATCACCGGCGACGGCCGCAGCAACTGCCAGTGCCAGGTGTTGTGGCCCACCTCGAGAAGCTCTTCCCAAAGCACCCCTTCGGCGCCGATCAGTTGGGCTTGCAACTGGCCCTCACCGTGCAGGCGCACGCGCCAAACCAAATCGTCCGCCCGGGGAATCTGCGTTGGACGCGTGGCCAGCCAGGTTTCGGTTTCCGGGCGACCGGCGATTTGCCAGACGCTGCCACTCGATGAGATGGATTCCTCGAGCAGTTGGCCGCCCTGGCAGCGCAGCTCGCCGGCCACCCACTGCCGCGCAGGGAACACCGCCGGGAACATCCGCAAGCCCGGCACCCGCCCCACCCGCGCCTGTTTGGTTTCCAGCAGCCTGAACGCGTGCACCGGGCCGTCCTGTTCCAAAAATTGGACTCGCGGGTGTCCCTTCAAACGCCGCAGGACTTCCCCCACGGGAAACACGCTGACCTTTTCCGGATAGAGATTCTCATGCAGCAGCAGATAGCGGATGCGCCGTTCGATCAGAAAATCAAGCTGCTCGTCGGTCACATCGCCATGATTGAAGCTCATCAACCGGAGAAACACATTTTCGACATAGTCAGGGCTCACAATCGGGCTATAGCCGTTCACCATGCGCAGACCGTACTTTTGGGCAAAATAGAGCGGGACGGCGGTGTCGGTGGAGTCGCCCGGCCAGATGGGCAGCGCCAGGGCATGTCCCGGTCCTTCACGGTCGCGCCGGGCCTCGCGCGCGACCCGGTCATAGGCGCCCTGCTCCGGGGGCAGCAGGCAGAGCGTGGCTGAAAAGGAGGCGGTCACCTCCAAGATCAGGCCGAGCAGGCAAACCGCGGCCGCGCCCGCTTTGAAGCGCCGCCACAGGAGACGGTCGCCCGGTTGCCGCGCCAGTCCGGCGGTCACCAGCCAGGCTACGACCATCAGGAGCGGCGCCATGATCTTGGCCGGCTGCCGAATCATGTCATAGTGCGGCAAGAGGGCCCGGGCCTTTTGGATCAGATAGCCGCCCGCCGGGCTCTGCATCCCCAGCGCGAGGCCACCCCCGCCCGCCAGCGCCAGCAAAACCACCAAGGCCAGCGCAAACCGTCCCCAGTCGCGCCGCCGGGTGCCGTCATTCAAGGACTGCGCCAGCAGCCGTCCCCAAGCAATGGCCATCGCCACGACCACCGAAATACCCAGGAAAATCCAGCCGTCGGCGCCGGCCCCCCCGAACAGGAATCCTTGCCGATGTGGCGAGAACAAAAGCACCTCGACCACATCGCGCCCGCCCCCCATGGTCGAGGACGCCAGATAGGGCTTGCGCCAAAGATAACCCGCCGCAATCAGGATCAGGAACAGCCCCCCTCCCGGCACCGGCCGCCACCAGTTGCGCCATGGCAGCCGTTCGTCGTGCCCCAGCAGGCTCATCAGCGCCCACACTGGCACGAACAGCATTGTGAGATAAAAAATCTGCATGTCCGCCCAAAACAGGGCAAACACGGCAAAGCCCAGGCCGAATCCCGAGGCCAGCGTCCCCCGGGTGATCGCCACATCCAGCATCCAGGCCAGCAGTGGCAGCCACATCAGCGCCGCCCCTGTCGGACTGCCCCCCAGCAGGCTGATCCAGCGAAACGGCGCCAGCAGCAGCACGGCCACCCCCAGGGCCGCCGCCAGCCGGTCATCCGTGAACCGCCGCAGCCAGCGCCACGAAAAATACGCGCTGAAGGCCACCGTCAGCCACAGGGTCAGGTTCCACCCCAGCGCCTGCCCCCAGCGTTCAGCCACCGCCGCATAGACCGCTGACATCGGCAGGAAATAGCCCCCCGGCCGGTAGCCGGCCGCGTCATCACCCAGATTGAACTCATAGGGATTGCTGAACCATGCGATGCGCCCGTGAAGCATGTCGCGCATCAAATCGTAGTGATGCAGCAATTGGAGATGATCGCCCGGAATCATCGCCCGGATGGGCGGGCTCTCGACATTTTGAGCCGACGAGGGAATCGCTTCGGTCATGTGCCGTGCCAGAGGCCATGACATGACCATGAACACCAGCCAACTGGCCGCAAGAGTTCCGGCTAGAACCGGCAGATTGCTGCGCCAGCGCGCCATGCGCTGCTCCTATCCGTTCCCAAGGGTTGCCCAGCGGGCCTCGAACTCCGCCCTCCCCCGGTCCAGCGCCGCCATCAGCTCCGCGCTTTCCCCCGCCCTGGCCTGCAACTCGGGAATGCGCTTTTTCAGCGCCGAACGCAACTCGTCCCGGTCGCGCCAGCCGCCCGCAATGTGCTCGCAGAGGCGCTCCGGCGTAAAGTCGTCGAATGACAGCGTCCGTTCACCCAGGCCCAGTTCGCGGAAATAGGAGCCCACCTTGGGCTGATAGGTGATGCCGACAATCGGGGTGTATTCCGCCGAGGCCAGAATCAGCGAGTGCAGCCTCATGCCGCACAGCAGATCCAGATGCCGCAGAATGCCCTTGATGGCCGCGTGGTCATACTGCCGGTTGTCAATCAGCGCGGTCGGCACGTTGGCGGGCAGCCGCTCCATCAACGCCCGGGTCAAATCCACGTCATGATGCTGCGTGGTCACAAAGACGATCGGCACGGGGGTTGCCTCATGAAACCGGATCAGCGCCCTGGCAAACACATCCAGAAACGCCTCGCGTCCCATCGAGACCCGCCCCGCCGAAGCCCAGGTGTCCAGATAGCGGTTGATGTTGATGCCCAGCTTGGGTTGATCCGGGTCCACGCCCGCCGCGCGATAGACCGGCGCCACCTGCTCCGCCGTCCACGATGGCGCGTTCAGGGCCGCGTCGGCCGTCAGGCGGATGCGCGGATTCTGCACGCCGATCTCGCGCAACAGCTCCAGCGATTCCCTGTCGCGCACGGTCATAAAGAGCATGCGCTCGGCCAGAGCCTTGAGCATGCGCCGCCCCGCGGGCGTGTCCACCGGCCCCACCCCCACGTTGTACGCCACCAGCGGCGTCCCCCGCCGCATGGCCAGCGGCAGCAGGAAGTGGAGCGTTGACATGAAATTGAACAGCGGATTGAACAGCGAACGGTCAAACAGCACCGCGTCAAAAATCACCACCGCGTCCGCCCGCCGCAGCGCCAGCGCGGTCGGCGCGCCCAGCATGCGCAGTGCCCCGTGCCAGGGCATCATCCCCACCGGGCGCGTGCGGTTGGGATAGTGGTCGCGAATATACGCCGGCCGCAGCGTCGGAATGTCATAGGTCAGCTCGCGGCCGCACGCCCGGTCCACATCATCCATAATCGCCGCAATCAGTGCGGCGTCGCCGGAGTTGCGCCCCGACGACGATCCCAATAGTGTGATTCTCTGCAAATTGGCCAAACTGCCTCCGCCTGTTTTGGTTTATCTCCCGTTATACCTGCTGGGGAAGTCGTTGGCAACTGCAAGCCCGTTGCCATCTTGCCGGCATGGACACCCCAGGAACATCCTCCGCCCCGTCATCCGCGCCCAAAACCTATCTGGTGACCGGCGCCGCCGGCTTTGTCGGCTCCGAAATCACCCGCCACCTGCTGGCCCGCGGCGACCGCGTCCGCGCCATGGCCCGCCGCTCAGGGCAGCTCGACGGCATGGACCACCCCAACCTCGATAAAGTGATCGGCGATGTCCGCGACGCCGACGCCCTGCGGAAACATGCCCAAGGCATGGACGGCATCTTCCATATTGCCGCGCTCTTCCGTCAGGCCAACGTGCCCGACCAGGCCTATTGGGACACCAATGTCCAGGGCACCCGCAACGTGATGGATGCCGCCATCGCCGCCGGCAACCTGCGGATGATCTATTGCTCGACCTGCGGCGTGCACGGCCACCTCGAAAACCCGCCCGCCAACGAAACCGCCCCCTACGCCCCCTGCGACATCTATCAGGAAACCAAGGTGGAGGCCGAAAAACTCGTGTTGGAAGCCTACCGTTCCGGCCGCCTGCCCGGTGTGGTCATCCGCCCCGCCATGATCTACGGCCCGGGCGACACCCGCTTCCGAAAAATGTTCCGCATGATTGCCAAACGCCGCTTCTTCTACGTGGGCACAGGCGACACCCTCGTTCACTATCTCGACAACCGCGATCTCGCCCGCGCCTTCCTCCTGGCCATGGATCACACGGAGCGCAACGGCCAGGCCTACATCATCGCCGGCGAACGCTCGATGACCCTGCGCGAATTTTGTGAAATCGTGGCCGCCCAGCTTGGCGTGCCCCCCCCCTGGCTGCGTCTGCCCCTCAAACCCATGCAGATGCTGGGCGGTCTGTGCGAGGCCGTCTGCGTGCCCTTGCGCATCCCCCCGCCCCTCTACCGCCGACGCGTGGACTTCTATGCCAAGGATCGCGCCTACAACATCGCCAAAGCCCGCGCCGAACTCGATTATCGGCCCGCCCTCACCCTCGAAGAAGAAGTCCGCGACGTCATCGCGGACTACCGCCAGCGCGGCTGGCTCTGATCCAGCGCCGGGACAACACCGCGCCCGGTCAGATGAGGCCGGCCTGACGCAGCAGCGCCTCGGCGCGGGGCACATCCTCCGGCGAATCCACCCCGATGCCCGCATCCGCGGTTTCCAGCACCAGGATGCGGCCCCCCAGCGCCAGCGCGCGCAGTTGTTCGAGCTTCTCCAGCTCCTCCAACGGATGCGGCGGCGTGCGCACGAGGCGCTCGAGAAAAGCGCGCCGATAGCCATACAGGCCGATATGCCGCCAGTGCGCGGAGGGCGTCGGCGCAAAACGCCCGCTGCCGCCGCGCACAAAGGGAATCGGCGCGCGCGAAAAATAGAGCGCGGCGCCGTCGTCGGCGCGCACCACCTTGACCACATTCGGATTGTGCAGCTCGTCGGTTGCGGCGATGGCCGTGGCCGCGGTGGCCATGTCCCAGTTGGCGTCGCTCGCGAGACGCTCGGCCACCCGGTCCACCAACGCCGGATCCATCAGCGGCTCGTCGCCCTGAATATTGATGACCACATCCGCGGCGCGCCCCTCGATGGCTTCGGCAATGCGGTCGGTCCCGGAGGGATGCTCGGGCCGCGTCATTACCGCTTCGGCGCCGTTGGCGGCGGCCACCGCGGCAATCCGCTCATCGTCGGTGGCCACCAGCACCCCGTCCAGCCGGCGCGCCTGCCGGGCGCGTTCGATCACCCATGCCAGCAGGGGCTTGCCGGCCACCGGCGCGAGGCTCTTGCCGGGAAAGCGCGTCGAGCCCCACCGGGCCGGAATGACACCCACCACCCGCGCACTCATTTGCGGGATCCGCGCATATAGGCCAGCAATTCGTCCGGCGTGCACGAGGCCGTGCCGATCTTGCCAATCACCACCCCCGCGGCAATGTTGGCCAGATCCACTGCCTCGGTAAAGCTCGCGCCAGCCACCAGCGCCATCGTGCAGGTGGCAATCACCGTGTCGCCCGCCCCGCTCACGTCAAACACCTCGCGGGCGCGCGTCGGCGCGTGGCGCGGCGGACGCCCGCGCGACATCAAATACATGCCCTGCGCCCCCAGCGTGATCGCCAGATGTTCGAGGTTCCACTTGTCCATCAGCAGCCGGCCCACCTGGCGCAGGGGCTTGTCGGTCAACGGATTGTCCCGCGGCCCGGGATCCGTCATCCGCGCCAGCGCGAAGGCCTCCTTGCGGTTCGGCGTGGCCAGCGTAAGCCCGGAAAGCGCCAGCGTGCTGCGCGCGTTGGGATCGAGGCACACTGGAATCTTGCGGCGTTGGGCCATCTCCATCACCAGGTCCGCCACCGGCTGCGTAATCACTCCCTTCTTGTAGTCTTCGAGAATGACCCCGTCCGCGCGGTCGAGTTGCAGCGCCAGCATGGTCAGAAAAGTGTCGCGCTGCTTCTCGGTCCAGGTCGGGGCGCGCTCAAAATCCACGCGCACCACCTGCTGGCGCTCCGCGATGATGCGCTCCTTGACGGTCGTGCTGGCCCCGGCAAACATCATGGCACTTTCCACGTCCACGCCCGCGTGGGTCAGCAACCAGCGCAGCTCCACCCCGGCCGCGTCCTTGCCGATCATGCCGCCGACCGCCGCGCGTCCGCCCAGCGTCCGGATGTTGCAGGCCACATTGCTGGCCCCGCCCGGCATCGAGGTTTCCTGGGTCACATACACCACCGGCACCGGCGCCTCGGGCGAAATCCGCTCCACGCTGCCATAAACAAAGCGGTCGAGCATCAGGTCGCCCACCACCAGAATGCGGCGTTTGGGAAACTTGCGCAGCAGTTCCCTGGCACGTTTTTGGGTGATCGCCATATCCTCGGTCTCCTCTCTCGAAGGTGGTCCAACTGCTCCGCGCGTTCCTCAGGCCGCGGCCCTCGCGTTCAGTCGGCCACCCAAAAATCATCGCCCGGGCCGCGAATGTTCTTCAACATGATTTTGATGCTGGCCACCGGCACGCTGGCCGCCACGCGGCAAATCGCGTAGCGTTCATCGTCCGACAGCCACAGCCACATCCGCCCCTTGCGGATGAACATTCCGTCAAACTTCCCCTTGGGCTCCATTTTGATGCACTTCACCCGGCCATATTTTTGCAAACTCACCGGCTCGCGCTTGCCCGCTTCAACAATCAGTTCATAGAGCTTTTCGTCAGTCATCACTTCATAGTGGCGGGTTTCCCGCGGACCGATCGGATCCTTGCGAATCCAATACATCAGCCCCATCAGGTCGCGCGTGTCGGGCTGGATGTCGAAGTGCTTTTCTTTTTGTTTTTTCTTCGAGTACCAATGCCCCTTGAGCGTTTTATGGTCAAACGTGGTGATTTCATCGTGCTCGCGCCGTCCCTCCCTGCTTTTTTTGACAAAGCTCAGCGGCAAAAATGTCACCGGATCCACCACCGTCTGCAAAAACTCCTTCACCGGGTAGATTTTTTCCACAATGCCGTTGGATTCCGCCTCGACGGTCAGGGTCAGCAGCCGCCGACCGTCAACATTGGTCCAGGCCGTCTTGGCGGTCGCCTCGCCCACCGTAAAAACACCCCACTGAATGTAATAATCAATCTCCTCACCCACCGGAAACCAAAATTCCGGTGGCGGGTCATCCCAAGGCAGCCCGGGAAGCGACGATTCCGCCCAAATCCTCGAAAAATGGCCCGAAAACGCGAAAAAAACGCAAAATATCGCAAAAAATCGCAAAAAGTCGGCTTTTTTCAACATGTTTGGCACTTTTTTTGTCTCCGGCGGCATCGAGGTCATCGGACGGATTTTCTTCGAAAAATCACGATTTTTCGTCGTTTTTGGCCGTTTTTTCGTTCAAAACCGCTGATTTGGCATGTTCCGGCGCTTCCATGCCCAGCAATTCGACCACTTCCTGTTGTACGGTTTCGATTTCATCCAATTTCAGTTGCGGATCCGGCACCACAAAGCTCTCGCCGGTCTGTTTATGCTCATAGAGTCGGATTTTGCCCCCGTCCGGTTGCAGTTGCACCTCGCGCTCGACCAAAATCCGGCGGCGCTCGAGCATGACCGCCAAAATAAAAATGACGTTCCGCCGCGACGGATCCTCGGTTTCCATCATTTCGCGCAGCAGAGTCTCGGCAGTCTCTTTTTTGAGCGGTTCGGCCGTTTTGGGCGCAGGCGCGCGCCAAATCGCGGTCCAGGAACTGATTTCTTGTGTATTTTCCGCCTCTTCCGCCCGTTTTTCGGCGCAAATCAGGCAATAATCCGCACGCTGATAGCCCTCGGCCGTGAAACCCAAACTCGACAGCAGCGACTCGCCATCCTCGAACTTGCGCTGGCAACTGCCGCAGTGGTCGGCGCAGGAGCGGATGTTCCACTCGAGGTTCACGGACTCATGGCCTCGACTTGCCGGGCGAAACTGGATTCCGGATAGCGTTCAAGCAGCTCGTCCCAGGCCGATTTTTGCGCGGCGGCATTGCCGGATTTCTCATAAAGCTGTCCGGCGCGGAACAGCGCGCGCGGCGTCCATTCGGGGTCGTCATAGAGCACGGCCACGCTCATAAAATGCCGCGCGGCCTTGTCCCGGTCGCCGGCGGCCTCGGCCGTCTCCCCCAGCCCGAAATATGCCCGCACGCGCAGATTGAGCGCGTCGTCATCCATCGCGCTTTCCGCCGCCGCCGCGAAATACTCCTCGGCGCGCGCCAGGCTGCCGGTCTTGAGCTCCAGCATGGCCAGCAGCAACCGGGCTTCGGCCCCCTCCCGGGTGCGCGCGTCCTGGGCCACGGCCTTTTCAAAGGCCGCGATGGCCTGCTGCTCATGGCCCAGTTCCGTCCGGCAAATGCCCGCCCGATACCAGGCCATCTGCCGCCACGACGGTTCGGCGGCGTGAGCGGCCAGGGCCTCGGCCGCCTTCAGCGCGCGGGGGGTGTCCTCCTGGTCGAAGCGGTGGCGGATCAGCCACTCCATCAGCGCGGGATTGTCCGCCACCTGCCGGGCATCGCCCGCCAGCGCCTCCACCTGGTCGGCCGCTTCATCCATCCGCCCCTGGCGCTGCAAAGCCTGGGTCAACGACAACCGCGCCAGCGACGCCGTACTCGCGTCCGGCCCAGACTCCAGACAGGCGCGGAAAGCCTTTTCGGCCTCGCTCCATTTTTCTGCCCCGGCCAGCAACGTGCCCCGCCAATAGTGCGCCTGCGCCGCGAGGCCGGCTGGCGGTTTCGCGGCCAGCAGCTCATCCAGAAACGCGGCGGCTTCCGCGCCCCGGTTCAGGTCAATCAGCACCAGCGCCTTGTGCAGGCGCGCTTCGGCGGCCGCCTCGGCGGGAATCTTTTTAACGAGCAAGGCATTCCAGTCTTCGAGCGCCTGGGCCGCGTCGCCGCCGCTTTGGCGGGCCAGCGCGGCTTCCTTCAACGCGTCCGCCACGCCCTCATAGCGCGGATAATCATCGGCCACCCGGCGGAACCGGTCGGCCGCCTCGGCATGCTGGCCGGCCGCGCGCGCCATCGCCCCAAGGCGCATCAGGGCGGCCGGCGCTTGCGCCGACTTGGAGAAATCCGTCAACAGCGTTTCGTAACGCGCGCGGGCCAGCTCAAGCCGCCCGAGTTCCCGCTCCGATTCCGCCCGCATCCAGAGCACATCCGCCGCCTGCGACTTGTCCGGCTGCCCCGGCATCGCCGAGAGCGCCTTGGCATAGTCGCCGCGCTTGAAGTGGGTCACCATGATTTCATAGGCCGCCCGCCCCGCGAACGTGGTGCCGGGATGGTTGCCCGCCACATATTCATAGTCCTGGAGGGCCTCGCCGTCGCGGTTCATCCGCCGCAGGCAGTTGGCCCGCAGATAACGCCCCGAAGCCGCCGTTTCCGCGTCCTGCGCGTTAGCGATCAGCTTTTCGGCGTCATCCAGCGCCTCCGCGGTCCGCCCCAAATAGTAAAAGCTCCAGGCCGCGATCAGCAGCGCGTCGCTCGCCCGGCGTTCCTCGGGCAGCTCCATCTGCAGCGACTGCAGAACATCGGCGGCCAACTGGTATTGGCCCCGTTGATAGGCCCACTCGCCCCAGCGGTACATCGCCTCGGCCCGGGCGCCGGGCGTGGCCGCGGCCTTCACCGCCGCCTCGAACCAGCCCGTCATTTTGTCCGCTTCGGCTTTCTCAGCCTCGCCCAGCTTGGCCAGCTCCAGCGCCGCGAACGTGGCCTGGGGCGTGTCGCCGTGCTTCTTGAGAATCTCGCCAAACGCCTTGGCAGCTGCCTCGGAATCCCCCGCCTTTTGTTCCGTCAGACCGAGGTAATGCAGGCCGGCCGCCGCGATCTCCCCGCCCGGCTTGGTTTTGAGCAGCGCCTTGAGCAGCGCGCGCGCGTCATCGGTGCGTTCATCGGCCAGAGCCGCCTCCGCGCGGCGCAGCATGGCCCGGGCCGCTTGGAGCGTATCCGGATATTCATCCGCCACCCGCTTGTAGAAGCGTTCCGCGCCGGCCTGATTGTTCATCTGCCGGTAGCATTCGCCCGTCCGGTAGAGCACATCAGGCGTCCGCTCATGCCCCAAGTGGTCGCGCAGGAAAAGAAGATATTCGCTGACCGCGGTTTCATAATAGCCGCGCAGATAGATGCCGTCCGCGAAGCGCGCCTGTTCCTCGGCCGTCAGCCCCCGGGCGTTTGCGCCCGCCATAAGCAGGACGAGCCCGGCGCAGGCGGCCGCCCAACGCCGCCGGCGCGGCCCGCCGGCGCGCGGCCACTCAATGAACGGATGCTTGTTCATTCCGATGAATCACCGCTTCCGGGCTAACCGCCCGACGCCAGCGTCGCGAAAGAGATGTTCCAGATGTCGGCTTGCCGGCAGGTGTCCAAAACGCGCACCACATGCTCATAGGCCGTGGCCTTGTCTGCGCGCAGCAGCACGGGCTGCCCCGGGAACTGCTGGACCAGGCGGTTCATCATCCCGCGCAGTTGCGCGTCATCCAGCCGCTGGCCGTTCACAATCGCCGTGCCGTCCGCCAGCACGTTCACAATCACCTCGCCCGGCAGCCGCGGCGGCCGCTCGCCGGTGGTGGCCGTCGGCAGCGTCACCTGGATCTCGGTCTCCCACTGCGCGAAAATCTGGCTGGCCACAAAAAAGCACAGCAGCAGAAAAACCACGTCGATCATCGGCGTCAGGGGCACCCCCCCCGCCGGGGTGAAGTTGTTCTTCTTGAGGAAGTTCATGTCAGTCGTCCCGGTTTTCCAAAACCGCCAGCAGGCCCGTGGCCGCCCCTTCCATCTGACCGGTCAGCTTCATGACCTTCCCGCGGAACGCCGCGTAGGCGATCATCGCGGGAATCGCGATGATCAAGCCGGCAATAGTGGTAATGAGGGCCTGCCCCACTCCGGCCGCCAGCTCCATCGGACGCGCCTTGGCCAGGTCAAACGCCACATTGTTGAACGCCTTGAGCAGGCCGATCACCGTGCCCAGCAGCCCCACCATCGGCGCCACCGCCGAGAGGTCGAGCAGATAGTGGATCATGTTCTGCATCCGGCCGGCCTGGCGGGTGCCCTCGCTCTCCATCACTTCCTTGAGCGTGCCCGGCTTGGCCGACGGGTTCTCCTTGAGAAAATCCAGGCCCGCCGCCGCAATCGCCGCCAGGGCCGTCGGCTGCTGCGCGCACAGCTCGCGCGCGTCGCGCAGGCGCTTCTCCTTGAGCAGTTCCCGCAGACGCAGCGATTGCGCCACCGGCGCGATGTTGCGCGCCCGCAGCACCAGCGCGTAGTACACGATCAGCGCCACGCCCAGCACCGACAGCAGCACCAGCGCATACATCAGCCAGCCGCCCATGTTCATGAGCTGCCTCGGGGTCAGTTTCTCGGCCACCGGCGCGGCCTCTTCCGCCAGGGCGGTCGTCGCGCCCAAACATGCCATCCACATCCACTTGATCTTCATCCTGCTTCTCCCTTCAACGGGTTGCCGCCCGCCGCTACATCTCCTCGGTCACCAAATCCCAATGCGCCGCAAAATATTTCCAGCCCGAAATCAGCGTCACCGCCACCACGCCCGAGGACAAAATCCACGACGTAATCACAAAGGCCCCATCATACTGCCTCAGGAACTTTTCGGACAATTCCAAAACCGGCAGCAGGCTCTCGCGGATCGCCAGCAAAACAAACGTGGCGATAATCGCCACCATCTGCCAGACCGTCTTGAGCTTGCCCCAGTTGGACGCGCTCACAATCCGGCCGTCGCCGCGCGTGGCCACCAGCAGGCGCAGGCCGGTCACCGCGAATTCCCGCGCGATGATCACCACCACCACCCACGCCGGCACCAGCGAATAATGCGGCTCATACTGCAGCCGAATCCCCACAAAACCGACCAGCGCCGCGCTCACCAGCACCTTGTCCGCCAGCGGATCCATCAGCCTCCCGAACGCGGTCACCCCGTGTGAGCCGCGGGCCAGACGCCCGTCCCAATAGTCCGTGATGCTCGCCGCCACAAAAATCATAAAGGCGATCAGCGTGGAATGGGGCAGCGGCAGCGCCATCACCAGCATCATGATCAGCGCGGCAATCAGCCGGCTGGTGGTCAGAGTGTTGGGCAAATTCATCAACGCGCTCCCCTCAGTCCAGATAGGGCTCCGGAGCCGGAATCCAGGGTGTCGTCAACGGGCGCGACACCACCACCGTGTCCGCTTTCTTCTCCGCGCGGCGAGCGTGAATCTTGGCAAATACGCCCCACGCCAGCGCGATCACCAAAAGTCCCGCCAGTGTCCGCCAAGCCTGCCATGGCACCCGCGACACCCCCTTGGCCACCGTCCGCCCCGCGCCCGTCAACGTGGTCCGCAAGGCCAGGCTCGGCACTTTGCGTTTCTTGGGCGGGCGCGTGACAGCCGTCGGCGCAACCTTGACAGGCTGAGCTTCGCGGGGCGGTTCCTTCGGCTTGACTGCGGGCTTCGGCGGCGCCACCACCGGCGCGGACAACGATTCCCTGCGCCGTGGCGGTTCTTTGGCCGCCGGCTGCTCCGGGAACAACGCGCTCGGCTTCGGGACCTCCACCGCAATAGGCTGAGTATCCGCCTTGGCGGATGCTGCCACCGCTCGCGCCGCCTCCTGTGCGGATGCCGCGGCCTGCTGGGCCGCTCGCGCCGCCGCCACGGCCTCGAGTTCACGCTTGTGCGCGGCTATCCTCTCCTCTTCAAAGCGGGCAATCTGTTCAGCGGCCTCCTGCCGGGCGCGTTCCCAGGCTTCCTGGCGAACCCGTTCAAGTTCCTCGGTGTGGCGCTGCACGAGATCCGCCTCGCGGGCCTCCTGAGCCTCCCGCGCCACCCGGGCTTCCTTCTCCAACCGGGCCAGTTCCCCTTCCAGATATTTCCGCTGGGCTTCTGCCTCGCCCATCCGTTCTTCGAGAGTCAGGCGGGCCTGTCGTTCCGCCTCTTCGCGCCGCTCGGCCTCCTCCGCGGCCTTGCGCTCGGCCTCTTCGCGGGCCAGCCGGGTTTCCTCTTCGCGCTGGGCCAGCTCGGCCTCAAGCCGCTTGCGCTGCTCGTCCGCCTCGGCCATCCGTTCTTCCAGAGCCTGACGCGCCTGCTTCTCCGCCTCTTCGCGCGCCGCCCGGGCCTGCCGCTCCCGCTCGCGAAGCTCGGTATCCTGCGTGGTCTGGCGTTCCGCCTCTTCACGCGCCAAACGCGACTCTTCCTCAAGTCGCGCCAGCTCCTCTTCGAGCCGCTGTCGCTGTTCATTGGATTCGCTCATCCGCGCTTCGAGCGCCAAGCGCGCCTGCCGTTCAGCCTCTTCGCGTGCGCGCAACTCTTCCTCGGCTTGCGCCAGTTGCCGCTCCGCCTCCTCGCGGGCGCGTTGCAGGGTCTCGGTCCGGACCTGCTCCAACTCCTCGGCGTGCCGCCGCCGGGTGGCCTCCTCGCTGGAACGACGTTCGCTTTCCTCCCGGGCGCGGCGTTCCGCCTCCTCCTGCTCGCGCTGTTCGGCAACCTCGCGGGCCTGGGCCACTTCCAGCTCCTTGGCCTGCAATAATTTTTCAAGATGACCGCGCTGTTCCTCGGCCGCCTCGGCTTTTTGCGCGATCTCTACGCGCAATTCTTCCTCCGCCGCCTGCCGGGCCGCCAGTTCGGCTTCCAAATTCGTACGTTGACGCGCGGCCTCTTCGGCCTGCTGGGCGGCCATGGCTTGCAGCCGCTCTGCCTCCTCCGCGCGCCGGGCCAGCTCTTCCTCAAGCTGCTGACGCCGCTGTTCTTCGGCCTGCAGCCGCTCTTCCGCTGCCGCGCGACCGGCCTGGACGGCTTCATAAGCCTTGCGGCTTTCCTCTTCACGGGTCCGGGCATCCTGCTCGGCCACCGCGTGCAGTTCGATCTCTTCCTGAGCCCGGCGGGCCTCGGTCTCGCGCTGCGCCAGTTCCGCGATCAACTGGGCCATGCGCGTCTCGGCCGTCTGGATCTTCTGCTCCGCCACCAGCCGTGCCTGACGTTCATTCTCTTCGCGGACGGCTTGTTCCGCGGCCAGACGTTCCCGCGTCTGCGCCTCCTCCAGCGCCTTGGCCTCGGCCTCTTCGCGCGCCCGAACCGCCTCGCGTTCCATGTCACGCAGCTTGTCTTCCAGTTTGCGGCGGCGTTCCTCGGTTTCCTGCGCCTTGCGCTCCACCTTCTCGCGGGCGGCCTGTTCGGCCTTCGCCCGCTTCTGGTGTTCGGCCTCCATGCGTTCGCGATTCTGCTGCTCTTCCTGCAAACGCTGTTCGGCTTCGAGGCGCATGGCAGCCGCTTCTTCGGTACGCCGCGCCAGCTCGGCATCGAGATCGCTCAGCCGCTCTTCCGAAATCCGCACCTTCAGTTCCGCTTCCTCGCGTGCGGTCTGCTCGGCCTCTTGTTGGGCTTTCAGCTCCGCTTCCGCCTCGGCCCGGCGCTCGGCCTCCTCCAGGGTGCGCCGTTCGAAATCTTCACGCGCCTGCCTCGCGGCGACCTCGCGCTGCGCCAGTTCGGCTTCAAGTTCCTGCTGCTTTTCGGCGGCTTGGCGGGCCTGGGCTTCAAAGTCCTTTTTAGCGCGCCGCGCAGCGGCATCGCGCTCCTTCAGCTCCTGTTCGACCAGGGCGCGGTTTTCTTCCTCTTCACGGATTCGCGCTTCAAGATTCTCGCGCGCCTCGCGGGCGTCCTCCTCCCGCGCGATCAGTTCCTCCTCGAGATCGCGCAACCGGGTCGCCGTCATTTGCGCGCGTTCTTCGATCTCCTCGCGGGCAATCCGCTCCGCCTCCTGCTGGGCCTTCCATTCGGCTTCAACCTGCGCGCGGCGCTCGGCTTCCTCCCGCGCCTGCCGTTCGGCCTGCTCGTGGGCTTGGCGGGTTTCCTCCTCGCGGCGTTGCAGCTCGGCGCCCAGCTCCTCCAAACGTTGTCCGGCCACTTGAACCTGGTGCTCGACCTTTTCGCGCGCGGCCCGTTCGGCCTCCTCGCGCGCCTTCCATTCGGCTTCGACCTGCGCGCGGCGCTCAGCTTCTTCTTGCATCCGCCGCTCGGTTTCCTCGCGCGCGAGACGGGCATCCTCCTCCTGCCGCGCCAATTCCTCCTGCAGTTCGCGATACCGCTCTTCGGCCTCGCGCAGCTTCGATTCCGCCGCCTCGCGGGTCTGACGGTTGGATTCCTCCTGAATCCGCACCGCCTCCTCGCGGGCGATACGCACCTCGACCTCCCGGCGTTGGAAAGCCTCTTCCATCTGGCGCTGAATCTCCTGCGCCTCCTGCACCTGGCGTTCCGCCTCCATGCGGGCTTGCCGTTCGGCTTCCTCGCGGGCGGCATGTTCGGCCTGTTCCGCCGCGCGGCGATCCGCCTCCTCCTGAAGCAGCGCCTCCAGCTTTTCGCGTTCTTCCCGGGCCTGTTCTTCCTTCTGGGTCAGTACGGTTTCCAGTTTGCGCCGATGCGCCTCAATATCCCGCGCCTGCTGTTCGGCCTCTTCGCGAGCCTGGCGCTCGGCTTCCTCCCGCGCCTGCCATTCGGCCTCGAGCTGCGCGCGCTGCTCGGCCTCCTCCTGCATCTGGCGCTCGGCTTCCTCGGCGGCCAGGCGGGCTTCCTCCTCGCGCCGCTGCAATTCCTCCTCGAGTTGCCGGCGGCGCTCCTCGGTTTGACGCACCTGCTCTTCGGCCGCTTCCCGGGCCTGGCGTTCGGCCTCCTGCCGCGCCTGCCAGTCCGCCTCGAGCTGTGCGCGGCGTTCGGCCTCCTCCTGCATCTGGCGTTCGGCTTCCTCGGCGACCAGACGGGCTTCCTCCTCGCGCCGCAGCAGCTCTTCTTCGAGTTGCAGGCGACGCTCCTCGGTTTGGCGCACCTGCTCTTCGGCCGCTTCCCGGGCCTGGCGTTCGGCTTCCTCGCGCGCCTGCCATTCGGCTTCGAGCTGCGCGCGCCGCTCCGCGTCCATCAGCGCCTGCTTCTCGGCCTCCTTGCGGGCCAACTGGGTTTCCTGTTCGCGCCGGACCAGTTCCTCTTCGAGCAAGCGACGTCGTTCCTCGGCCTCGCGCACCTGTTGCTCAACGGCCAGGCGCGCCTGACGTTCGGCCTCCTCGCGCGCTTCCTGCTCGAGGCGTTCCTGCTCGCGCTGGGCGGCCTCCTCGGCGGCCTTGCGTGCGGCCTCCTCGGCGGCAAGCCGGGCCTCCTCTTCACGACGACGCAGCTCTTCCTCGAGCTTTTGACGTTTTTCTTCCGCCTTCTGAAACTGCTTCTCAGCCTTTTCGCGGGCCTTGCGTTCGGCCTCCTCGCGCGCCTGCTGTTCCGCCTCTTCGTTGGCGCGCTGTTTGGCTTCTTCCGCCGCCTTGCGTTCGGCTTCCTCGCGTGCGAGCCGGCTGTTCTCCTCGAATCGCCGCAGCTCTTCTTCGAGCTTGAGCCGGTCTTCCTCGATCTCGCGGACTTTTTGCTCGGCCTGTTCGCGCGCCTCGCGTTCGGCTTTTTCACGCGCCAGTTGCTCGGCCTCGGCCTGCGCGCGCTTCTCTTCTTCTTCCTGCCAGAGACGCTCGACCGCTTCGCGTTCCAAGCGCGCGGCCTCCTCGTGGCGTTTCAGTTCCGCCTCCAGCTCGCGCCGTTCCTGATCAATCTTACGGATTTGGTCTTCGGCTTCTTCGCGGAGATGGCGTTCGGCTTCCTGCCGGGCCAGCAGCTCTTCTTCCTTGCGCGCCCGGCGTTCAGCCTCTTGCCGCATGCGTTCTTCAGCTTCTTCCCGCGCCAGTTGTTCGGCTTCCTCGCGACGCTTGAGTTCCGCTGCCAACTGACGCCGGCTCTGTTCCGCCTCAATCGCCTTGCGTTCGATCTCCTCGCGCTCCTGGCGGATCACCTCTTCCTTGGCGCGCCGGACTTCATCTTCCATCTGGCGCAGCGACTCTTCCATCTGACGACGCTTGGATTCCGCCAGACGGGCGCGCTGCTCGGCATCCTGCTTGGCTGAGCGTTCCTTGTCGTGAGCTGTTTTTACATGCAGGTCGGTGCCCGAAAACGGCAACTCCGCCTCCGGCTCAACCAGGGAGGCCTGCCCGGCGGGCGCTTTGCTCCGGGGGGCGGGTTTGATTTTTTTCTTCGGCTCAGGCTGGGGCGCTGGCGGGGGGGGCTCCGGCAGAGGCTCCGGCACAACTTCCGGCTCGGGCGTCACCGGGGGCGGTGGCGCAATATCCGTCACAGGCTCCAGTGCAGATTCCGGTTCTACGGATGCCGTAACTTCCGGCTCCTCGATCTCAGGCAAAACGGATTCCGGAATCATCTCCACCGGCTCCGGCTTCGGCGCATCAGGCACCAGGCGGGGTTTCGGAGCCGGCTTCGGCGTCAACGGCAGCTCCTCCTGATGAGGCGTCGCGTCCGGCTTGGCTTCCGCCTGCTGCCGGGTCTGCCGCGCCTGTTCGATCTCCTTCATCCGCCGCGCCTTCTCCTGCGCCTCCGCGATCTCTCGGGCCTTCTGCTGGGTTTCCTTGCGGGTCTGCTGTTCCTGCAGGCGCTTTTTGATGCCCGCAAAAATCCCCGGCTTCCTGGGCTCGCGAATCAAGTCGGTCTTGTCCGCCGAGAATCCTGATCCCCGCATATAGGCTTCATAAAACGGCTCGGGATCCAGCCCCAAATAGTCGCAATACAGCCGGTAAAATCCCCGGGCGTAGGGCGGGGCAATCAACCTCGAGTAGTCATCGCGTTCCATCGCGTCAACCACCAGCACTTTGACTTTGATGGTGGCCGCGACCTCGGCAATGGTCACATGCAAACTTTCGCGGGCCTGCCGCAACTGGGGTCCCAATTTGCTCATCGGTTCATCCTATCCTGGATAATTCATGCGACAAGTCCGGCCCGGATGCAAGGCAGGCGGGGCGAAGCTGGTTGGACAACCTGCGAGCCCCGAATAACGCCGCAGACGGGTCGGAATCGTCGCACCGAGGGACAACATGGATGAAAACTGTTAACCAATTATAAAATGTCATATCATGTTGCTCAGCAATAAATTGCAATACTTTCATTCATGTTGGTGAATTATTCAGGCTATGACAGTTCGTCATCCTCGTCGAAATCACCCGGGTCGTCCTCCGGATCGTCCAGCGGAAACAGAATCTCGCGCGGGCCGGTCCCCTGCATGGGGCCCAGCATGCCCTTCTCCTCCAGAACATCAATCAGCCGCGCCGCGCGCGTGTAGCCGATGCGCAGCCGCCGCTGGATGTAGGATGTGCTGGCCCGGCGCGACTGGCGGATCACCTCGATGGCCTGCTGCAGCAGCTCCTCGTCCTCCTCATCAATCTCGGTGGCTCCCGCTCCGCCAGCGCCGCCCCCGCCGCTCCGGCCGTCGAAGCGGCCGTCAAACGCGGGGCGATCCTGCTGCTTCCAATAGTCGGCAATGCGCTGGATTTCCTCGTCCTTGGTCCAGGCGCCCTGTGCGCGGATCAGCTTGTTTGCGCCGGTCAGCACCAGCATGTCGCCCTTGCCCACCAGCTTGTCGCCGCCCTCCTGATCCAGAATCACGCGACTGTCGTTCTTCTGCGCCACCTTGAAAGCCACCCGCCCCGGGATGTTCGCCTTGATCGTGCCGGTAATAATATCCACCGTGGGCCGTTGCGTGGCGATAATCATGTGGACACCCGTCGCCCGCGCCAGTTGGGTCAGCTTCTGGATTTGTGGCTCGATCTCCTGCTGGGCCATCAGCATCAGGTCCGCCAGCTCGTCAATCACAATCACCCAATAGGCCAGCCGGTCCGGCAGCGGCTCCTCCTCGGGCGTGCCGCCAGCCGCTCCCGCCGCCGGATCCCCATTGGCCTCGAACAGCGCCGCCTGCTCGACCTTCGGACGGTGGTTGAATCCGCGAATGTCGCGCACCTTGGCCCGATGGAACAGCTTGAACCGGCGCTCCATTTCCTGAATGGCGATCCGCAGCCCGCGGATCACATCCTTCGGCTTGGTAATTACCGGGGTCAGCAGGTGCGGCAATCCGTTATAGCCCGAAAACTCGACAATTTTCGGATCAATCAAAATCAGGCGCAGCTCATCCGGGTTCAGCGACATCAGCAGCCCCGCCAGCAGCGAGTTCATGCAGACCGTTTTGCCCTGTCCTGTCGCGCCGGCAATCAGCAGGTGCGGCAGCGTGGCCAGATCCGCCAGCAGCACATGCCCGCCCACGTCCTGGCCCAGCGCCAGCGGCAGCGATGATTTGGAAGTCATCCAGGCCGAACTTTCCAGCAGTTGGCGCAGCACCACCGGCGCGGCGCGGCGGTTGGGCACCTCGATGCCCACCACGCCCTTGCCGGGAATAGGCGCCTGCACCCGCACACTGTCGGCCTTCAGCGCCAGGGTGATGTTCGCGGCCAGATTGCCAATCCGCTCGACCTTCACCCCCGCCGCCGGCAGCAACTCATAGCGGGTCACCGCGGGGCCCTGTTCCACGTGCGTCACTTCCGCCTCAATGCCAAACTCGGCCAGCGTGCCGCGGATGGTCTGAATGGTCTGTTCGAGATCCTCCGGCGACGCCCGCCGCCCCGCGCCCTCGGGAATCGGTTCCAGCAGCGCCATCGGCGGCAAGACCCAGCTTTTGGCGGGCGTCTCTGCCTGGTCGCCCGCGTCGTCTTGGGCGGCCGTCGTTTCGGCGGCTGCGGCTGCTTTCGCTGCCGTGGCGGCGGCCACGGCGGCAGCTTCCGCCTGACGCTTGGCCTCGGCCTGACGGCGCACTTCCGCCACCCGCCGCATTTCCGCCTCGCGCTGCTCGATCTGTTGCTTCAACTGGGCCGCTTCACGCTCGGCGGCCTCCTTTTGGCGTTGCAGTACAGCCTCGCGTTCGCGCTGTTCGGCCTCCTCCTTCTCGCGCCGCAACTCCTCCGCGCGGGCAAGCTTGGCGGCCTCCTTCTCGCGGCGGGCTTCCTCGCGTTCCCGTTCGCGATCATCCTTCTCCCGGGCGCGGCGCTCGCGTTCCAGTTCCTTCTCAAGGCGTCGGCGCTCCTTTTCGAGCAGGCGCGCCTCGCGCGCCGCCTGCTGCTGGGCCGTACGCCGTTTGGCGGCCCACTCCTCCTGACGCGCCGCCATCCCCTGCCAGATGCCCACCAGCCCCCGCCAGAGCGTGGCCGGATTCGCCCGCAACACAAAAAAGATCCCGCCAACGATCACCCCGATGCTGATAATGGCCGACCCCACCACCCCCAGCGTACACGTCAAAAAGTTTCGTCCCACAAAAAAGCCCACCAGGCCCCCCGGCATCCGGTTCAAATTCAGGCGGTCCGCCGCAAGCCCGCTCCAGAACGGCTCATGCAAATCCACCAGCACCCCCAGAGCGCACAAAATCCCCAGTAGCCAGAGAACCCGGGGCCAGACCCGCTCCGCGGACTGAAAAATCATCAGCAGACCCCAGATTGCCAGCGCCAGCGGGAACACAAACCCGACCAGCCCGAACACTTTGAAGATGCCCCACGCCGCCCAGGCCCCCACCGGTCCGATGTAATTCACCGTCGGGTCGTTCGGCGGCGAATGTTCCCAGACAACGTCCTGCCAGGTGTAGGACGCCAGCGCCAGCAGCAGCAGCAGCCAAACCGCCTGCAACAGGATGCCGGTGGCTTCCCGGCGAACATTGCCAACCTTCTTCTTTTTTGCGGCCATACGTCCGAACAACCTAGCAAAACCCTTTGCAGGAATGCAATACCAGCCTGACCCTTGAACCCATTCGTACGCGCGCGCGAGCGCGCGTCTCCCGCCTCTAGGGGTCAGCCCTATATTATGATGGTTCGTTTCGTACGCGTGCGCGCACGCGTCCCTCGCGCCCCGGCGCTCCTTAGAATATCGGCGCGCGACTTGCCATGCCCGCGGCAAGGCAGTAGAGTGCTCGCCGATGAAAACCGTGAAATTTGACGACCTCAGCGCGGCGGACCGCGACCTGGTGGCCCAAGCCATCGAGGTTCGCGAAAAGGCCCACGCACCCTACTCCAACTACAAGTGCGGCGCCGCCCTGCGCGACGACCGCAACCGTATTCATGTCGGCATCAATGTCGAAACCCTCGACATGACCCTCACGACCCACGCCGAAATGGACGCCATCAACTGCATGGTCAGAAGTGGCTCGCTGAAGCTGGAGGCTCTGGCCGTGGCGGTTCATTCCGCCGATGGCTACGCGTTCCCCTGCGGCCTTTGCCGGCAAAAAATCCGCGAGTTTGCCGTCGGCGATCACGCCCGTATTCTGGCCGTAGCCGTGGATGCCCACAATCAGGTGCTCTCTCTGGCCGCCACCACCATTGGCGAACTCTATCCCCAGCCCTTCACGCCCGAAAGTTTGCCGCCCTCATGACGGCCCTGACATCGCGCGCGTTTCTATTCGATCTCGATGGCGTGGTGGTGGACTCCAACCAACTCCATGTGGACTCGTGGGCGGCCGTGGCCGAACGCCATGGCCATCCCCTGCTGCAACCCGACTACATCGGCAAATGCGGCCTGCGGACCACCGCCGTCATTCGCGAACTCCTGCGCTGGCCTGTCAGCGAGGCCGAGGCCCGGCAAATCGGCCTCGAAAAAGAAACCATCTACCGCGATTGGATCCGCGCGGGCGGCATTGATGCCATCCCCGGGGTGGTTGATTTCATCCGCCGCGCGCGCGAACTCGGCGTGCCCTGCGCCGTGGCGTCCTCCGCGCCCCGCGCCAATCTGGACCTCTGCGTGGAAGCTCTTGGACTGGCTTCCTGCTTCCAAGCCACCGTCTCCGGCGAGGATGTAACCCGGGGCAAACCCGCGCCGGACATTTTTTTGGCCGCCGCCGCCGCGCTCGGCGTGGAGCCCAACCAGTGCGTCGTGTTCGAGGACGCCCCCGCTGGCGTTCAGGCCGCGCGTGCCGCCAGCATGGCGGTCATCGCGCTCACCACCAGCCATCTACCCGCCGAATTGGCTCAGGCCGATCAAATCGTCCCCGACTTCACCAAGCTCGACCCCTCCCGCCTCCTCTAACCTGGATAATTCACCAACATGGCTGAAATGAGCGCATTTTCTTGCAGAGCAGCCAGTTGAGGAATTTGACGGATTTTCATCAGTTTTCAACCATGTTGCCCTTTGGCACAACGATTCCAACTCGTCTGCGGCGTTATTCGGGGCTCGCAGTATGCTATACAGCATCGCCCCGCCCGCCTTGCATCTGAACCCGATTTTTACCTCACCTCACGGCTGAAAATTATTCTCACATATTATAATAAGTGAGAATATGAGAATATATAACATGCTTGTGACCAATTTGTTACAGTTATTAATTCTGAACATTTCATTCTCACATATTATAAATCAGGGCATTTGTCCGCCACATCGTGGGCGTCAGCTGGTTGGGGTGTCATTCTTTTTACGATTTTGTTCATAATGTTTCAACAATCTATCGAAGATGTGATTTT